>NZ_CP137549.1:4657497-4958746 GCF_033335955.1 Streptomyces sp. N50
TGGGGGAGGTCGGCCGCGGCACCTTCGTGCGGGCCGCGGCGGCGGGGCCGTACGGGCAGGCGATCGTCGAGGCGGCGACCACCGCGCCGGTGAATCTGGAGCTCAACTACCCTTCCGCACCGGGCCAGTCGGAGCTGCTGGCCCCGGCGCTCGCGCCGCTGCTCCGCCCGGACGTGCTGACCGAGGCGCTGCGTCCGGCGGCCGCGACCGGGACGGCGGCGGCTCGCGCGGCCGCGGCCGAGCTGCTCGCCACACCCGCCTGGCGTCCCGCCGCCGACCGCGTCCTCTTCAGCGGCAACGCCCGGCAGGCCATCGCCGCGACGCTCGCCTCCCTCGTCCGGCCGGGAGGGCGGGTCGGGGTCGAGCCGTTGACGTATCCGCTGGTCAGGGAGATCGCGGGGCGGCTCGGGGTCACGCTGGTCGCCTTGGCGGCGGACGGGGACGGGCCGCGCCCGGAGTCGGTCGTCGCCGCGCATCGCACCGCGCCTCTCTCCGCCCTCTATCTGCAGCCGACGCTCCACAACCCGACCTCCGTGACGACGAGTGAGGCGCGGAAGCGTGAAATCGGCGGTGTCGTGCGGGAGTTGGGGCTGCCCGTCGTCGAGGACCGCATCTGGTCGTTCCTCCACCCGGACTCCCCCGCGCCGCTCGCCGCCTACGCGCCCGGGCTCGTCCATGTCGTGGACGGGCTGTCGAAGCGGGTCGCGCCGGGGCTCACCGTGGGGTTTCTTGTCGTGCCGGAAGGGCGCGTCGAGGTCGTGGGGGCCGCCATCCGGTCGGGTGGGTGGAGTGCGGGGCGGTTCGCGTTGGAGGCGGCGGTGCGGTGGATCGGCGACGGGACCGTGGCGCGGCTGGTCGACGCCAAGCGGGTCGACGCGGAGGTCCGACAGCGGCTTGTCGTCGAGGAGTTGGGGGACTTCGGTGGCGTACGGGCCGATCCGCTGACCTATTACGCCTGGTGGGAGCTGCCCGCGCCGTGGCGGGCCGACACCTTCGCCGCCGCCGCGGCGGCGCACGGGATCGCGGTCACGCCCGGGACCGCCTTCAGCGTGGATCCGAAGGTGACCCCGGACGCGGTCAGACTTGGGCTCGCGTCGGCTGCTGTGCCCGATCTGCGGCGGGCGTTGCGGACGCTCGCCGCTCTCGCAGGAGGCGCAGCAGGAGGAACTCCCGTACGGCACGGGCGTATCGGGTGAGCCAGGCCAGCGCGGCCACCGTCAGGCCCACGCCCAGCAGGAGCCAGGCGACCTTGCGCAGGGTCGCGGTCAGGGCGTCGTAGATCGCGCCGCCCGCCGCTCCGGAGAGCTCGGCCGGCAGGTCGGCGACGGTGAAGTGGCGGCCGATCGCGAGCGCGAGGCCGAGCAGCGCGCCGCCGAGGGCCGTGCCGAGCGCGGTCGCGGTGATCGCGCGACGGCGGCGCACGGCGACGGCGATACCGGTGACGGCGAAGACGGCGGCGGCCACGGGGAGCCAGAAGCCGGCGACCTCAAGCACGTGGAACTCCTCCCGGAGCGGGCCCAGTTCACCGGCCGGGAGGACCTCGACCCGGGTGTGCTGGACGGGGATGTTGTTCGCCAACGAGAGGTTCTCGTGGGCGAGTTGGTGTTTGACGCTGGCCGTGACGGGGGCGAGGTCGACGGTGACCGTGTCGGTCCGGCCCTCTTCCCGCAAGGCGTTCAGGACGGCTTCGTGCGTGACCCGGTTGCCCTCGTCCCAGGCCACGCGGAAGGCCTGGGTCTTGGTGAAGGAGCGGACCGCGTCGTGCACGAACGGCGCCATCACGCCCTGGGTCGCGCTCATCCGGACCCCGCCGACCCTGGCTCCGCCGACCTGGATCCCGCCGATCCGCACCTCGCGCAGGATGCCCGCGCCGACCGTGTCCGCGATCGCGTCCCGTACGGCCGGGTCGGCGGCCAGCGGCGCCATCGTCGTGACGTAGCGGCCGGAGTCGGTCAGGCCGTACGCCGCCCAGGCCGCCAGCGCGCCGAAGGGCGTGAGGAGGCAGGAGAGGGCGACGAGGACGGCCGACAGGGCGCTCCGGAGACGTGGGGGCACGTCCTCAGGACACGGCCGAGGGGCGTCGTATGCGAGCGGGTCGGCGGTTTTTGACTGCGTATGGGTCAAATGTCGAACCGAATGGGTGGGCCGGGTCGCGGAACCCCTCCGCCGAGGCGCGGAACCCTTGGCGGAACTGGGGAGCCCGCTCTCGGGTGGAGGCTTCACCCGAACGGGTGTTTCCTGGAGCTGGGGAGAAGGAGGCCGATCATGCGCACCACTCCGGCCCTGCGGACTCTGGCCGCGGCCCTGCTCACCGGTGGCACTCTCGCCGTCGCGGCGGCGGGCACCACGGCAGCGGCAGCACCGACCACGTACGCCGAAGGACATGGCGGTGGTGGCGGTGGCGGCAGTCCGATCTGGGGCACCGTCGTGTCCCGCACGGAACTGAACGTGCGGGAGTCGCCCACCACCCGCTCACCCGTCGTCGCCGCGCTCTCACCCGGCAGTCAGGACCGCGTCCAGTGCGTGGTCAGGGGACAGCGCGTCAACGGGAATCCCGACTGGTACTGGCTCGTCGGCGCGCAGGCCTGGGCCAGCGCGGCGTTCGTCGACACCGGCGGCCAGGGCGTGCCGTCCTGCTCGGACCCGTGTCCGGGCTGGCGCGACGGCGGCAACTCCAACTCGGGCGACTCCAACTGGAACAACGACCCGAACTGGAACGACAACAACTCCTCGTGGAGCACCTCGGCCTCCGGGTCGTGGAGCGCCTCGGGCACGTGGAGCTGGAGCTCCTCCGGTTCGTCGACCGGCGGCGGCATCTGGAACTGGGCGCCGTAGGGAGGCAGTAGGGAATGACGTGGGCCCCGGCACCAACTCGGTGCCGGGGCCCACGTGTTGCTGTTGGTGCCGGGTCAGCGGATGCGGTTGCCCTCTCCGTCCTCGCGTGTGTAGTAACGGTAGAAGAAGACCAGGAAGACGGCCGCCGTGGTCGCGAGACCGATGGCCGCGGAGCGCAGTACGCTCTCGCCGGTCTGGCTGTAGAGGAAGCCGAGCGCCGCGCCCGCGAAGGCGGACTTGACCAGCGAGTGCAGTTCGCGCTTCAGCAGCGGCGCGAACTGGGCCACCGCCAGGCACAGCACGATGAACGCGAGCGCCGTGACGAAGCCGAACAGGATGTTCCAGCCGGTGATGGGGCCGCCGCTGCGACGGTTGGCCGCCGCCCAGTAGCCGTAGACGAGTCCCAGGACGACCGGGATCGCCACCTTCGCCACGCGGTGGACGCGGGCGTCGAAGATGTCGGGCAGATTGCTCGTGAATCCGCCCCGGCCGGTGGTGTTGCCCTGGCCGGTCATTCCGCCGGGCGTGGGTGCCGCATGAGCCATGAGAGCACTCCTCTCTCTCCCCGTACTACCAATGCACACCCCGGCGGAGGCGGTGGCAAGTCGGCGTGCGGCCTCCGTTGCGGCGTGTTTCGCTGGGGCGCATGAAGCTCGTACTCTTCGGCGCCACCGGCATGGTCGGCAGCCGGATCGCGACGGAGGCGTCGGCCCGCGGCCACCAGGTCCTGGCGGTCAGCCGCTCCGGCCGGTCGCCCGTCCCCGGGGTCACCGCCACGGCGGCGGACGCGACGGACCCGGCGAAGGTGGCCGAGGTCGCGCGCGGCGCCGACGCCGTCGCCTCCGCGTGCGTACCGCCCCGCGACGGCAGCGATCCGCGCGGCCCCTTCCTCGCCCTGAACGAGGCCCTCGTCGCGGGCGTCCGCGCGGCCGGTGTCGGGCGGCTCCTGGTGGTCGGCGGCGCCGGCGGCCTGGAGGTCGCCCCCGGCCAGGCCCTCAGCGACCAGCCCGGCTTCCCCGAGGCCTACCTCCCGGAGGCCCACGCCCACCGCGACGTCCTCGCCTACTACCGCGCCCTGGACGACGGCCCCGACGACGGCCTTGACTGGACCTACGTCTCCCCCGCCGCCGAGATCGCCCCGGGCACCCGCACCGGCCGCTTCCGCGTCGACGGGGACCAGTTCATGACCGACGACCAGGGCCGCAGCCTCATCAGCGCCGAGGACTACGCGGTCGCCTTCGTCGACGAGCTGGAGCGGCACGAGCACCCGCGCACCCGGATGTCGGTCGCATACTGACACCGTGAGCGGCCGCGGACACAGACCGGTGCGCTACGGCGCCCTCGGGCGCTCCCCGCTCGACGGCGACCCCGAGGCGATCCGGCGGCAGCATCTGCTGCGGGTGCGCGGGCGCAGCGTCGCCTGGATACCCCCGCTGCTGGTGCTCGTCAGCATCCTGCTGGTCGACTGGTACACCGGCGGCGAGTTCCGGACCGTCTCGTGGATCGTGCTCGTGCCCGGTATCGCCGCGGCGATCTGCGGGGTGCGGGGAACGGCCGTGTTCGCGGTGCTGGGCCTGGCCACCTACGTCCTCGCCGACCACGCCTGGCCGCGCCAGTACCAGACCGGGCTGCCCGACTTCATCCTCGTCGGCGTCGGCGGCGCCCTGGCCGTCCTGGCCTGTGTGGTCCGGGTCCGCGGCGAACGCCGGATGCTGCGCATGCGGGACGTCGCCGAGACCACCCGCCGCACGCTGCTGCGCCCGCTGCCGCCCGGCTGGGGCGGCCTCGACCACGCGGCCGTCTACCTCGCCGCGGACGCCTTCGCCCGCGTCGGCGGCGACTTCTACGACATCCAGCCCGGCCCGCACGGCACCCGCGCCCTCGTCGGCGACGTCCAGGGCAAGGGCCTCGGCGCGGTGGAGGCGGCGGCCGCGCTGCTCGGCACGTTCCGCGAGGCGGGGTACCACGAGCGGGAGCTCGCGACCGTCGCCGCGCGGCTGGAGACCCGGATCCACCGGCACGGGCTGCATCTCGCCGCCCTCGACCGCGAGGACGACGACCGCATCGACCGGTTCGCGACAGCCATCCTGCTGAGCTTCCCCGTCGCCGAACCGGACACCGTCGAGGTCGTCAACTTCGGTCACGAACCCCCGCTGGTGGTCGGCCCGCACGGCGTACGGTCGCTGCCGCCCGGGCACGGACTCCCGCTCGGGCTGGGCGAGTTGGCCCACATGGACGGTCCGCCGCCGACCCTACGAGTCGCCCTGGGCCCCGGTGAGACCCTGCTCGTGGTCACCGACGGGGTGACGGAGGCGCGGGACGGCGCGGGCGTCTTCTACCCGCTCAAGTCCCTGGTCTCGGAGGGGGTGTTGGCAGATCCGCACCTCGCCGACCCGGACCGGCTCGTCGCCTACGTCCGTGACGGCACCCTGCGCCACAGCGGCGGACATCTCGCCGACGACACCACCATCTTCGCGGTACGGCGGTCCTGACATCACCCTTTGCGACAGCAGAGGTTGAGCAGAGGTTACGGTGCTGAGGTACGAAGTGAATGATGTGATCGCTGTGTTGGACGGTTCGGGGGAGGGCGTATGCCTGGAACGGTGTTGCTGCTCGCGGCCTCGCCGGTGGGCAGGGGGCGCCTGGTGGACGCGGCGTCCGTACTCCCCGTGCTCGCGGCCGTCGACCCCGCCGTGCTGTCCGGCGCGGACACCGCCAACGTTGTCGAACTCGCCGACCCGTTGGAGCCGCAGGCCGTACTGACCCGGTTGCGGGCCGCCGCCACGGCACCGGGTCCGTTGACCGTGTTCGTCACCGGCCAGCTCCAACTCGACCGGAAACAGCACCTTCCGCATCTGGCGCTGGCTCGTACGACTCCGGCGACCGTCCGGTACACCGCGTTCCCGTGGGCCTGGGTCCGGGAGGAGCTGCGGTTGCGGGCGCCGGGGACGACGACGTTGCTGCTCGATCTGCACGCGGACGCGGAGACCTGGCAGTGGCTGCGCACGCATCCCCTCGACTCGGGCCGCACGAACGCCGTTTACGGTCGCATCGCACCGCCTCCCGCTCGGCGGGTGGTGGCTGTGCCGTCGTACATGAAGGCGGTCGCGACGATTCTGCGCAGCGGGTGGCGTCCGCCGGTTGAGCAGTTGCATCAGCAGGCGGTGGAGCGGCTGGGGGCGGAGGCGTATGCGGATGTGGTGTTGTCCGCGGCGGGTGTTGCTGTGCCGGGGAGCGTGGGGGCGGGCGTCCCTGGGGGCTCCGCCCCCAGACCCCCGTCGGCCCTGAAGGGGCCTCGTCCTCAGACTCCCCCAGAGGGGGGTCCCCCAGACGGGCTGGATTTTGCCGGCCTCAGTCGAGACAGCACAGGCGGGCAGGAGAGCGCTGACCCTCACAGCGCCATCACGGATGCCGTTCAAGCCGGTCGTCACGCCGACGCCGACGCTCTCGCCGCCGAGCACGAACAAGCCGCCGTACGCGCCCACGGCACGGGTTCGGAAGAAGCGCTGCACTGGATCGAAGTGCGGGCCGATCTGGCGATGTTGGCGGGGGATCCGGTGCGGAGTTGTCGGGCCTGGCTCGCGGTGGCCGCGGCGCGGCTGGCCGCCGGGCAGGCACCCGGCACAGCTGCCGTCGAGGCGGCGGTCGACCGGGCTCATCATCAGTGGGGGCAGATCCACGACCCCGCGACCGCCCGTGAACTCGGCCTCACGCTGGCCGAGTTGAGGAGCCGGGTGCCGGGGCGTCGCGCGGGCGCGCTGGACCACGTACGGAAGCAGTTGCTGCAACTCCAGCCGCAGGGCTAGGCAGACCGGACGTTCACGGGGAATCCGTGCGGGCCAACTCCACCCGCAGGGCTGTCATCTGCATGTCCAGCGCGAACTCGAAGCGCTCGTCGAAGGTGCCGGCGACGACGTGTTCGGAGGCTATGCGCAGAGCCGGGAACGCGTCGTCGTCGAAGGCCAGCACGGGGTCGGCCGCGTCGGCGGACTGGGCCTGCTGCTCCTGTGTGATGCCCAGGATCAGATAGAACACGGTCCAGTTCGCCCAGGCCGCCGTCCGGGGCGGGAAACCCGCGTCCAGAAGCGTCTGGATCATCGCGTCGGCCAACCGGTACGTGTGGGTCTCCGTGGTCGAGATTCCCGAGACCAGGCGTGCTCCGTCGCGGTGGGCCAGGAGGGCTCTCCGGCTCCAGCGGGCGAGGGCGCGGAAGCGGTCGTCCCACTGCGCGGGGAGGGCGTCGACGTCCAGTCCCGTGAAGATGGCGTCCGACATCAGGACAAGCAGGCGCTGCTTGTTCTCCGCGTGCCAGCGGACGGTGTTGTGCTGCACGCCCAGCCTGTCCGCGACGGCGCGCATGGTCACCTTGTCCAGGCCCTGCTCGTCGAGCACGTCGAGTGCCGCGTCGACGACCGCCGTACGGCTGATGCCCATGGTGCGCCTTCCTCCGTGACGTCCTTCGCGACTGCCTTCGAGACTGCCCTCGCGACTCCTCTTGTCCGGTGGCCAACAATATAGCCGAGCGCTCTTGTCCACTGGACAAGAGCGCGTTACCGTTCAGTGCCCGAGAGGTGAGGAGTGCGCTGTGTTCCTGGATCCTGAGTTTCTTCCGGTTTATGAGTCACTGCCGGAGATGGACGTGTTCGCCGATGTGCGGGGGGCCCGCGTGGCCCTGCTCGCGGCCAGCGGTGACGGCAGGTCGGACGGCGAGGTGAACGTCGAGGACCGCGAGATCCCCGTGCAGGGCGTGGACGGGCACGCGCTGAGCCTGCGGATCTACACCCCCGTGTCCCGGAGCGCCGCCCCGCTGCCCGTGGCGGTCTGGATCCACGGGGGCGGGTTCGTCCTCGGCGGGCCCAACGCGGAGGACGCGACCTGCCGGCGGCTGACCGCGGAACTGGGTATCGCCGTCGTCGCCCCGGACTACCGGCTCGCCCCCGAGAACCCCTACCCCGCCGCGTTCGACGACTGCTACGCCGCCCTGCGCTGGGTCGTCGACGAGGCGGACGCCCTGGGCGTCGACGTGACGAGGCTGGCCCTGGGCGGGCACTCCGCCGGCGCCGCCCTGGTCGCGGCCGTGGCCCTCGCCGCCCGCGACCGGCAGGGGCCGAGGATCAGGTACCTCCACCTCGGCTACCCGGTTCTCGACGACCGCCTGGAGACCGGGTCGGCCCGGGCCGTCACCGATCCGAAGCTCTTCAACCGCCAAGGGGCGGCGGCCGGTTGGGAGCTCTACCTCCAGGGGAGCGACCCGGCGGCCGGTTACGCCGTACCGGCCCGGGCGAAGGACCTGAGCGACCTGCCGCCCGCCTACATCCTGGCCGACGGGGTCGATCCGGCCCGGGACGAGGCGCTGGAGTTCGCCGCCCGGCTGAGCGCGGCCGGCAACTCCGTCGAACTCCACCTCGTACCCGGCGTACCGCACATGTTCGACGTCCTGGCCCCCACCATCCGCGCGAGCCGCCGGGCCGTGGCGGCCTGGACGACCGCGTTCGCCCACGGGATCGGAGCGTCATGAACCAGCAGGTCGCCACGAGTCGGCAGGTCGCCATGAATCAGCAGGTCGTCATCGCGGGAGCGGGTCCCGTCGGGCTCTGGCTGGCCGCGGAGCTGCGGCTCGCGGGCATCACGGTCACCGTCGTGGAGCCGCGACTTGAGCCCGATCCGAAGTCCAAGGCGCTCACCGTCCACCCCCGCACCATCGAGCTGCTGGCCTCGCGCGGCCTGGAGCAGCCCTTCCTCGAAGAGGGCCTGCACATCCCCAGCGGGCACTTCGCGGTCCTCGACAGCCGGCTCGACTTCGGCCTGCTGGAGACCGGCTACCCCTTCACCCTGGCGCTGCTCCAGTGCCGTACCGAGGAACTGTTCGAGATCCACGCCCGGGCGGCCGGCGCGGACATCCGCCGCGGCCACCGCGTCACCGGTCTGACCGAGACCCCCGACTCGGTCACCGTGCACATCGAGGGCCCCGACGGCCCGTACGACGAGGAAGCGCTCTACGTCGCCGGCTGCGACGGCACCCGCAGCACCGTCCGCACCAGCGCCCACATCCCTTACCCGGGCGACGACTTCACCGTGCTGGGCTTCCTCGGGGACGTCGTCCTGGACGAGCCCCCGCCCGGTGCGGCGTTCAGCAGGACCGGCATCGACGGCCTCGTCATGATCGTCGCGCTGCCGGGCGGCCTGCACCGCGTCGTGGGCACCGTGCCCGCCGACGTCCGCACCGACTGGCCCGGCGACCTCACCCTGGAGGAACTGCGGGCGAACGTCCGGCAGGTCACGGGCACCGACTTCGGCCTGCACTCGCCGACTTGGCTGTCCCGCTACGGCAACACCAGTCGCCTGGCGGAGCGTTACGTCAAGGGCCGGGTGGTCCTCGCCGGCGACGCCGCCCACCAGCACATGCCCGCGGGCGGGGTGGGGCTCAACGTCGGCGTCCAGGACGCCACCAACCTCGGCTGGAAACTCGCGGCCACCATCCAGGGCCGGGCACCGGCGGGCCTGCTCGACACGTACCACGACGAGCGCCACCCGGTCGGCGCCGACCTGCTGGAGCACACCCGCGCCCAGACGGCCCTGATCGCCGCGTTCACCCCCGACGGCCAGCGACTGCGTTCGCTGCTCAGCCAACTCGTCGCCGAGCAGCCGTCGTTGAGCCGGACCCTCGCCGAGCGGCTGTCCGGCCTGCACGTCGCCTACGACGCCCCCACCGCCGACGCGCACCCGCTCGTGGGCCGACGAGCGCCCGACCTCGCCTTCACCGACGGCGGCGACACGGTGTTCGCCCTGCTCCGGACCGGCCACCACGTCCTGCTCGACCTGCGCGGCCCCCATGACGACCAGGCAACGCCCCTGGCCACCGCCGAGGACGGCCCCTTGGTCACCCGCACCGGCACGCTCACCGGGGACCACGCTCCCTGGGCCGAGGTCACCGCCGCGCTGATCCGCCCCGACGGGCACGTGGCCTGGGCGACCGAGGAGAACGACCCCGGAAAACTCACGACCGCCACCCGGGACGCCCTCGACCGGGCCGGCCTCACCGGGACCGACCGGTAACGGTCCCGTCCGCTACGCCCGGTCTGCCGCAGTCCCTCGGGGCTTGTCCGGCGGACCCTGTCGCAGACGCGCGGTCTGGCACGCCCGCCTCACCCCGCTCACCGGCACTGATCAGTCCCCGCCGTCTTCCCGCGACCCGACCCACCCTCTCCACAACACCGTTGCCCGACCCAACTCACCCTCTCCACAACGCCCTTGGGAGCACACATGTCCGCGGAGATGATCAACCCCCCGACGCTCGCCCCGCCCGTCATGAACCTCTACACGCAGGTCGTCGCCGCGACCGGCACCCGGTTCGTGGCCATCGCCGGCCAGGTCGCCATCGACGCCGAAGGCCACCTCGTCGGCCCCGGCGACTTCGCCGCCCAGGCCGAACAGGTCTTCCGCAACCTCAGGGCCGCGCTCGAAGCGGCAGGCGCCACCCCGGCGGACCTGGTCAAGATGACGATCCATGTCGTGGGCCACCGCCCCGAGATGATCGACACGGTCTTCACCGCAGGCAGCAAGGCCTTCGACGGCGAGTGGCCGCTGCCGGCCAGCACGTACCTCGGCGTCGAGGCGCTCGGCCTGCCGGAGTGGCTCATCGAGGTCGACGGCTACGCGGTCATCGCCTGACGCGATCCACCCCGGCACGTTCCACCCCAGCACGGCCCCCCCGGCGACCACGCCTACTTCACCGTCAGCATCTCCAACGCGCCCGACACCAGGGTCCGTACACCCGGTACGACCGTCACCAGGTCGGGTGCGAAGTTCGGGCTGTGGTTGCTGGGGACGGCGTGGAACTTCTCCATCAGGTCCGTGCCGGGCGCCGCGTCCCACACGTCCGCCGGGGTGCTCGTCACGAACCAGTAGGAGTACGGGACGCCCTCCGGCACCAGCCGGGGGAAGTCCTCGCTGCCCGTCGCCGGGCCGGGGTCGAAGACCGTGCCCGCGCCGAGGACCTCGGTGTGCACGGCGGCGATCCGGCGGTCGGTGTCCGCGTCGTTGACCATCGTCGGGAGGCTGGTGCCGATGGTCACCTCGGGCTCGCGCGGGCACCCCGCGGCGAGGCACTCGCCGGACGCGATACGGCGGATCGCGGCGATCATCCGCTCCCGCACGTCGTCGGACTGGGTGCGCAGGTTGAGGGAGATCCGGGCCTCGGTCGGGATGATGTTGTGCCGGGTGCCCGCCTCGATCCGGCCCACCGTCAGGACGGCGGAGTCACGGGCCGCGATCTCCCGGGAGACGACCGTCTGCAGGCGGGTCACCAGGTACGCGGCGGTGACGACCGGGTCGACCGTGGCCTCGGGCCGGGAACCGTGACCGCCGAGGCCGTGGACGACGATGTCGATGTCCGTCGAGGCCGACATGATCAGGCCGGGCACGTGCGGGTAGAACCCGGCGGGCCCCGGTGCCGCGTGCTGGGCGAGCAGCACGTCCGGACGCGGGACGCGCTCGTACAGCCCGTCGGCCACCATCGCCGCCGCACCCGAACCCGTCTCCTCCGCGGGCTGCCCCACCAGCACCAGCGTCCCCGACCAGGCGTCCCGCCCGGCGGCCAGCGCCTGGGCCGCGCCCGCCAGCCAGGTCACGTGCAGGTCGTGCCCGCAGGCGTGCATCGCGCCGGGGACCGAGGAGGCGTACGACAGCCCCGTCTCCTCCTGCACCGGCAGCGCGTCCATGTCGGCGCGCAGCAGGACGGTCGGGCCGTCGCCGTTGCGGAGCACCCCGGCGACGCCGGTGCCGCCGATGCCCTCGACGGTGTCGTAGCCCGCCTTGGTGAGACGTTCGGCGAGCTTCGTGGCCGTGCGGTGCTCGCGGCCGGACAGCTCCGGGTGTCGGTGCAGGTCCCGGTAGAAGTCCTCCAGGTCGGGGACCGGGAGGTCCGCGGTGAGGTCGAGTGCGGTGCGCGCGGCGGGGGAAGCGGCGGGGGAAGTGGTCACGGGGGCAGCGTATGCGCGCCGGATGTGCGTACGGGAGCCCCCGGCGGGGACCGGTGTGGGCGATGCCACGCCCCTCCCACCAGGGCGTTCAGTCCCGTTGTAAGGACATGGGCGGACCCGCGTCACCCACACGTCACCCAGGGGCAACCCCGCCGTTTCCTGATCATCCGTATGGTCGTCGCTCCGGATGTCGCTTTCGTCAGGTCTACGGAGGTACGCGCATGGGTCGTCCCGAGCGACCGGTCGACCCGGGGGCGGGTGCCGTGCAGGGGCTCGCGCACGCGTTGCGGGAACTGCGCCGGGCCGCGGGCGGGCCGTCGTACCGGACGATGGCGAAGGCGGCGGGTTTCTCGGCGACCACGCTGTCCCAGGCCGCGGCCGGCGAACGGCTGCCGACGCTCGCCGTGGTCGAGGGGTACGTGCGGGCCTGCGACGGCGACCCGGCGGAGTGGGGCCCGCGCTGGAAGGAGGCCGAGGCGGAGGCGAACCGCGCCGCCGAGGCGACGGACCCGGACGACAACAGCCCGGCACCGCCGTACCGTGGCCTCGCCCGCTTCGAACCCGCCGACCGGCACCTCTTCTTCGGCCGCGACCGGGTCATCGCCGACCTCCACGCGCTGGTCCGCGACCACCGTTTCGCGGTCCTGTTCGGCCCGTCGGGAAGCGGCAAGTCGTCGCTGCTGCGGGCCGGCCTGATCGCCCGCCTCCAGGAGGAGATCGCGGCCGGCACCTGCCCGGCGAGGCTGCGCATCCTGACCCCGGGCCCGACCCCCGCCACCACCTATGCCCACCTCCTCACCCCCGCCCCCGCCGAACCGGAGAGCTGGGTGGTGGTCGACCAGTTCGAGGAGATCTTCACCCTCTGCCACGACCCGGCCGAACGCTCCCGCTTCATCGACCTGCTCCTCGCCGCCCGCGACGAGGACACCCGCCTGCGCGTCCTGGTCTCCGTCCGCGCCGACTTCTACGCCCGCTGCGCCGAACACCGCGGCCTGGCCGACGCGCTGCACCGGGCCGCGCTGCTGCTCGGTCCGATGACGGCGGAGGAGTTGCGCGAGGCGGTGGTGGGCCCGGCCCAGGCGACCGGCTGCCTGGTCGAACGCACCCTGACCGCCCGCCTGTTGGAGGAGACCCTCGACGAACCCGGCGGCCTCCCGATGCTCTCCCACGCCCTCGCGGAAACCTGGCGCCGCCGAAAGGGCCGCCTGCTGACGCTGTCGGGCTACGAGGCGGCAGGCGGGGTGAGGGGCGCGATCGCCGCAACAGCGGAACAGATCTACGGCACCCTGTCTCCCACCGAGTCCACCACAGCCCGCCACCTCCTGCTCCGCATGATCGTCCCCGGCCAGGGCACCCCGGACACCCGCCGCCCCCTGACCCGCGCGGAGTTGTCGGACTGGCCGAACCCAGCGATCCCGGCGGTCCTGGAACGCCTCACCCGAGCCCGCCTCCTCACCGCCGACGAGACCGGCGTCCACCTCGCCCACGAGGCCCTGATCACCTGCTGGCCCCGCCTCCACAACTGGATAGAACAGGACCGCGAACGCCTACGCCACCACCGCATGCTGACAGAAGCAACCCGCACCTGGCTGGACCACGACCAAGACCCGGGCACCCTGTACCGGGGCACCCGCTTGTCCCGAGCGGAGGAACTGTTCACCCCCCTCGGCGGCAATTCTTTTAGGGGCGCGGGGAACTGCGCGACCAGCCCCCACGAACCCGCACCCGACACTCAACCCATTCCCCCCACCCCCCTCACCACCCCCGAACACGCCTTCCTCACCGCCGCATTGGCCGCCCGAGAAACCGAACACCGCACAGCCACCCGAACAAGCCGACGCCACCGCCTCCTCACCGCCTCCCTCTCCGTCGTCCTGGCCATAGCCGCACTGACAACCCTCGCCGTATGCCACGAACTGGACGAAAACCAACGCCAACACACCCAGAGCGCGGCCCGCAGAATCGCCGACGTAGCCGACGCCCTCCGAACCACAGACCCCCGCACCGCACTCCAACTCGGCGTAGCCGCCTGGCAAATGGACCAGCTGCCCGAAACCCGCCGCGCACTGCTCGGCTCACTCGCACAGGCGGAAACAGACACGTTCACCGACCCCGCACCAGGCGCCGACACCCACCGGGTACTCACCGACAACGGCCACACCCTGCTCAGCGCATCCGGCGACACCTGGCACACCTGGAACGTGACCACCCACCACGCCACCGCCTCGGGCCGGATCCCCAACGGCACGGTGACCGACGCCGACGCGCACATCCTCGAGGTCACGGAAGCCGACGGCACCCTCCGCCTCTGGAACACGCTCACCCGGCACTGGACCGGCACCCCCGCCCTCCACGACATCGGCGCCACCCACGTCACCCCCGACGGCCACACCCTCCTCACCACCGAGGGCGACCACATCCGCCTCCGCTCGACAGCCGACGGCCACATCACCTTCGAGGCACGCGCCCCGGACGCGTCCCTCACCACGGTCAGCCCGGACGGCCGTACAGTCGCCGCCTGTTCGGCGGGAACCGTGCACGTATGGAACACGGTCAACTCCCGCCCCCTACCAGGCACTTGGCAACAAACCCCCACCCTCTGCGACACCGACGCCCCCCTCCTCACCCTCACCGGCAACCACCTCGCCGCAGCCAACGCCACCGGCCTCCGCATCTGGAGCACCACGACGGGCCGCAGAACCGCCGACCTCCACGACACCGGCGTGCAGTACGCGTCCTTCAGTCCCGACGGCACCTTCATGGCCACGGCGGACGCCTCCGAACTCCGCGTCTGGCGGCTCACGGCCCCCGCCACCCCCGTCTTCCGCCACGACCTCGACAACCAGCACCTGTACGGCGGCCTCGTCTGGGACCGCGACGGCCACAACCTGCGCTACCTGGAGAGCGGCACCGTCCACACCCTCGACCTGGGCGCCTCGGTCACCCCCGCCTGGCGCCCCACCCCCCTGACCGGCATCCGCTTCAGCCCCGACGGCACCACCTACGCCACCACCCGCCGCACCGGCGGCCATTACCTCTTCCGCCTCTACGACACCGCGACCGGCCGCCTCCGCCACACCTTCCCGCCGGCCCCCGTCCCC
This sequence comes from Streptomyces sp. N50, assembly GCF_033335955.1. GTDB lineage: Bacteria > Actinomycetota > Actinomycetes > Streptomycetales > Streptomycetaceae > Streptomyces. Next base: position 4,672,415 of record NZ_CP137549.1, read on the forward strand.
GTCTCCACCGACCCCGCCCGCCCGACCGAGCCCGCCGGCACCCTCCCCCTGATGGCGTTCAGCCCGGACGGCACCCGCTTCGCGTACGGCGTCTCGGCGCCCGGGAGGGAAGCGGTGGCACAGCCGTTCGGGGTCTGGGACGTGCCGCGCGGGCGGTCCCTCGCGACCTTGAACCTGCCGGGCGACACGGTCCTCACCCTCACCCTCGGCCCGAGCACCGGCCACGACCTCTACGCGGTCCGCAGCTCCGCCGTGGCCCAACTCACCGACGAGGCATGGGACTTCACCCGCCACCGCAGAACCACGGCCCTGACAGGCGTCACCGGCAGCCACCTCGCCGTGCGCCCGGACGGCGGGCTGCTGGTCGGCGAGGGGCGGGTGGCCGCGCTGCCCTCGGGCCGTTCCGCCGGGCAGGACCTCGTGCAGGGCGACGAGATCGGCGCGCTGGCGTTCACGGCGAACGGGTCCGTGCTGGCGGCCGGTGACCAGTCGGGCCGGGTCGACCTCTGGGACGGAAGGCTCCGCCACCGCGAGGGCGTCCTGCGCAACGTGTTCCCCACCCCCGCCGGCACCACCCCGACCGGCACCACCCCCGAAGGCGTCTCGGCCGTCGCCTTCAGCCCCGACGGCCGTACCCTCGCGGTCGGCGGCGACGGCGGCAGCCTGCAGCTCTGGGACGTGGCCACCCAACAGCCGCTCAGCAGCGCCCCGTTGACGACCCCGGGCGAGGCGATCACGTCCCTGGCCTTCAGCCCCGACGGCACCACGGTCTACGCCGGCAGCGCCCACGTCCCGCTCCAGCGCTACGTCGTGGACCCCGCCCGGGCCCTGGCACGGATCTGCGCGCGCACCGGGAACGCGGAGCTGACGAGGGCGCGGTGGCGGACGTACGTACCGGACGCCCCGTACCGCCGCATCTGCTGATCCACAGGCGTCTCACCCGTACGGCCCAGCTCACGCGGCCACGCCCGCACGTCACTGCTCCACTGATGAGGAACGAAGAAAGAACAAGGGGGCCGGTAGTACCCATCAGGACCCACCGAAGGAAGTGCCGCCCATGGCTGTTCCCGAAGCCACCCTCGCCATCAACTTCACCCAGGGGCTGAACGACGCCTGGTCGAAGGTCGCGCAGTTCGTGCCGAAGCTCGTCGGCTTCCTGGTCATCCTGGCCATCGGCTGGTTCGTGTCGAAGATGATCGCCCGCGTCCTGGACCGGGTGCTGCGCAAGGTCGGCTCGGAGAAACTCTCCGAACGGGCCGGTACGGAACGGTACTTGCGGGACTCCAAGTACGACATGACCGGCATCGTGTGCAAGATCGTCTACTACGCGCTGATGCTGATCACCCTCCAGCTCGCGCTCGGCGTCTTCGGCTCCAACCCGGTCAGCACGATGATCAACGGCATCGTCGCCTGGCTCCCGCGCGGCATCGTCGCGGTCGTCCTGGTGGTCGTCGCGATGGCCATCGCCAACGCGGTCCGGGGCATCGTAGGCAGCGCCCTCTCCTCGATGTCGTACGGCAAGATGCTCGCGACCATCGTCTGGGCCTGCATCATGGCCCTCGGCGTGATCGCCGCCCTCGGCCAGGCGGGCATCGCCACCTCGGTCACCCAGCCGGTCCTCTACGCGGCCCTCGCGACCGCCGCCGGCATCCTGATCGTCGGCGTCGGCGGCGGCATGATCACCCCGATGCGCCAGCGCATGGAACGCATGCTGATGGCGGCGGAACGCGAGACCACCAACGCCCGCGGCAGCCTCACGGCGTACCAGTCGGGCCGCCAGGACGCGATGACGAACCAGCCGGCGCGGGAGCGGACGGACATGGGGACGGACAGGGGGACGGACATGAGGACGGACCCGCGCCAGGACATGTAGTGGTCGTCGGTGTCGGCGCAGGTGGGACGGGTGATCCGGAGTTGATTGGCCCCTTGGGCGGGACTGTCGGATCAACTCCCCGGCGATGACGATCGGAGGCGTCGCCACCCGTCGCGGGTGGCGACGCCCACCGACGTATCGACGAGGAGAACGACCATGAAGGTGTTCCCGCGCGGCCGCCGCCGACTGGCTCTGCTGGCGCCCGCTCTCGCCCTGGTGCTCATTCCCGTCTCCACGGGGACCGCCAGCGCCAACTCCAGCCCCGGCTGGGGCGACGACAAGCCGGACGTGCTCGCGAGCTGCAACCACGACAGCGGCAGCCGGAAGCCCGACTCCTGCCAGTACCACGAGGTCAACGCCTGGACCGCGCTCGGCAAGCGGCACCAGGCCAGCAACGTGGTCGCGAACTGCGCGGGCACCGACAACGGCACGTACGCCGTGAACTACAGCTACTCGACGAACACCTCGTACTCCTACGAGCAGGGCCAGAGCATCGAGGTCAGCGCGGGCCTCTCGGACACCTTCGAGGCCGGCATGTCCGCCAGCTCGACGACCTCCCAGACCTGGACCTTGGGCAACACCCGCACCGCGGCCAGCACCATCACCAACACGATCCGCCCCGGCTACAAGGGCGCGTACTGGTTCGCGCCGTACGTCCGGCACTCGGTGGGCTGGCTGGAGGTCCACTACGGCAAGCGGGTCGACGGCCACTACTACTGGTACTACCCGGGCCAGGGTTCCTCGGGCATCCACATCGACACCCCCGTCGCCTGGTCGGACGGCTCCCTGAAGGGGGAGCTGTACTGGGCGACGTGGAAGTGCTGAACCCGTGCTGAACCCGCCCCGCCGGGCTCTACTCGTGCGACGACATGACGCTTCCGCCCGAGTGAGACACCGGCGGGCGGTCCGCCGCCTTGGCCGGGCTTGCCGCGGCCGCTCCGATCAGGGCGGCGACGGCGATGACAGCGGCGCAGAATCCTCTGACGTAACGCGCGGACATACCTACCTCGCAACGACAGTGACAGCGACAACGACAGCAGCGAATTAAACACGCTTAATGCGTGCCTAACTTAGGGGGTGGGGACCCTCAACGGGAAGAGGTCCAGGGCGAGTTGAGTCACCGGAAACCCTTTTTCAGTCACCGTGGCGCTGCTCGGGGAGCAGCCCGTGCCGGTGCACCAGCCAGCTGATGGCGGTCAGCCTGCACACCGCGTAGTCGTGCCCGACCGGCTCCCGCCAGTCCAGCTCCGCGAGCGCGTCCAGGAAGCCGAGCGCGTAGTCCGTGAGGTCTGCGTGGTCCGGCGGCGGGGGTGTCAGGTCCGGGCCACCGGCGGCGAGGCGTTCACGCAGTTCAGCCACGTGCTGGTCGACGGCGGCCACGAAGGCGGGCTCGAACGCGAACTCCGCGAAGCGCGGCGCGTACGAGTCGCTGATCTTGGCCAAAGGGGACATTTCTCCACCGTACGTTACGGACGTTATGGAGAATTCGTGATTCTCATCACCCGGGCGGAGTCCGGTAGTTACTCTCGGCGACATGCCGGTAACTACTCGGAGGTGACTGTCGCATGGTCCACGTTCGCCAACTCGACCCGAGCGCATCCCCGTTGGACTACTACGGCTACGAATGCCGTCGGCTGAGGGAAGCGGCGGGACTCACGCTGGAGGGCCTCGGCAAGATCCTCTTCTGCACCGGCTCACTCATCGGACAGATCGAGACGGCCCAGAAGGTCCCGACCCGGAACTTCTCCGAACGCCTCGACGCCGCGTTCATGACGGACGGGTCCTTCACCCGCATGATCGGGATGGTTCTGCGGAGCCAACTCCCCAAGTGGTTCCAGCCGTACGCGGAGATGGAGGCCAAGGCCGACTACATCTCCTCGTATCAGTGTCAGGTGGTGCACGGACTCCTCCAGACTCCGGAGTACGCGGCGGCGGTACTGGCCGTCGACTACCCGGAAAAGATCGAGGAGATGGTCGCGGCGCGCCTGGAACGGCAGCGCATTCTGGAGAAGAAGCAGCCACCTGCGGTCTGGGTCGTCCTCGACGAGGCCGTGCTGTACCGCGAGATCGGCGGCCGTGAGGTCATGCGTAAGCAACTGGCCCGTCTGGAGGGCTTTCGCGGGAATCCCTGGGTGAACATCCAGGTGCTGCCGTTCTCCGTGGGTGCGCACGCCGCGACGATCGGCTCCTTCACCCTCCTGCGCTTCGACGACGACCCGGACGTCTACTACTCCGAGGGCTACGACCAGGGGCACATGACGGCCAACCCGGAAGTCATCAAGGAGCGTTCCGTCGGATACGCTCGCTTGCAGGCGGGGGCCCTCTCGGTAGAGGACTCCGCCGACCTGATCGCGCGCGTGATGGAGGAACGTTATGGAGACCGGGCGGAAGACGTGGCGTAAGTCCAGCTACAGCAGCACCAATGGCGGCGAATGCGTCGAGTGCGCCCCCCTCGGTGCCATGGAGTGGCGCAAGTCGTCCTTCAGCGGCAGCAACGGCGGCGAGTGCGTCGAGGTCGCTACCGGTGCCCCCTGCGTCGCGATCCGTGACTCCAAGAACCCCGGCGGAGCCGTACTGACGGTCAACCGCGCCCACTTCGAGGACTTCATCAACTCCCTCTCCATGTAACTGAGTTACCAGCCAGTCTGTAACTCGGCTTACTGGCATCATTAACCGCATGGTGAGACGGGACGACCCGGAAGTCATCGGGCGCAGGGTCCAGCAGTTGCGGCACGAACGCGGGCTCACCCAGCGGCAGTTGGCCGAGCCCGCCTACACGCCCGCGTACATCTCCACGCTTGAGGCCGGCCGGGTCCGCCCCTCCGACGACGCGTTGCGCCACCTCGCCGAGCGACTCGGCGTCGCCTACGAGGAGTTGGCGACCGGCCGCCCCGCCCACCTCGCCACCGAACTCCGCCTGCGCCTCACCGAGGCCCAACGCACCCTGGCCACAGGGGAGTCGGAGGAGGCCACCAGGCAGTACGCCGACCTCTTGGAGGAGGCGGAGTCGCTGGGGCTGGCGGACGAGGAGGCCGTAGCACTGCTCGGGCTCGGCGAATGCGGCCTGGACACCGGCGACTTGACCGCCGCCCGCCTGCACTTCGAGCGCGCCGAGCAACGACTGGCCGACGAACCGCTCCCCGCCCGCGTTCCGGCGATCCGGGGCCGAGCGGTCGCCCACTACCTCACCGGTGAACTCCGTTACGCCGTCTACCTTTTGGAGTCGACGCTCGACGAGCTGAACCGGGGCGGCCTGCACGACCCCGACGCGCTGCTGCTGCTCTACGCGAGCGCGATAGGGCCGTACATGGACATGGGCGCGCACGCGAGGGCGGCCCAGGCGGCGGAGTTGGCGCTCGCGCTGGCGCCGCAGGTGGCGGACCCGGCGCTGCTCGCGCGGATGCACCGCTCGGTGGCGCGGACGCTGATAGCGGAGGGCAAGGTCGCCGAGGCGGACGCCTCCCTCGCCAAGGCCGCCGATCTGTACCGGCAGCTCCAGTTCCGTACCGAACTCGCCAACTGCCACTGGATGCGCGGCTATGTCTACGCCCAGGACGGCGAACTGGAGCGCGCCGAGGTCGAGTTGAGGCAGGCGCTGGCCATGCTGACGGCGAAGCGCGCGGCGCTGTACAGCAGTCAGGTCGCCGTAGAGCTGGCCGACGTACTCCACAAACGCGGCAAGTCCGACGAGGCCGCCGCCCTCCTCCACGACGTCCTCAGCGACCTCAGTTCCGAACGCGGCGCCCTGCACTCCGCCGCCGCCCACCGCCTCCTCGGCATCATCGCCGAGGACGCCCGCGACACGGACGCGGCCGAGGAGCACTACGTCCGCGCCCTCAGCCTCCTGGAACGCGCGGGCGCGGCCGGCGACCTGGCCGACCTGTGCCGCATGCTCGGCGACCTGCTCCGCCGCACCGGCCGGGTGGAGGCGGCCCTGGACGCGTACCGCACCGGCCTGGGCCACCGCACCGCCCCCGGCACGACGACCCTGGGCCCGGCCCCCGCACAGCCACCTCTTTGACAAATCGGGGATACCGCACAGCGCCGACGGTTACCGTGCGACGGACGAGTCGTAGCCGTAGTGGTGTGAAACGGGATGAGACAGGCGCGTGCGGGTGCAGAACGAACGGACGGTCGCCGACGGCCTGCGCCTGGCCGTACGCGCCATGGTCTACGCGGTCCTGGGCGGCGCGGCGCTGATCGCGATCGCGACTGTCGTCTCGGTCCTCGGCCCGATGGTCGCGATCGACCTCTACACCCCCGCAGTGGCGGCCTGGTGGACGGTCTTCACGGCGGTCGCCGTCCAGGGCGTCCCCTTCCTGCTGCTGGGCACGGTGGTGTCGGCGGCGATCGGAGCGTTCGTACCGGAACGGGTGTTCACCAAGCTCCTCCCCCGCAACCAGGCCCTCGCCGTCCCCATCGCGGGCGCGGCGGGAGCGGTCCTCCCCGGCTGCGAGTGCGCGTCGGTACCGGTGGCGAGCAGCCTGATGAGGCGGGGCGTGGCCCCGGCGGCGGCGCTGGCCTTCCTGCTCTCGGCCCCCGCGATCAACCCGGTCGTCCTGGTGGCGACCTCGATCGCGTTCCCGAACCAGCCGAAGATGGTGCTGGCCCGCCTGGTGGCATCGCTGGCGACGGCGGTGGTGATGGGGTGGCTGTGGGCGAGATTCGGCAGGGAGGAATGGCTACGCCTCCCGAAGCGGGCGCAAACGGCCGCCTCTTCGCCGACGACAGGCGTGAAGGCGTTCGTAGCAGGCCTACAGCACGACTTCCTCCACGCCGGCGGCTTCCTGGTCCTGGGCGCGGGGGCGGCGGCGACGTTCAACATCGCCGTACCGCGCTCGATCCTGGACATCTTCACGGGTTCGTCCTGGCTGTCGCTCCTCCTACTGGCCCTGCTGGCAGTGGTGTTGTGCGTATGCAGCGAGGCGGACGCGTTCGTGGCGGCCTCGCTGAGCGGCTTCTCCCCGGCGGCGAAACTGGCGTTCATGGTGGTGGGCCCGATGGTCGACCTGAAGCTCATCGCCCTCCAGGCAGGCACGTTCGGCCGCGCCTTCGCCTTCCGTTTCTCCTCGACGACGTGGCTGGTCGCGGTGGTCAGCAGCACGCTGGTGGGTTGGTGGTTGTTGTGAGGCGCTACGGCTCGGCGGTCCTGCTGTTGCTGATGGGCGGAGCGGTCCTACGGATCTCCCTCTTCAGCGAGCTGTATCTCCGGTATGTGCAGCCGGCGTTGAGGCCGTACCTGGTGGTGTCGGGGGCGCTGCTGATCCTGCTGGGTCTGGCAGCGGCGGTGAGGGGAATGCGGCAGAGGGAGCACGAGGAGGAGGGCGAGGAGGAGGGTGAGGAAGCGGAGGGGGAGGAAACGGAGGGGGAGGAGCACGCCCATGACCACTCCCACGCGCACTCCCACGGCGGCCCCCGCATCGCCTGGCTGTTGACGCTCCCGGCCCTGGCGCTCCTGCTGTTCCCTCCCCCCGCACTGGGCTCGTACAGCGCGTCACGCGAGGAGGCACAACGTGCGGCGCAGGGCGTGGGCACGTTCCCCGCCCTCCCCGCCGGAAAGGTGCTGGACATCTCGGTCGCCCAGTACAGCTCCCGCGCGATCTACGACACCGGCCACTCCCTCAAGGGCCGCACCCTCCGCATGACCGGCTTCGTCACCCACGGCTCAGGCGGCACCTGGTACCTCACCCGCCTCCTCGTCACCTGCTGCGCGGCCGACGCGACGATCAGCAAGGTCGAGATCCGGGGCGACGAAGTGGACGGCGCACCGCAGACGGACAGTTGGGTCACGGTTACGGGGACGTGGGTCCCCAAGGGCAAGCTGGGGACGGACGGGGCGTGGCCGCCGATTCTCAAGGCGACGGTCGTCAAGCAGGTGAAGGAACCGGCGGATCCGTACGACAAGCGGTGATCTGCGCCGCCCGCCGGTTCCTAGATCTGCACCCGCCCCTGCTTCTGCACGTCCGTGAGTCGCTGTGCCCCGATCTCCAGCGTCCGCTGTGTCGCGTCCGGCGGTACGTTCCCCAGGCCGCCGTTCGTGACGGCGATGGTGTCGTCGCCGATGCGGACGGCGGCGGTGTCGAGGGTGAGGGTGGACTGGTCGCCCTCGGGGGTGGTGCCGGTGAGGGTGAGGTGGAGGCCTTCGCGGGCGTCGCCGACGTTGGGGAGGGTGGCCTCGGTGACCGTCACGGTCTGGGTGCCGGAGCGGGTGGTCGTCGCCGTGAAGTTCGCGCACTTCTGGGGGAGGGTGCGGAGCCAGTCCAGGGTGCGGTTCACGTCCTTGGGGGCGAACGCGGCGACCTGGTAACGGAGTTGGGCCTCGTCGTCGGTGTCGTCCAGGGTGGTCACCGCCTGGGTGGTGGCGGGGGTGCCGAGGAGTTCGTCGGCGTAGAGGGCGTCCAGGAGGCGTTGGCAGTCGGGGGCCGCCGTCTTCGCCTTCAGCAGGGTGTCCCGCCAGGTCGCCGTGCCCTGGGTCGGGGTCCAGGGGGCGCCGAGGTCCGCGTCCGTGATCAGGGCGGACTGGGCCTGGGCGGGGGTGAGGACGGGGGCGGCGGCCGGGGAGGCATGGGCGGCGGGGGTCGTCCGCACGGCCGAGGGGGAGGGGGCGGTCGTCACCTCGTGCAGGATGGCCTCGTTCGCGCAGCCGGCCGCGGTCAGCGGGGTGCCCGCGGCGAGTATCGCGGTGAGGAGGACACGGGCCGGGGTACGGGTCATCGGGGGTCCCTCCTGGGGCGGGCTGTCCTGCGCGGGGTGCGTCCCCCAACGGCACCACCGCCCGCGCCTGCCCACCAGCGCGCCGGGCCGTCCGGGTGAGTACCAGCACGTCGGTCGAGGGTCGGGTGCGGCCCGGTGGGGGCTGGTCGCGCAGTTCCCCGCGCCCCTTAAAAGCAGGGCGTCAACCCTTAGGCCAACTCAAGCGCCACCCCCTAGGGGCGCGGGGAACTGCGCGCTCAGCCCCCACCGGGCCCGCGCACGAAATCCGCAGGGGGCTCGACGCTCAAGTCGCCCCAAGCGTCAGCCCCCCTAGGGGCGCGGGGAACTGCGCGCTCAGCCCCCACGGCGCCGCACCCGAAATCCGCAGGGGGCCCGACGCTCAAGCCGCCCCAAGCGCCACCCCCCCCAGGGGCGCGGGGAACTGCGCGACCAGCCCCCACCGGGCCCGCAGCCGACAGACCGCCAGGCGGCACGTGCCATCGGGAATCCAATACCGGTCATTCGAATCGTCATTGGCCGACCTTCCACGCCCCGCCTACTGTCGGAGACACCTCACCGATCCCGCACCTATCCCACGCCACCCCCCACTGGAGACCCCCATGTCGAAGATCCTCTTCGTGCTGACCGGCGCCGACCACCTCACCCTCGCCGACGGCACCCCGCACCCCACCGGATATTGGGCCGAGGAGGCCGTAACCCCGTACGAGGCGTTCAAGGCGGCCGGCCACGAGGTCGTCGTCGCCACCCCCGGCGGCGTCGTACCGCCGGTGGACCGCGGCAGCCTCGCCCCCGACTACAACGGCGGCCAGGAGAACGCCGACCGCGTAGCGGGCATCCTCACCTCGGCCCCAGAGTTCCAGCACCCGGTCAAGCTCACCGAGGTCGACCTCGCCGACTACGCCGCCGTCTACTACCCCGGCGGCCACGGCCCGATGGAGGACCTGGCCGTCGACGCGGACTCCGGCCACCTCCTCACCCAGGCCCTCACCTCCGGCAAGCCCCTCGGCGTGGTCTGCCACGGCTCGGCCGCCCTCCTCACGGCCACCGAGGACGACGGTACGAACGCCTTCGCCGGCCGCCGCCTCACCGGGTTCACCAACGCCGAGGAGACCCAGGGCGGCCTCGCCGAAAAGGTGAAGTGGCTGCTCCAGGACCGCCTCGTGGCACTCGGCGCCGACTTCCAGGAGGGCGAGCCCTGGGCCCCGTACGTCGTGGTCGACGGCAACCTCGTCACCGGCCAGAACCCGGCGTCCTCCGCCCCGGTCGCCGACGAACTCCTCAAGCAGCTCGGCTGATTGCGCTTGGCTGATTGCACTCGGCTGATTGAGCTCAGCTGATTGCGCTCGGCTGATCGATCGCGGCCGGTTAATTCCGTCGCCGAAGCCGCCGTACGACTGCTACGGTCCGCCGCATGAAGCGCGCCAAGCCGTTCCCGTCCTCCTGGACGACGACGCCGGACCCTGTCCCGGCGCGCTGACTGCTGACTCAAGTCGAAGCCCCGGGGCGAGTGCCCCGGGGCTTCGTCGTCGCCGGATTCCTCGCCCCGCCAGCCGTAGAGCGAGGAACCCATGAGCGAGAAACCCCCGTACGACCACCGCCGCCTCGGCCGCGAGCTCGGCCTCTTCGACACCGACCCCCTGATGGGCGCGGGCCTCCCGTACTGGCTCCCCGACGGCGCGACCGTACGGCACGAACTGGAGGAGTACGTAAGGGAGTTGGAGCGCGCCGCCGGCTACCGGCACGTGTACTCGCCCGTCCTCGGCAAGCGCGAGCTGTACGAGATCTCCGGGCACTGGTCCCACTACAGCGACGACATGTTCCCGCCGATGAAACTGGGCGCGGAAGAGGTCGTACTGCGGCCCAGCCTCTGTCCGCACCACGCCCTCATCTACCGGTCCCGCTCGCACAGTTATCGCGAACTACCCCTCCGTATCGCCGAGTTGGGCGCCATGTACCGCTCCGAACTCTCCGGCGTCCTCGGCGGACTCACCCGCGTCCGCGCCATCCAGCTCAACGACGCCCACATCTTCTGCACCCTGGACCAGGCCGCGGACGAGGCCCGAGCCGCCCTCGCCCTCATCACCCGCGCCTACGCCGACCTCGGCATCCGCGCCTCCCGCCACCGCCTCTCGCTGCCGGGGGAAGGCGGCAAGTACGTTGCGGATCCGGCACTTTGGCGGCGGGCCACCGCGATGCTGAAGGAGGTCCTCGACACCTCCGGCGTCCCCTACGAGTCCGCCGAGGGCGAAGCCGCCTTCTACGGCCCGAAGATCGACGTCCAGATCGAGGACGCGGCCGGGCGCGAGGCCACCCTCTCCACCGTCCAGATCGACTTCCACCAGCCCGAACGCTTCGACCTGCACTACATCGGCCCCGACGGCGCGAAACACCGCCCGGTGATGGTCCACCGCAGCGTCATCGGGAGCGTGGAACGGGCGGTGGCGCATCTGCTGGAGGAGCACGGGGGTGCCTTTCCGGCGTGGCTGGCGCCCGTGCAGCTGGTGGTGCTGCCGGTGTCGGACGCGCAGGCCGGGCAGGCGTACGACCTCCTCCGGCAAGCCGAACTCCGTGGCCTGCGCGCCGAGTTGGCCGCCCCCGACCAGGGCAGCCTCGGTGCCCGGGTCCGAGCCGCGCGCCTCGTCCCGTACCAGGCCGTGATCGGCGAACGCGAAGCCGCCGACGACCTGGTCGCCGTACGACTGCGGGACGGGCGGCGGATCGGGCCGCTGGCGCCCGCCGAACTGTTGCACCACATCGGCGCCCGGGTCGAGGCGCGCGGCACCGCGCTGTGGGCGGATGCGTAAGGTCACCCGTGAACTGCCTCGCACTGCCCTGAACTGGCTCAGCTGCGCTCGCACTGACTCAGCTGCCGTGCACTGCCTTGAACCGCCTGATCCGCCGAACCATCCCGAGAGGAACCTGACGTGACCGGTCAGCCCATCCCCGTGATCATCGACTGCGACACGGGGGTCGACGACGCCCTGGCGCTGCTGTTCGCCGTCCGACACCCCGGCCTCGACCTGCGCGCGGTCACCTGCGTCGCCGGGAACACCGATGTCGACCAGGTCGTACGGAACACGCTGATCGTCCTGGACCACGCCGGTGCCGGTGACATCCCGGTCGCGCGGGGTGCGGCCCGGCCGCTGATCGAGCCGGCGCGTTCGGCGGCGCACGTCCACGGGCAGGACGGCATGGGCGACATGGGGCTGCCCGACTCCACGCGTACGCCCGTCGACGTGGACGCGGTGACCCTGCTGCGCCGCGAGATCCTCGCCTCGCCCCGCCCGGTCACGCTCATCCCGACCGCGCCGCTGACGAACATCGCGCTGCTGCTGCGGACGTTCCCCGAGGTGACGGCCAACATCGAGCGGATTGTGTTCATGGGCGGCGCGGTGGCGGTCGGGAACGCCACGCCGGTCGCCGAGTTCAACGTGTGGCACGACCCCGAGGCGGCCGCGATCCTGCTCACCGCCGGGGTGCCGATCACGATGTATGGATTGGATGTGTTCGAGCGGGTCCAGGTACCGGCCGCCGACGTGCAGAGGCTGCGGGAGAGTTCGGAACCCCGGCTGAAGCTCGCCGGTGACCTGCTCGCCCACCGCGACCCGGCCGCGTCCGGTGACCCCACCCCCACCGGCGGCCTCGGCGACGCGGGCGCGGTCTGCGCGGTCGCCGACCCGGGCGGTCTCACCACCCGGCTCCTCCCCGTCGAGGTCTCCCTCGCCCCGGGGCCGGGCCGGGGACAGACGATCGTCGACCGGCGCGCGCGTCACGGCGAGTCCGAGATCCATGACGGCGCGCGTGAACAGGCCCTGGTGGACGTGGGGTTGGACGTGGATGTGGAGCGGTACGTGAAGTTGTGGCTGGAGACGGTCGAGGCGTAGAGGGGTAGGACGGCAGACGCCGGGCCGGGAACTTGTCCCTGCCCGGCGCCTCAACTACCGCCTGCCGAGCGGAGGTTACGAGTGCGAAGCGCGCCGACGACGAGTGGCGACCACGATCGCCGCGCCGCCCGCGAGAAGTGCCGCCGCGCCGCCGACGATCGCGCCGGTGTTGCTGCCGCCACCGGTCTCCGCCAGGTCACCACCGCCACCGCCGTTGGGTGAGGGCGCCGCCGCGGGAGTGGTCGACTCAGAGGTGGCCGGGGTCGGGGTGGCGGACTCCGGGGTCGACTCGGAGGCGCTCGGGGTCGGGGTCGGGGTCGAGGAGTCCGAGGCGGGCGGGGTGGACTCCGGGGCCGACGGGGGGACCGAGGCCGGGGCCGAGGGGGACGGGGGCTGGGACTCGGTGGTCGTGCAGTCCTTCGTGCCGCCGTTCCAGGCCGCGATCAGCTTGTCCTTGATGACCGTGTGGTCGGGGCCCTTGGGCAGGTCGCCGTGGACGAGGCCGTCACCGGCGGCGGGCTTGCCGTCGAACTTGACCGCGCCGCGGTAGAGGTCGATCTGCGCGAAGCAGCCCTCGTCCGGCACCGCGATGTCGAGCGAGTCGGTCTGGCCCTTCTTCACGGTCACCGTGTCGAAGTCGACGAAGACCTGCTGGCCCGAGGTGGCGAAGGTCGGGCCGTGGGCGATGTACGAGGCGAGCGAGGCGGTGCAGGTGGACGCGTCACCGGCGGTGCGGACCTTGATGTGGATCTTGCCGTCGTCCGTGGGCTTCAGGTTCTGGTCGTCGACCTTGACGGAGGGGAAGAAGTCCGTGCCGTTCAGCGAGAACTGGCAGCCCTCGGTCTCGGTGACCGTGCCGGCACCGGAGCCGGGCCGGTAGTGGCCACCGGACTCCCAGCCGTCACCGCCACCGCCGTGGGCATAGGCGCCGGAGGCGGCGCCGACGGAGGCTGCGGCGAGGGCGAGGGAGGCGGCGCCCGTCCCCAACAGGCGACGCACAGTGACACGACTCGCTATGGACATACTTATCCCATCTTGGCCTGGCGAAGGGCAGAGGAGTGGAGGAGCGGAGCAGCTTGGAAACACCGGGCCCATTGGTCACATGCGCCACAGCGTGTGCACATCGTGGGTCTACCGGAAGTTGACTGTCAACTTCCGTCAGCGCAGCGGGAATTCATAAGGAGACCACGTGACCGACCTGTCCTCCCGTGACCCGGACTGGTGGCGTCAAGCCGTCGTCTACCAGGTCTATCCGCGCAGTTTCGCCGACGCCGACGGTGACGGACTCGGGGACCTCCAGGGCATCACCCAGCGCCTCGGTCATCTCGCCGCGCTCGGCGTCGACGCGCTCTGGCTCAGCCCGTTCTACCCGTCCGAACTCGCCGACGGCGGCTACGACGTCGCCGACTACCGCGACGTGGACCCACGGCTCGGCACCCTCGACGACTTCGACGCGATGGTCGCCGAGGCGCACCGGCTCGGCCTGAAGGTCATGGTCGACATCGTGCCGAACCACACGTCCCGGCTGCACAGTTGGTTCCAGGAGGCGCTCGCCGCCGCGCCCGGTTCCGCCGCCCGCGACCGTTACGTCTTCCGGGACGGACGCGGCGAGGACGGCCAACTCCCGCCCACCGACTGGCCGTCGGTGTTCGGCGGCAGCGCATGGCGCCAACTCCCCGACGGGCAGTGGTACTTGCACCTCTTCACCCCCGAACAGCCCGACCTGAACTGGGACAACGAGGAGGTCCGGGAGGACTTCCGCAGCACGCTCCGCTTCTGGTCCGACCGGGGGGTCGACGGTTTCCGCGTCGATGTCGCCCACGCCCTCGCCAAGGACCTCACCGAGCCGCTCCGTGACGTGGGCCCCATCGCGGCGAACTCCGAGGACGTCCTCGACTCGATCCCGCCCGGCAGCCACCCCTACTACGACCGCGACGCGGTCCATGCGATCTACCGCGACTGGCGGCGTACGGTCCTCGACACCTACACCCCGCCCCGCATGGCGGTCGCCGAGGCCTGGGTACCGGCCGCCCGCCGCGCCCTGTACGCCCGCCCGGACGAACTCGGCCAGGCCTTCAACTTCGAGTACCTGGAGGCGGGTTGGGACGCGGAGCAGCTGCGTGAGGTGATCACCGGTTCGCTCGCCACGGCCCGCGCGGCGGGCGCCTCGGCCACCTGGGTGCTGTCCAACCACGACGTCGTACGCCACGCCTCGCGCCTGATGCTGCCACCGGGCACGGACCCCAACACCTGGCTCCTGTCGAACGGCCACACGCCACCGGTCGATACGGCCGCAGGCCTGCGCAGGGCCCGCGCCGCGACCCTGCTGATGCTGGCGCTGCCCGGTTCGTCGTACGTCTACCAGGGTGAGGAACTCGGTCTGCCCGAGGTCGCCGACCTGCCCGTCGAGGTCCTCCAGGACCCCATCTGGGAACAGCAGGGCCACACCCACAAGGGCCGCGACGGCTGCCGGGTACCGCTCCCCTGGACGTCGACCGGTCCGTCGTACGGCTTCGGGGCGGGGCCTGCGTGGCTGCCGCAGCCGGCGAGCTTCGCGTCGTACGCCGTGGAGGCACAGGACGGGACGGAGGGCTCGACCCTGGAGCTCTACCGCACGGCGTTGCGGCTGCGCCGCAAGCTGCTCGAAGGGGAGTCGCTGACCTGGGCCCCGGACAGCCCGCCCGGGGTGCTGCACTTCGCGCGCTCCGACGGCTGGCGCTGTGTCACCAACCTGTCGGACGTGCCGGTCGCCCTGCCGCCGGGGGAGGTGCTGCTGAGCAGCGAACCGGCGGCGGGCGGCGGTGAGTTGGGGCCGGACACGACCGTGTGGCTGGGGGTGTAGCGGGGTCACCCCACGGTCGGGGTCTGGGTGGAGCTGGGTGACGCCTCGCCCGGGAGGACGGGCGGCTGGGTGGTGCTGTTCACCGGTGGGGTGAGCACCACCTCCGGCTGGCCCGCGGGCGGGGGCGGCGGGGTCAGGTCCACGGCGGGCAGCTTCGGCGGGGTCGTCTCCTGGAAGAGGACCTGGCTGAAGTTGACCAGTCCGGTGTCCTCCATCACGGTGATGTGGTCCAGGACCGTCGCGTTGGCCTGGTTGGCCAGGACCCGCACCAGGGTGTTCTCGGTCGTCCCGCGGATCTTCGCGATGGTGGCGAAGATCGAACCGTGCGTCACCCGCAGGATGTTGGCGAAGTCCGTGTCGAACTGCTTGCCGCTGTCGCCGTTCAGGGTGTTGATGAACCCCTGCTGCTGCGGGCTGGGCTGGTTCGGGATCGTGATGTTGAGCATGGGGGCGATCTTGCGGACCGTGGAGTCCAGCGCCGCGTGCCCGTCGATCAGGTGCTTGCTCGCGGTGATGACCGCCGGGCTCGCCCCCTTCTTCAGTCCCATCTGGCCGACGGGGTACTCCCACAGCCCTGCCGCGCGCACCTTGACCACGAAGTCGCGGTCGGCCTCGGTCAGCGGCCCCCACTGCGTGTTGGCGATCACGCGAGCGGGAGCGCTGGAGACCGTGGTCACGCCCAGCATTGCCGGATAGGCCAGGGCGACGAGGGTCAGGCTGAGGGCACCGCCCACAACCATCGTTCCCGTCGCGTTCCGCGAAAAGCGCACCGTACCTCCTGTGTCGTGGACCGCCCGTCGGCGGTACGGACAGTCAGAAGTACGGATCCGGGAAGCGCGCGAAGTCTTTGGTTTTGGTAAAGCCCGAGTGGGGCGCGTCACAAGTGACGGACAGCAACTCCGGTTGCCAACCGGGTCGTCGTGGCTGCCGTACCGCCGCGGCACCGGCCCTGGCACCGGCACCGGCACCGGCACCGGCACCGGCCCTGGCGTTGGCGGCGCCGCTCCTCGGCCCGCGTCAGGCGAACTGACCTGGCTGGTAGTCGCCGGCGGGCATCGTGAGCATGACGTTCATCCGGTTGAAGCTGTTGATGAGGGCGATCAGGGAGACGAGCGCCATGAGCTGTTCCTCGTCGTAGTGCTTGGCGGCGTTCGCCCACACGTCGTCCGACACCCCGCCCGCCGAGTCCGCGATCCGGGTCCCCTCCTCGGCCAGCTCCAGCGCGGCGCGCTCCGCCTCACTGAACACGGTCGCCTCCCGCCAGGCGGCGACGAGGTTGAGCCGCACCGCGCTCTCACCCGCGGCGGCCGCGTCCTTGCTGTGCATGTCGGTGCAGAATCCGCACCCGTTGATCTGGCTCGCCCGCAGCTTGACCAGCTCCTGAGTGGCGCCGGGCAGTGTCGAATCCTCGATGACCTTGCCCGCGGCGATGAAGTGCTTCAGCGCCTTACCGGCGAGCGGACTGCCGAAGGGGTTCAGTCGAGCACCCATGGTGGGCTCCTCTGTTCTGTCGTGGCTGGTGGTTACACAGCACTGACGGAACGGGCCCTGGGAATGTGACAGGGGTGGGTGTGAGCTGGCTCTCGCCGTTCCTGATCCACCCCCTGGCCTTGACCTTCAACTACCCGTCGTTGACGGAATGTTGACCGGTGTATGGCACAGCATTGGCGAACCCCCGCTATACGTTCGGCCCCATGCCCCCACTCCCCCCACACCCCCAGCAGCGGGCCCGCCAGCAGGCCCCTCTCCCCGTCCTCCCGTACCGCAAGCCCACCAAGGGCCGTGACTACTGGGTGCTGAACGACGTGCTTCCGGATGTGGATGCCGTACGGGAGCGGTGTCTCGCGAAGGACGACTGGGTCAAGGGGTATCCGTACACGTCGGAGACCTGGCCGGGGCTGCGGACCATGCCGGGGCTTGAGCCGTCCGAGATGGGGCGGATCGAGCGGCTGGTGAAGCAGGCCACCGGGGCCAAGGAGTTGTGGGTGCAGAAGGCGCCCGGGGGCGGGACCCTCAACCACAACTGCATCCAGGTCGTGGGGGAGGGGGAGAGCGAGCCCCGGCCGCACACCGACTCCCGGTCCCTGTGCCGGTACGCCGCCGTGCTGTACCTCAACCCCTCCGTGCCGAAGGACTGCGGGACCAGTTTCTACCGGCAGCACCTCCCGGGCGGACGGCTCGGCGGCAACGTCGTGCAGGCCCCGCACAACAACCTCGTCGAGGCGCTGGGTACGCGGTTCGTGGCGCCGGACGCCTTTGAAGAGGACGTGCGCGTGCCGCACAAGTACAACAGCCTGCTGCTCTACCACGCCAACCTCGTGCACAGCGCGACCGGTTACCACGGCAGCACGCTGGAGGAGAAGCGGATGACCGCCGTCTTCTTCTGGATGGCCTGACCCCAACATCCCCGTTCCTACGCCGAGCGTGTCCGCCGTCAGGCGGGCTGCGTAATGTGGCTGCCGACCGCCGGTGCCCTGGCAGGCCACCTGGCACGGATTCCGGCGCGGTCCAGTGAGGCACTCGCCAAACACCTTGCGGACGCGGCCCCTTGGGGTGCGAAGGTGACGGTCGGGACGGAGGGCGCCGGCTCCCCGTTCCGCGCGGCCGCCGACGGCCCGGCGTACACCGTGCTCGGCACCGCGATGGAGCAGGTCCACGGCAGACCCCTCGCCTTCCTCGGCCGCACGCGGCGGCACCGAGGACGCGTCAACCGGTCGCGACGGACGTTCCGCCCCATTCCTCCGGGGCGACGTCGGCGAGCGTCTCCGAGAAGGTCCACCGGTGGCCCGCGAGGTCCTCGGCCGTGTACTGCCGTTCGCCGTACTCGAAGTCGGTCGGTTCCATGATGATGCGTGCGCCATGGTCCCGGGACCGCTCGTAGTGGGCACCGACGTCCTCCACCCGGACCGTCACCGCGTGGGTGACCTCGCCGGGGCGCGGCGGGCGGCGGTCATGCCCCACGTCCGCGACGATCACCGCACCGTCGCCGAACGCGAGCTGTGCGCGGTGGTCCTCCCCGATCCGGACCCGCTCGGCGAACCCGAAGGCCGCACCGAGCCAGGCGACCGCCTCGCGGACATCGGGATAGACCAGGACGGGGATGACCGTCGACGCCGGAATGGAGCGATTCGGCTTCATGGCTGGCTCCCGTCGTTCTGGCCGCGCCGCGCGGCTGACGTACGTACGCACCGGCGGACGCGGAAGAAGGCCGTCCCGCCTCGGCCTCAATCTACGCCCGAGGCAGGCGGGACTTCGCGGACACGGCCTAGTACTGGCCTAGTACCGCAGCGCCGTCCCGACGTCGGCCTTCACACCGCCCGACAGCTTGCGGTTGCTGCGGGCGGTCGCCGTGGCGGACTTGTGGGCCGGGACGTGGGAGACGGTGACGACGACGGTGTCGAGCAGATTGCCGCCCCCGTCCTTGAACTCCACCTGTACGGCGAAGGACTTGGCCGAGCCGGCGGTGTTGTCGACGGTGACCTCGGCGGTGCTGCGGCCGGCCGAGTCGGTGGTGGGGGCGGCGAGGTGGACGGCGTCCTTCGCGTCCACGCCGTTCTTGACGTCGTCGAGCTTGCGGCCGGCCTCGGCGGTGGCCGACGCGATCGCGCCGGTGGCCTGCGCGCCGACGGACGCGACGGCGGAGGCGGCCTTGCTGGCGACCGAGGCCGGAGAGCTGTCGTCAGAACAACCGGTCAACCCGGCCAGAGAGGTTAGGCCGAGGGCCACAGCTGCCGCCGCACCTACCGCAGCGCGCCTGTTCCGGGCCATGTCGCCTCCGTGGGTCGGTCGGGTCGTCCCTCCAGTGAAATTCCGATGCCGTACGGCCGCATGCCGGCGTCACCCGAACGGCGCGGCACTGCTCGCGGCCCCGGGCCATCGGGGATGCGCTGGGAGGCACACGCGCGGAGGAGGCAGAGGTGACGGAACTCGACCGGCTGCGGGCGCGGGTGGCCGAGCTGGAGGCGGAGCGGCGGCCGCGGCACCGGGTGCGTTCGCTGCTCGCCGTGGTGCTGGTGATCGTGGGGTGTGTGCTCGCGCCGCTCGGCGTGGTGGCCGCGTGGACGGCGGACACGGTGGGGGACACGGACCGCTATGTGAAGACCGTCGCGCCGCTCGCCTCCGACCCGGACATCCAGAACGCCGTCGCGAACCGGGTGACGTCGGCGGTGATGGACCGCCTCGATCTCACCGCTCTGCTGTCCGGGGTGGCGCCCGCCCAACGACCGCTGCTGGAAAAGGCGTTGGGGGCGCTGGGCGGTTCGCTGGAGGACTCGGTCCGCGCCTTCGTCCACGACAAGGCGCAGGCGGTCGCCGCGTCGCGCGCCTTCGCCACGATCTGGAAGGACGCGAACCGCCGTGTCCACAGCACTGTGGACAAAGCCCTGACCGGCAGCGGGGGCGGTGCGGTACGGCTCGACGACGGCGCGGTGACGCTCGACGTGGGGCCGGTGGTGGACCAGGTGAAACAGCGGCTGGTCGACGAGGGGATGACCGTCGCCGGAAAGCTCCCCGAGATCCACACGTCGATCACGCTCCTCAAGAGCGACGACCTCGACACGTACAAGACGTACTTCCGCCTCCTCCAACTCGCCGGTACCTGGCTGCCGTTGGTGGCCGTGCTGCTGGTCGCGGCGGGCGTCCTGCTGGCGCGACGGAGGCGGCGCGCGCTGGTGACGGGCGCGCTGGGCGTGGCCGCCGCGACGGCCCTGCTGGGCATCGCGCTACGGATCTTCCGCGCCGTCTACCTGGACGCCCTCCCGGCGGGAGTGTCACCGGGGGCGGCCGCCGCGGTGTACGACGCGCTGACCCGGTTCCTGCACACGAGCGTACGGATGGTCGTGGCGCTCGGCGTGGTGGTCGCGCTGGCCGCCTGGCTGACGGGCCCGGGCCGCCGGGCCGGTCTTGTACGGCGGCTGTGGACGTCCGGGATCGGCGCGGTACGGGCGGTGGCCGACGGGGCGGGGCTGCGGACCGGGCCGGTGGGGCCGTTCGTGCGCCGGTACCGGGCGTGGATCGGCTGGGTGCTGGTGGGCGGGGCGCTGCTGGTGTATCTGCTGTGGTCGCGTCCGACGGGGTGGGTGGTGGTCGGGCTGGGCCTCGCGCTGCTGTTCGCGCTGGCGGTGGTGGAGTTCCTGGCGGCGGAACCGGGTCCGGGGCCCGAACCGGGCGCCCCGTCGGGTGTCACCCGTATGGCGTAACCCCCCTGGTGGAGGGGGTGGGGCGGCCGGATGGTCGAAGCACCACACACCACAGAGAGGTGGGGTACGGCCATGACCCAGCAGCCGCACTCGACGCAGCAGCCGCACTCGCCGTCCGCCGGCGGCCAGGAGCAGCCCCCGGCCTGGAACGACTCCGGCCAGGCCCCCGGCACCCGGGGCCGCGGCGCGCCCCCGTCCGGCGGCGGCCTCGCGGCCGGCGGCGCGGTCTTCGCCGGTGTCCTGATGCTGATGAACGGTGTCATCGCCATCCTCCAGGGCATCTCCGCCCTCGCGAAGGACGACGTGTACACCCGCGTCGGCTCGTACGTCTACAGCATCAACCTCACCGGCTGGGGCGTCATCCTGATCTGCCTCGGCGCGGTGGGCGTGATCACCGGCTGGGGCATCCTCAGCGGCATGGGCTGGGCCCGCGTCTGCGGCATCGTCCTCGCGAGCCTCAGCGCCATCCTCCAGTTCATGTTCCTCCCGTACGCCCCGATCTGGTCGGTGATCATGATCGCGGTGGACGTGTTCGTGATCTGGGCCCTGGCGGTGTACGACCCGGCGGCGTCCGGGGCGAGGCGCTAGAGACCCGCGCCACCACCCCCGCCCGTCCCGCCGCCACGGCCCCCTTCAGGCCGGCGGCGCGGGACGGGCGTACCGGCGTAGCCCCTTGCGACGCGGCCGGCCCCGGATCTTACGAAACACGGACGTTCGGTGCCCGGAGCCGGTGCGGGCGGCACGTCGGAGGCGTCGTGGTGCGAGGCTGGCCGCATGCAGCAGTCGTACGAGAAGGCCGGGAAGGCCGAGGGGGCGGTCGGCGCCCGGGTGCTGGTCGTCGATGACGATCCGACCGTCGCCGAGGTGGTCTCCGGGTATCTCGACCGGGCCGGGTATGTCGTGGAGCGGGCCGCCGACGGGCCGGAGGCGCTGGCCCGGGCCGACGCCCACTGGCCCGACCTCGTCGTGCTCGATCTGATGCTGCCGGGGATGGACGGGCTGGAGGTCTGCCGGCGGATGCGGGGGCGCGGGCCCGTGCCGGTGATCATGCTGACCGCCCGGGGGGACGAGGACGACCGGATCCTGGGGCTGGAGGTCGGGGCCGACGACTACGTCACCAAGCCGTTCAGCCCGAGGGAGCTGGTGCTGCGCGTGGAGTCCGTGCTGCGGCGGTCCCGGTCGCCCGTCGGACCCGCGACCCCGCTCAGCGCCGGGGGACTGACCCTCGACCGGGCCGCCCGCCGCGCCACCAAGGACGGTGCCGAACTCTCCCTCACCCACCGGGAGTTCGACCTTCTCGCCTTCTTCCTCCGGAATCCGGGGCGGGTGTACGGGCGGGAGGATCTGATGCGCGAGGTGTGGGGGTGGGACTTCGGTGATCTGTCGACCGTCACCGTGCACGTACGGCGGCTGCGCGGGAAGGTCGAGGACGATCCGGGGCGGCCGCGGTTCATCCAGACGGTGTGGGGGATCGGGTACCGCTTCGATCCCACCGGCACCGAGGGGGAGTGACCGGTCATGCGTGACGCCCTGCTCATCGCGCTGTTCGCCTTTCTCGGAGCCGCTGCCGCCGGAGTGCTCGGGGCCGGTGCCCTGTGGTTGCTGCGGCGGCGCTCGCTCACCGCGTCCGTGTCCGTCGTCGCCGCGGTCGCCGTGACCGCGATGCTCGCCGGGACGCTCGCCGTGGCGCAGGCGATGTTCCTGTCCCGGCACGATCTGTCCGTGGTCACGACCGTGGTCGCGATGGCCGCCGTCGTCTCCCTGCTCACCGCCCTGCTGCTCGGCCGCTGGGTCGTCGCCCGCAGCCGTGAACTCGTCCTCGCCGCCCGCGACTTCGGCGACGGCGGCGACTACTCCGCCCCGGCCCGCCCCGCCAATGCCGAACTCGCCGACGTCAGCCGGGAATTGGCCGCCACCAGCGCCAAGCTCGCCGAATCCCGCGACCGCGAACGGGCGTTGGAGTCCTCCCGCCGTGAACTCGTCGCCTGGATCTCGCACGACCTGCGCACCCCGCTGGCCGGTCTCCGCGCCATGTCCGAGGCCCTGGAGGACGGGGTCGCCGCCGATCCCGGCCGCTACCTCCGCCAGATCCGCACCGAGGTGGAACGCCTCAACGACATGGTCGGCGACCTCTTCGAACTCTCCCGCATCCACGCCGGCTCGCTCGCCCTCACCCGCTCCCGCATGTCCCTGTACGACCTCATCGGCGACGCCCTCGCCGGCGCGGACCCGCTCGCGCGCGAGCACGGCGTACGGCTGGTCGGCGACCGGATCGAACCGGTGCCCGTCGAGGTCGACGGCAAGGAGATGAGCCGGGTGCTGGGGAATCTGCTGGTCAACGCGATCCGCCGGACGCCCGCCGACGGCACGGTGGCCATCGCCGCCGAGCGGACCGCCGACGGGGTCGTGCTGTCGGTGACGGACGGCTGCGGCGGGATCCCCGAGGACGATCTGCCGCGCGTCTTCGACACGGGGTGGCGCGGCACGCACGCCCGGACCCCGCCCGCCGGAGCCGGGCTGGGTCTCGCCATCGTGCGCGGGATCGTCGAGGCGCATCAGGGACGGGCAGCCGTACGGAACGTGTCGGGCGGCTGCCGGTTCGAGGTGACGCTGCCCGCCGCGGAGGCTTGAGGCCACACGGTCACCCCGTCACCCCGTCACCCCGTGGTCACACGTGGCCTATGCCGCCCCCGCCGAAGGAACCGCTCCTCCCGGGCAGCCAGCGCAGCCGGTTCTGGTCCTTGCCCGTCCTGGTCCCGGAGTGATGGAGCTGGTACGGCATCAGCCGCTCCTTCTCCTCCGAGGCGACGGGCATCTCGTCGGGCTCCCGCATCTCGCTCATCTCGTGGACGGCACCGCCCGCGGGGAGGTGGGGCTGCTCCTCGGGGAGCGGCCGTGGAAGTTCCTGGTCCCGGACCTTCATGCCGAAATGGATGGCCCAGACCAGCGCGCCCGCGATCAGCAGGCCACCGAGAAAGGCGGCGCCCACGTCGAGCGTGTTGTGCGACGCGGCCAGCACTTCATACGTTGCCATGCTCATACTCCGAGTATCACTCTTTCGGGGGGAATGTGGTGATTCGGGTTAGGTAGCCCGCCACTTCTGCCGGGTCCTGGGTCAGCAGCGCTATGTGGTTGTCGGGGCGGACCAGGACGAGGGCGGGGGCGGAGGTCCTGATGCCGTACGCGCGACGGGCGTGGCCCTCGTGGTCCCGCAGATCACCGCCGCCGTCCACCGTGAACGCCTGCAGCAGACCACCGTGCTCGGCCCCCAACTTGCCGACCGCGTCCGCGACTTGGTCCCCGAAGCCGAGCAGCGTGAAGCGCGGGTCCGCGTACACCTGGAAGAGCCGGACCGGGCTGCCGGAAGCGTCCAGGCACGGGGCGTCGGGAGCGCGGTCGCCGGGGCGCAGGACGGCGGGGTCACCGATGGCCGCGGGATGGGTGGTTGCGGCGAGGGAACTCCAGCGGTAGCCGGTGCCCATCGGGGGCGGGGCGGCGGCCTCGACGCCGGTGCCGGGTTCCTTGACCGCCTCGCGTACCCGGGCGTACAGGTCGGTGCTGATGCCCAGGGTCCAGGCGGCCACCGGGAGGCGCTCCTCCTCGTAGGTGTCCAGCAGGCCGGGGCCCGCCTGCCCGGCGGTCGCGAGGGCGAGTTTCCAGCCCAGGTTGTAGGCGTCCTGGATGCCGGTGTTCATGCCGAGGCCGCCGGCGATCGGGTGGATGTGGGCGGCGTCCCCGGCCAGGAGGACCCGGCCGACGCGCATCCGGTCGACCATGCGGACGTTGACCCGCCAGAGGGAGAGCCAGGTCGGGTCGGTCAGCGTGATGCCGGGCACCTGCGCGTACCGGTCGAAGATCCGCTGGAAGCTCTCCAGCGACGGCGGCAACGGGTCGCCGCTCGCGTCGAGTTCGGGGCCGGCCTGGAACTGGAAGGAGTCCGTGCCGGGCATCGGGCAGAGCATCACTCCGCTCCCGTCCGACGCGAACCACTGATGCCAGACGTCCCGGCTGATCCCCTCGGCCCCGACGTCACCGACGACCATCGACTGGGTCTCGTCCGTCGTGCCGTCGAAACGCACCCCCATCGCCTTGCGGACCCGGCTGCGCCCGCCGTCGCAGCCGACGAGATAGGCCGCCCTGATCCGCCCGCCGTCGGCGAGGACGGCCGTGACACCGGCCTCGTCCTGCTCGAACCCGGTGACCTCCGTGCCGCCTTCGACGCCGACCCCGAACTCCGCGAGCCGCTCGCGCAGGAGCTTCTCCACCTGCCACTGCCCTATGAGCACCCCTCGCTCGTACGGCGCGTCCGGGGTGGGGCGGGCGTCCGCGAAGGGGTCCGTGTCGTTCACGTGCGCGCCGTCGAAGTACTTGCGGAACGGCATCCGTGTCGTCCCGGCCGCGAGGGCGCGCCCGGTGATGCCGACGTCCTCCAGGACCTCCAGGGTGCGCGGCTGCAGGCCCTTGCCCCGGGACTCCCGGTGCGGGACCGGGGCCGCGTCCACGATCCGCACCCCCGCACCGCGCCGGGCCAGCTCGATGGCGAGCGTGAGCCCGGTCGGCCCGGCGCCCACGATCAGCACACCGTCGTTCCGAACACCGTCGTCGGTCATGAGGGGTCCTCTCGTCGTCGTGCATCCATGGAACATCGGCGGACGAGAAAATGCAACCAGGTCTCAGAAGATTCTCGGTCTCATTCAATCCCGAGCCTCATCTCCCGTGTAAACTTGCTCGCATGGACGAACCCGCCGGTCTGCGCGAGCGAAAAAAGGAACGCACGCGGAACCTCATCGCTCAGGAAGCCCTGCGCCTCTTCCGCGCCCAGGGTTTCGACGAGGTGTCCGTCGTCGAGGTCGCGGCAGCGGCCGAGGTCTCCAAGGCCACGCTGTTCCGGTATTTCCCGACCAAGGAGGACCTGGTCCTGCACCGCTTCGCCGACCACCTCGGCGAGGCGGCCCGCGTGGTGCGGGAGCGCCCGGCCGGGCTGACCCCGACCGCGGCCCTGCGCGACCACTTCCTGGCCGGACTCGCCGCCCGCGACCCGATCACCGGGCTGAACGACCACCCCGAGATCCTGTCCTTCCAGGACCTCATCTACCGCACGCCCACCCTCCGCGTCGGCATGAGACAGCGGTACACCAGCCAGGACATCGACGCGCTCGCGGACGCCCTGCCGACCGGCTCCGGCGCCGCGCCACCGATCGTCAGACGCCTGGCCGCGTCCCATCTGATCGCCGTACAGCAGGAGTTGGGGCACGAGAACTGGCGGACGATCACATCAGGACGCACCGCCGACGAGGCGTACGACGACGCGGTCGCGGCCGCGGAGGGGGCGTACGGGCAGCTCATGACGGGGCTGGACGCGGTGTAGCCGGCGGACACGCGAACAGCCCCGCCCCGAGGACACACGGTCCTCGAAGCGGGGCTGCCCAGGCACCCCGTGAACCCCGACGCCCGGGGAAACAGGTGCTAGTTGGAGAAGTACAGGTACTTCCACCCGGTGTACGTCGTCGAGTTGACGTTGTCGCCGGACGAACCGTTGATGTACGCGGCCCGGATGCGGGCCTTGATGCCGGACTCGCCCGGGGCGCCGAGGTTCACCGCGACCTTGCCGTTCGAGTTCAGGGCGAAGTACTCCGAGTCGGAGTCGTACCACCTGCCGTTGTAGTAGACCTGCAGGTCGAGCCGCTCCTGGCGGTTCTGGTAGTAGGTCATCGTCGTGGTGACGACCGGCGCCGAGTTCTTGTGGAACCAGTAGTACGACGTCGAGCCGATCTTCGCCTTCTTGTAGTGCTTGGTGATCGCGGTGGAGACCTTGACCTTGGCGTACCCCGTGGCCTTCACCGTCTTGGAGGCGTAGCGGGCGTCACCGGCGAAGACCGCGGAGACGGCGGTGTCGCGGGTCATGTCCACGGTCACGGAGATGTTGCCGCTGGAGTTGACCTTGCCGGTCTTGACCAGCTTCTTCGGCTTGTCGCCGCCGAAGGGGTCCGCGTAGATCGCGACCGTGCGGTTCTTGTACGTCTTGCCGAGGTGCGCGGTGAACTTCACGTCGGCGCCGTACGCGTACAGCTTGCCGTTGTTGTTCAGGCTCAGGGTGGTGGCCGAGCGGGAGACGGCGACCTTGTCGGAGGCGCTGACCGCCGCGTGCCCGGCGTCGCCCGCGTAGCTCACCTTGTACGTGACGGTGCCGCCGGCCGGCGGGGTGTCCGTGAAGGAGTAGGTGCCGTTCGCCTTCACCGTGACGGCGGGCAGCGCCTTGCCCTTCGTGGACTCCAGGTCGGTGCGCGTGACCTGGAGCTTCGCACCGGCCGGGAGCGCGACCGTCGCCGAGAGCTTGCCGGTGACGGTGAGCTTCTTGGCGCGGGGCGCGGAGGAGGGCGCGCTGACCGTGAGGGTCGGGACGTTCTTCTCCGGGTCGGTCAGCGCCTTGAGCGTGTAGCCGCCGCCCGACCTGCCGACGAGCGCGAAGATCCGCGAGTTGTCCGGGGCCCAGGCCAGGGCGGCCGTGTCGAAGGAGCCGACGTTGTAGGTGCGGATCGCCTTCGTGGCGTTCGGCCGGTACGTCGTGACCGAGGTGCCGCTGACCGACGCGACCGTCCCGTCCGGGGCGATGTCGGCCTGCTGCCCGCTCGGATAGGTGCCCGACTGGGTGAACTTGCCGTCCGCGTACGCGTCCCGCACCGCGCCGTTGACCAGCACCTCGTCGGCGCCGGGCACCAGGTCGATGTCGTGGATACCGCTGTTGAGCGAGTAGTCGCCGAAGTAGTAGGCGACCTTCTGCGGGGTGGCCCCCGAGACGTCCAGGACGGCCATCGAGTCGGTGGAGATGCCGGTCTCGCCGAGGGCGAGGACACCGGGCCTGGACGCGGCGGCGTCGAGGAAGCCCGGGTTGTCGATCGAGATGCCGTCGGGCTGTTGGCCGAGCGTCACCGGGTCGGTGCCGCTCGCCGGGTCCACGGCCGGGTCGACCGAGCCGACGTTGCTGTCCCACTGGTCGCCGTAGGTGAACCAGAGCTTGCCCGAGGTGAAGGCGACATAGCGCGGGCCCACAGTGGTGGCCACCGGATAGCGGGCCTTGACGTCGAGGGTGGCCGCGTCGAGCGCCACGATCTCGTGCGTGCCCTGGGCCGCCGCGTACACGGTGGTCCCGTCGTCGGACACGGCCAGGGCGGTGACCCCGCTGATGCCGCCGACCGATGCGAGGACGTTGCCCGAGTAGTCCGTGGCCGCGACCGTCCCGGCCGACCCGTCGCCGACGAACACCCGCTTGAGGGCGCCGTCCGCGACGAGGCCGCCGGGCGTGGTCACGTTGGCGGTCGCCGCCGAGGCCGTACCTGTCGCTACGACGCTGAGCGCCGCCGAGCCGAGAAGGACCGCGAGCGCTGTCGCGGTCGAGATGCTGCGCATCCGCACGTGCTGTTCCCCCCACAAGGAAAACCGGTCAGGAGACCGGGAGTTGAGAGCGCCGCGCAACACCCGGACGTGACCGCGGATGAGAGACGCGGTGACGCGCGGGGCGCGGCTGCCGGGAGCAGCGTATGACATGGCTGTGACAGCTGGGAAAGGAGTTGTCGCGCCGGGCCGGCGCTGGAAGGCTGCCGGCCGGTGGGAGCGTCTGGCTGCTGCGGGACGGGTGGTTCTTTCCGTTCGGGGACGCGCGGGCCTTCGCCGGGAGCGATCTGAAGCGGTCGGGTGTGGTCTGAAGCTGTCGGGTGTGGTCTGAAGCTGTCGGGTGTGATCGGCGCCGCAGGTGCTTCGCCGTGCGGGCATCCTCCCGGAGGGTAGGGCCCTGTTCGACGAGGCGTTCCGCGGACCGGCCCGGGCCGTGGTCGGCTGCACCACGCCCTGAGCCGGTGCGCGGAGTCCGGCGTGCGTCAGTTCTGGTGGACGACGTTGTGGCCCGGGCCGCCGGACAGGACGTCCGTGCCGGTGCCGCCCCACAGGGTGTCGTTGCCCGAGTTGCCGTAGATCGTGTCGGCGCCGGCGTCGCCGTAGAGGACGTCGTTGCCGGTGCCGCCGTAGATGAAGTCGTTCCCGGCGCCGCCGTGGATCCGGTCGTTGCCGGTGCCGCCGGTCAGGCTCTGGGCGGCCGCGCCACCGGTGATGACGTCGTTGCCGGCCCCGCCGTCGGCCGCGTCGCCGGTGGTCGTGATGGTGTCGTTGCCGTTGCCGCCCTGGGCGATGGTGCCCGCGGCGGCCTTGATGGTGTCGTTGCCGTCGTCGCCCCAGCCCACCGAGTACTTGCCCAGGGTGAGGGTGTCGTTGCCGGTCCCGCCCGAGACGTAGTTCCCGTCGACGCCGCCGTCGTCGGTGGCCTTGTCGTTGCCGGCGCCCAGGTCGATCGAGGCGAGGTAGTAGGTCTGGTTCGTCTTGTTGTGGTAAGCGAGCGTGTCGTTGCCGTTGCCGAGCATCAACTGCACGGTGGGGTACGGGTCTTGACTGTCAAAGGTCGTCACCGTGCAGGACACCTTGGTGTGGTCCGAGGCGCTCGGGTACGCGCAGCCCGTGCCCGCCTTGATGGTGACGACGTCGTCGATGACGTACGTGATGGTCGAGAGGTCGGTCGTCGACGCGGTGACGACCACCTTGTTGGTCTGGCCCGCGGCGGCCGTGTACAGGACCTCGTTGCCGCCGTTGCCCAGCGCGGCGGTGGCCGGTGCCGTGGCCGCGCCCGCCGTCCCGGCGAGGAGCAGCGGAGCAACCAGCGCGGTGCCGAGCGCGAGTGTCAGCGCCGAGGCGGAGCGCGGCGTACGGCGACGGGAAGAGCGAGAGGACATCGCACAACCTCCGTGGAACGTAAGGGAGTTGACAGAAACCGAGGTGCCGGGACCGGGTGGTCCGGATTCCGGCACAGCGTCTGACCCTCCCTCTCGGTCCTTGGTTGTGCCTCCTTTCGCACGGGTGGCGTATCCCCGTGAAGTGTCAGCCGTGATTCAGCGCGAATTCACGAACTGGACCGCCGATCCCCTCCAACCCTCGCTAAGGGGTACGGGCCAGTTCGTCTGCGTCACGACGGAACGCCCACCGCAACTCCGGTTCCATCACGCCCCGGAAGACCCGCCGCACCGGCGGGGTGCACAGCGCGGTCACGACGATCGCGGCGACCACGGTCACCGTGACCTCGCCGAGGGGGCCCCGCATCCACGAAGGGTCGTACCAGCCCCAGGACTTGGCGCCCTGCGCGACGAACCCGTGCAGCAGATAGCCGTAGAGCGTGCCCGCGCCCAGCGCGGTGAACCAGGTGCGGCGGCGCGGCACCCAGGCCAGGAAGCACGCGACCAGGAGCGTCGAGCAGACGAACAGGGCCAGCGTCATCAGCGGCCCTTCCCAGGCGAGGGCGCCGAGTTGCTCCGCGCTCGCGTTGTGGAACAGCCAGGCGTAGTCGAAGCGCGGGACCGCCCAGTACGCCACGGCGAGCGCGACGACGAACACCGGGACCGCCAACTGCCGTACCTCCGGCCGCCGTACGAGCTGGAAGTGCTCCGGCTTCAGACACAGCCCGAGCACGAAGTACGGCAGGAACTGCAACACCCGTTGCAGATCAAGGTCGTTGCCGATGGAGGGGGACAAGGTCGCCAGCATCGCGATGACGAGCGCCACCGGCAGCGGGTGGCGTACGTGCTTCCAGATCGGCGTGGTCAGCCGCCAGACGAACAGCGCCGCCAGGAACCACGTCAGATACAGCGGGTCCAACAGGCTGATGGCGCGGTCGGGTTGGTGGTCCGTCCAGCGCGTGTACAGCGTGTACGCCGTCTCGAAGACGACGTACGGCACGACAACTCCCCCCAGCAGCCGCCGAATTTGCGGCGGAGTCGCCCGGAAGCTCCGCGAGAAGTATCCGGAGATCACGATGAACGCCGGCATGTGCACGGCGTACACGAGCGTGTACAACGCGGTGACGCTACGGCTGCCGGAGCGCAGCGGCTCCCAGGAGTGGCCGATCGCCACCAGCACGATCGCCAGGTACTTGGCGTTGTCGAAGAAGGGGTCGCGTTGCTTTCCGGGGCCGCGCACCGACGCGGTGGGCTCCGCCGTGGGGGCGGTGGGGCTGGGGGACGGCCCGGTACGACCGTGGGCCTGGGGGGAGCCGGGGGTCTCGGCGGAGGCGGTGGGAGAAGCACGCATTCGGCTCGCCTCACCGCTCCGCGGCGGTTCAAACATCCCGCGCACCTCTTTTTTTCTCACCTCCTTCTCGCCCTCTTCAGGCCTTCTCCTTGCCTCCCGCAGGCAGCCTGGCCTGCCGCAACACTGCCGGAGATCCCACAAGCGCCCGCCCCGGTGCCGGGGGCACAGTCGTCGGCATGACCGAAGTCCGTGAGGTGACCTGCCGTCCCCGCTACCGCCGCGCCCTGTGGACCTCCGTCGCGGTCGGGGCGGCGGGGGCGGGTGCGGCGGCGGTGTGGACGGCGTTCCGCGGGCCGGACGCGCCGGCCCTGGCGATCGGCGCGTCGCTCGGCTTCGCCGGTCTCGTGGCGCTCCACGTGGTCGCCGCCCGGGTGAACGCCGACGCGCACGGTCTGCGGTCCCGGACGTCGCTACGGCGGTGGAGCGTGCCGTGGGCCGAGGTCGCCGATCTGCAGATACGGCTGAAGAGCCACGCGCGGGGCGCCGAGAGCCGTCGCGTCAGCGTGCTGCTGCGGAACGGACACCGGCGGACCCTGCCGCAGCCGACGGCGGGATCGTTCGTCGAACTCCCGCAATTCCACGACCGGTTGGACGCCCTCCGCGCACTGCACCACCGCTACGGAACCGACGTCCCGGAGCCGGCTTCGGCGCGCGTCCCCGTCATCTCGGACCGCACGGCCGGGCGTGCCCGGGTGATGGCGGCGGGCTGGTGCGTGGCGCTGCTCATCGTGGCGGCCGCGGTGGCCGCGTCCGTGTCGGGCGTCGCGGCGGACCAGCGGGCGTGGGAGGCGGCGGTTCCGTGCACCGCGGCGACGCCGGTCGCGGAGCGCGGGGAGTGTCTGACCTACGTGCCGGCCGTGATCGCGCGGACCGACCCGAACCCGCCCAAGGAGACCAGCTGGGTGTACTTCGCCGACAGCCGGCCGTTCGAGCGCGTCATGGTCCCGCGCGAGGCGGCCGACGGTTTCCGCGCCGGGGACAAGGTCCGGCTGACCTTCTGGCACGGCGACGTGATGGCGATCACCGGATCGCGGTACGTCTGGAACGAGGGCATCCAGTCCGCCGGAGGACTGGCCGCCGTAGCGGCCATCGCCGCCCTCGCCGCGGGCTACCCCGCCGCCCAGGTGTTGGTGAGCCTGCGCGGCCGCCGCCTCCCCGGCGACGAAGTCCTGCCCTCCGCCCTGCCGTTCACGCTGGTGCTGGCCGGTACGGCCGGGTGGCTGATCCCCCTGTGCTACCTCCACCCCACGACCCTGTTCGCCTCCGCCACGACGATCACGTGGGCGGCGGCTGGCACGCTCGGCACGGCCGCACTCTTCGGCTGGGCCTGGCGCGCGACCCGCGTCCGCCCACCCCGACCGGCCGAAGTGACCGCGGAACTCCCCGAGTTGGACGGCGAGGTGTTCCTGTCCGCGCGCTTCCTGGAACACACCGACTACAACCCGCACGGCTTCGGCACCCACATCGCCCTCGGCGCCGGCCCGCCCGCGGTGACCCCGGGCCCGGGCCGGTTCGCGGCGCGCCGGATACCGGTGGAACGGCTCACCGTGCGGACGGTACGACGGGTGCGGGGCGGTGACGGCGACACCGTGCCCAGCGGGTGGCACATCGCCGAACTCGACGACGGGGGGCGGCTGGTGAGGCTGGGGGCCGCGCCGGACGACCTGGCGCGGATCCTGCGGGCGGTGACGGGGGTGCGGGAGCCGTCGTAGGGAGAGGAGGTCCTAGGGAGAGGACGTCGTAGGGAGAGGAGACCGTAAGGACAGGAGGTCGTAGGGAGAGGGCGTCGTAGCAGAGGTTCTTTGCCAGGAGATGGTATTCCGGCCGGTCAGCCTGTCACTCGCGGGAGTTATCGTCCGACCTGCTTGTTCACACTGTCCACAGGAGCTTCATGCGCCTCAAGCAGGTCTCGCTCACGGCGGCGATATCGGTCGTCGCCGGGCTGACCACCGCAACCGTCGGCCTCACCGGCATCGCCGCCCGGGCCGACAGCACGGCCGCGCTGCCGCTGTCCCACTACGCGCACATGCTGGTCGACACCGCTCACCAGCACCTCTTCTTCAGCCAGGGCGCCGGTTCGACCGGCATCGTCGTGACGGACCTGGCGGGCGACCCCGTCACCACCCTCACCGGCGAACAGGGCGCTACGGGGCTGGCGTTGTCCCCGGACGGCGGCACGCTGTACGCGGCGCTCGCGGACGGTGACGCGGTCGCCGCGATCGACACGGCGACGCTCACCGAGTCCGCGCGCTACGCGACCGGGACGGGGAGCGGGCCGGTCTCCGTCGCGGTCGCGGGCGGGAAGGTCTGGTACGGCGCCACGGTGGACGGCAGGGGAGCCGTCGGGTCCGTGGACCCGGCCGCCGCCGAGCCGGTCGCAACACCCCAGTCCGTCATGGCCAGTTGGCCCGCCGCGCCGCGGCTCGCGACGGGCGGCGGTGTCCTCGCGGCCGAGGAGCTGAGCACCAACACCACCGACGTGGCCACCTTCGACGTCTCCTCCGGTACGGCGACCGCCCTGACGCACCTGGGGGTCTCCGGCGGTTCCAGCACCGGCTTCCAGGTGACCGGCGACGGCAGGCAGGTGCTGCTCGCCGACTCCGGTGACGTCGCGCTGCGGGCCTACCGCACGGCGGACATGGCGATGGCCGACCCCTCCGTGTACTACACCGGTGGAGCCGGTTCCGCGCCCAACTCGCTCACCCTCGACACCGACGGCACGATCGCCGTCGGCGGTACGGCGGGCTCGGCGCCCGGGGTGTACCTCTACGCGGGCTCCCAACTCGCCGAGGACTACGTCAAGTTGCCCGCCGGGACGCTGGCCGCCGACGGCCTGATGTGGGGAGGCGACGGAGGGACCCTCTACGGCGTCACACACGACGCCTCGGGCGCCTACACCCTCAACGTGCTGAGCGCGCCCAAGCTCACCGACACCCGACTGGCCCTGAACCTCACGGGATACGCGGTCCCCACCCGGCAGTTCACGCTCACCGGCTCACTCACCACCAAGGGCTACGTCCCGGCCGGAGCGAAGCTCCAAGTCACCCGTGACGGAACGGAGTTGCCCGACGCGACGGCCGGCGCGGACGGCACGTTCTCGATCACCGACACCCGGTCCGACGAGGGCACGTACACCTACCAGGTGTCGTACGCCGGGGACGCGGCGCACCGGCCCGCGACGACCTCGCTGAACGTGGAGGTGGACCGGCTGTCCACCGGCGTCATCCAGGATGTCGTCTCGGCGAGGCCCCGCTCGGTGGTCCTCAGCGGTTCCCTGAGCTCGCGGGACCTCGGGACCTTCCCCCAGGGAACCGCCGTCGAGGTGTCCCGGACGAACGAGGACACCCACGAGACGGTCCAACTCCCTTCGGTCACCGTCGATCCGGCCACCTCGGCGTTCACGGTCACCGACGCCCCGGGCAGCGCGGGATGGTTCACCTACCACCTCTCCTTCGCCGGCGACACCGAGCACCAGCCGTCGACCGACGACGCGTCCCTGATGGTCTCGCCGTACACCCCGGCCCTGACCCTCAAGGCCCCGACGACCGCCACGCGCGGCGCCGCCCTCACCTTCGGCGGCACGCTGGGCGACGCCCCGTACCCCGCCGGCGAGACGGTCACCGTGTCCCGCACGGACCTGGCCCACACCTCAACTCCCGTCACCTGGACGGTTCCTGTGGGCACGGACGGGAAGATCACCGTCAAGGACACCCCGTCCGTCGGTGGCGCCGACACCTACCAGGTCGACTACCCGGACGACGCCACCCACCAGTCGGCCACCGCGTCCTCGACCGTCCAGGTGTCCCGCGCCGCGACGGCCGTGACCGTCACCAGCAACGAGTCGACGTACACCTACGGCGCGACGGCCACCGTCACCGCCCACCTCGGCACGACGTACGACAGCCGTACGGTGTCGATCTACGCGACCCCCGCCGGCGGCAGGAAGACGCTGGTGAAGACGGCGGCCGTGGACAGCAAGGGCAACCTGAAGGCGACGTACAAGCTCACCCGCAACACGACGTTCACGGCGTCCTTCGCGGGCGACTACCGCTACGCCCCGGCGACGGCCACCCGCGCCGTCCACGACCAGGTGGGGATCGCCGAGAAGCTGGGCGGCTACTACACCAGCACCAAGTACGGCACGGTGACGTACCGCGTCTACCACCACACGGTGAAGCCCCGGGTGACCGGCACGGTGACGCCGGACAAGTCCGGGCAGTGCCTGCGCTTCCAGGCCCAGGAGTACTACAACAAGGCCTGGCACACGCTCACCACGTCCAGCTGCTTCACCTTGGCCACGGGCAGCGTCGGCACCACCAGCCTGAGCCTCACGAACGCGGTCGATCAGAGGTTCCGGGTGCGGAGTGAGTATGTGGCGAGCGCGGGAGACGCGGGCAATGTGAGTACGTGGGGTGGGTGGGTTTATCTGACGGTGAGGAACTGACGCTGAGGAACTGACGTTCAGGACGCGGAAGTTGGGACCCGACCGGAGTCGGCCGGACGTGGTCGGGTCCGCCGCTACGGTCGCACGCGTGACGTTCCCGGTATCTCCGGGGCGGGCTGCCGATCTACGAGTGCGGCCGGTCGACGAGGTTCCTGATCGCGTCGGGCGGCTGTGCGCCGGGCATCACCGCCAGTCGACGACGATCCGGTTCAGCGGGTTGTCGAGAGCGAAGAGGCCAGGGCGCCGCTCGATGGCGGGGGCGTCAAGGGGCCGGATCTCGAACGTGGCTTCGCGGCCGCGGTATTCGCGGTCCCAGGTGCGGATGGCATCGGCGACCTTCGCGGCCGACTCGTCGCTGCCGGGGCCGTGGCCGATGACGCCGAACTCCCAGAGTTTGCCGCCCTCGGGGGTCTTCTCCTTCGACGGGCGCCGTGCCAGGTAGGTGATGGCGCCTTTGTCCACGACAGCGGTGGAGGAGGGATAGGGGTCCTCGGTGAGCAGGCCGCCCTTGGCGCTCCGGGGGAACGACATCCGGATCAGGCCGGAGGGGAGGGAGCAGGTGACGAAGAGTTCCATCCACTCCGGTGACTCCATGGCCTGGACCGTCATGCCGGTCCATTCCTCGGTGCGCGGCCGGTCGAGGACATCGGCAAGGGCGTCGGCGTCGATGTTCAGCCGGGCCGGGGCCTGGAGTCGTACAGTGCCGTCCGCGCCGAGGGGGATGACCCGGCGGTCGTCGTCGGCGATGCCCCGCCTGAGCGGCATGAAGGTGTTCATCTCGCTGCCGAGGGAGACCCAGCGGCCATCGCGCTGCTCGTAGGCGATGGAGCGACAGACCGAGCCCTTGAGTCGCTGGGGGACGAGGAGCCGTCCGCCGGGGGCGAGTTGCCGCAGCCAGGCGTGCGGTACGCCGTGTGCGCCGACGGTGGCGATGATCCGGTCGTACGGTGCTCCCTCGGTGTAGCCGAGTGCTCCGTCGCGGGTCACGGCCTCGACGTTGCTGATCCCGGCGGCGGCGAGGTGTGCGCGGGCGCCCTCCACAAGGTCGTCGTCGACGTCGAGGGTGGTCACGTGTCCGCTCCCGCCGACAAGATGGGCGAGCAGTCCGGCGTTGTAGCCGGTACCGGCGCCGAGTTCGAGGACGCGCTGGCCGGGCTGGACGTCGAGTTGGTCGAGCATGAGGGCCACGACGCTCGGCTGGGAGGCGCAGGAGATCGATGTGCCGTCGGTGTCGTACTTGATGTGCACCGGGGTGTTGGCGTAGGCGTCTTCGAGTGACGCGTCGGGCACGAACACGTGGCGGGGCACGGTCCGCAACGCGGTCTCGACGGCGCTCGTGCGGGCGTGGCCCTCCGCGCGGAGCTGGTCGACCAGGGCGTTGCGGAGGCGCTCGGCGTCCGCCCCGGGGGTGGCGATCGTGTCGGTGTTCACCGCGCCGACGCTATCGACGCCGGCGTTTGCCGCGCCGGGCGACGCGGTGTTGTCACTCGTTCCCATGACTACCTCGACTACCTCTCGTGCGATGTCGGCCAGTGTGCTCTGGTCGTCCCGGAGCAGACCGGCGCGGTTGGCGTGGGAGATCACGTGGTGGAAGAGCACGTGATGGGCGATGACGGCTCGTAGGCGTTCCTGCGGGCAGATCACGGTGGGCGGGATCTGTGGGGGATGGGTGAGGGAGGGCGCTCTCGGGCCATCGCCGGAGACCACGGGCACGGCCCGGAACCGGCCGATCTTCGCGTCACGGGGTTCCGCCCAGTCCTTCAGCGGTTCGTCGCCCGTCCTGGCGTTCCTCGCGTCGGGGGTGGCGGTCTCAGGTGGGTAGCGGCCACTGCGGGCCGTCCGGATTCCCGAGCCAGACCACCTGTTCGTCGTGGGAGACCGTGACGCCGAACGCGGCGCGGTTCGGTGAGCCGTGCTCCTCCCAGGTGACGATCGCCGACTCGACCACGTCCCAGAGACGGCGCGGACCGCCCTGGCGGACCTGCCAGCCGCTGTCCGTGGCGGTAAGGACGGCGAAGGAATCGGTGACGCCGTCCAGCACGAACGTGGCGGCCGGACCGCAGTCGACCGCCAAGGAGAAGAACCGGGCGTCCGGTGCCGCGAGTTGTGCCATGAAGGCCGGGCCGGGGGTCGTGAGAACGCCTGGCCCGTACGTGGCTTTCCGCTTCGTTCCGTCGTCGGGTCCCGGGATCACGCCGAGGCTCTCCGGCGCGTCCTGCTGGCGGGCGATCATGAAGCTCGGGTCGTCCTCGCTGAACCAGCCGCTCGCACTGTCCCCGCTGACGGTGAGCTTGACCAAGCCCAGGGAGCGCATCCACCCGCGGAGGGTGGTGAGGATGACACCGCCGGGCACCACCTGTTCCAGCCACGCGGGGGGAATGTTCCGGAAGCCGCACGTGGCGATCAACCGGTCGTACGGGGCGCCGCGACGGTCGCCGGTGCGGCCGTCCCCGACCAGCAGGTGAGGGGTGTGACCGGACTCGGCGAGAGCCGCACGAGCCCGCCGTGCCACGCCCTCGTCCGTCTCGATGGAGGTGACGTTGCCGCCGCCGAGGCGGTGGCACATCAGTGCCGTCGAGTAGCCGGTGCCCGTCCCGATCTCCAGCACCTTCATGCCGTCGTGCACGTCCAGGTCTTCGAGCATCCGCACCACCAGGCTCGGCAGCGTCGAGGACGAGGTGGGCGCCGCATTGCTGATCGGCTTCGGATCGGCCCAGTCGATGGCCCGGCCGTCGAACTGGGTCATCCAGGTCGCGTCGGTGTAGACGAGCCGAAGCCATTCCTCGTGGCCGACGGTCTCCTCGGTGACCGGTTCCCACGTGGTGATGTCAGGGGCGTCGGTCTCCCGGTAGAAGCGTGGGACAAAGACGTGCCGTGGAACGACCTCCACGGCGGACCGCCACTCCCGCGACCGCAGCCAGCCGCCTTTCTCCAACTGGTCTGCGAGCTGCCGCCGAAGGCCGGCCGCAATTGCCTCGGTGCCGGGCTCAGTGGACACGAAGCCCTCCTTCCAGGAGATCAGCGAGTGCGACGGTCATGGGCAGGCCGGTCGGCGGCTCCATCCATGCCCACTGGCCAGAAGGGTTGCACTCGATGAAGACCCACTCGCCGGGTTCGGTCAGAGCGAAGTCGAACGCCCCGAAGACGAGGCCGAAGTGCCTGAGGTAGGCGCGCATCGCCCGCTCGACTTCTGGGGGCGGGGTGACGGGTGTGTAGGTGTGGGTGCTGTAGTCCGTGCGCCAGTCGAGGAGACCGGAGTCGATGCGTACGGCGAAGATGTGCTCGCCGATCACCGTGACCCGGATGTCCGCGACCTTGTCCACGCGCTTCTGGAAAAGGTGCATGGTGCCGGTCACGGAGTCGTCGATCTCGTCGACGGTCACCTCGGTCACGGGAACGGTCTGGGCCTTGCCGTCGACCACGTAGAGCGGAACCGAGAGCGGTTTGAAGATGGCCGGGCCATGCTCCTTGAGGAACGCGCGGGCATCGTCAGGCACATTGGTGATGAGCGTGGGCGGCAACACGAAGCCGACCTCCGCCGCTGCGGCGAGACCGACCGGTTTGTACTCGGCGTCGCCGATGCGGTTGGGATGGTTGACGTAGAGGCAGCCCGGCAGGGAGGTCAGGATGCCGCCGAGGCCGTAGCGGGCCTGGGCCGCGGCGAATCGCTCGTCCTGCCGGTCGAGGTGCGGGAAGGCGAAGCCGGACGGTCGCCGGTAGTACATGGCTCGCACCGAGTCCAACTCGGCACACCTGCTGGGGGTTTGAACGCTCCCCCGCCACACGTCGGAGCCGCCGATGGAGGCGGAACACGACAGGGCGGCGGGAAAGTCACCGGAGTCGAACCGCACGACCGGGACACCTCGGTCGTGCAGCTCGGCGATCACGAAGTCCGCGGTCGGATCGTCGAGGTTCGTGACGACCAGGACCGGACGATCGTCGTACGACACCGGAGTCACTGGTCGGTGTCGTTCCCGGTGTCGCTGTCCGGGGAGTCGCTGTTGCGGTCGCCCTGACCTGTGGTGCCGGTCGCCGGGTTCGTACCGGAGGACGTGCCGTGTCCTGGGGACATGGTCGGGGCACCGGAGGCGTCGAAGTATCGGGTGGTCTGCGTCGCCGGGTCCAGCTCCACCCTCGCGTAGTCGGGGACTTCGACGGGCGGGTAGGGGGCGATACGGCGCAGGCCCCACGGGGCGGCTGTCAACTGCCCCTGCGGCAGCGGGCTGCCGGTGGGGAAACGGTCCATGTGACTGAACACGGTCTTCCTTTCGTAGGGGGGACGTGGATGGTGTGCGGCTGTCTTGCTTCCTCAGCTCGGGCTGTGAGCCGTCGGGAGTGCGCTCAGGTCGTCGGTTCTACTCAAGTGGCTGAGATGGACGAGATGGCCGACCCGGCCGCCTGGCAGTCGGGTATGCAGACCCAGAGCCGGAACGGGAAACCTCGGTGGCACACGTCGCCCAGAATCCGGCCACTCGCTCCCAACCGCCGGGCGCAGAAGGCACAGTCCATAGCCATCTGTTGGCGGGGTCTGAGGTGTGCGATGTCCGGGAGCGAGGGGCGTACCGCGACCGAGGTCTTCACGCGTCGTCCTTGACGCGGAGTTCGGCCCAGACTTCCTTGCCCCACGGGCGTCTGCCGGAGCCGCGCAGGTCGTAGCCCCAACGGTCGGCGAGGGCGTCGATCAGGAGCAGGCCGCGGCCCGACTCGTCGTCGCCAGTGGCCGAACCGAGTACCGGCAGACATGAGGGCGCCCGGTCCACCACGCCTACACGCACCCGTGTCCCAGTCGGCTGCCCGACCATCAGGCGGATCGAGTGGCACGAGGTGTGCCTCACGGCGTTCGCGACCAGCTCCGAGATGATCAGCGAGGCACGGTCGGCGAGGTCGTCGAGGTGCCATGAGCCCAGGGCGTCACGAACGAGCTTGCGTCCGATCTCGGCCGTGGACGGCTCGCACGGGAAGGTCTGGCTGTAGGCGGGGTGGCCGGTTGGGGTGGCCTGAACTGGCGTACTGAGACTCGTCATTGAGGTTGAGCCTTCGTGTTGTCTCGGCGCCCGGACGCCCCCCGGAGAACTTCAGGGTCGAACCGGGCCGTCAACAGCCGCCCGCCACAAGTGGGAGGTGATGGGCGACCAGCACCCAGCCAACTCTCTTTCGCAGCAAGCTGGTTAGGACGATGCGGTGCTCACCCGAGGGGCCGACCTAGGGTGATTTGACCACCCCGTTACCTGGCGGGTGCGGGGTTGTGAGAGCTACCGTGCGGCCATGGACACCACGCGCAACACCGTCCTTGAGGCGTGGATGGCCGAACACGGCTACAGCTCCAACGGCCTTGCCGACACGGTGAACAGGGCGTTGGAGCAACTGACCGGGAGACCCGGCGGCCTCGACGGATCGTCGGTCCGGGCCTGGAAAGCGGGTCGGGTCAAGTGGCCGAAGTCGGCTACCCGTAAGGCACTTGAGGACGTGAGCGGTCTACCCACCGTCGCCCTAGGGTTCGTGCCAGGGAGCCGGGTTCGGCCCACCCCAGCCTCACCGCAGCAGGAGGACCCCGACATGAAGCGCCGTACTCTCGTCGGCGGCATCGCGGCGGTTGCCGCAGCGGCAGCCGCGCCCGGCACCGCCTCCCCGCGCCGGATCGGCATGAGCGACGTCGATCGCCTCCAGAAGCGCTTCGCCGAGATCATCGCCAGCGACCACCGCCACGGCGGCCAACTCGGCATCGAGCACCGGGCGGCCGCGCTCGCCGACGAGGCGCTCAATCTCCAGAACGCCGGCAGTGCCACCCAGCGCGTACGCAGCAACCTCTACGCCTCCGCCGCGGCCTTCCGTTCCTCGGCGATGTGGGCCGCCATCGACGGCCGCCGCTACGACGACGCCAAGGCGCACATGCGCGAGGCCCAGGCCCTCGCCGAGATGTCCGGCGACCAAGCGATCAAGTTCCGCATCTGGAGCCACGCGGGCACCATGTACCGGCACATGGGCCGACCTGCCGACGCCCTCGCTGCAAACGACGTTGCCCGCAACTTGCACCTCACGCGCCGCGACCCCCTGTTCGCCTGCCTGGGACACGCTCGCCAGGCTGCCACCCTCGGCCTAACTGGAGACACCGCAGCCGTACGGCACGCCCTTGGCTGCGCTCAGGACGCGCTCGTGCGCGCCGATCCGCATCTCGCTCGCCCGGTGTGGATGGCTGCCGTCCGCGATGGAGCCGAGCTTGAAACACTTGCTTTGTCCGCGTACCTCCGCCTGGGCAACTTCGAACAGGCGGAATCGCACGCCCACCGAAGCCTGACACTGCTCCGCCCCCAGATGCAGCGCGACCGCGCCATCAACACCGCCCGGCTCGCCCACGCCCAGCTCGGACAGGGCGAAGCCGATGCCGCAACGGCCGCCGCGATCAAGGTCCCCGCCGATGTTGCCACCCAGCACGCCCGGGTTACGCGCATGCTCCAAGAGTTCGGTGCTGCGCTGCGAGCCACTGCACGAGGCAGTGCCACCGTGCAGACGTGGACCGAGCACACCGCTACCTGGAGGAAAGCCGCCTGACCGCGGTCCCCGCCAGCGAACTGCGCACGTTCACCACCCTCGACTCCGTCCGCGGCGAGCTCCTCGACGTGTACGCCGAGGTGCGCGCCCCGCTCCTGCACCTGTCGAACTACGCGGTCACCGCGTTCGGCGAGCGCCTGGATCGGCACGTCGCCGACCCGGGGTTCATGGCCCTCCTCGCGTACGCGGACGGCCATCCAGTCGGCTACGCCTACGGGGCAACACCATCGAGCACAGCGACCGGTACTGGCAGCGCACCAGTCCCGCGCCGGCGGACAAGTACACCGAGCGCCCGGCGGTGGCCCTGAAGGAGATCGGCGTTCGGCCGGCCTGGCGGAAGACAGGCACAGCCCGCCGTATCCATGACGACTTCCTCACCGCACGCGACGAGCCGTTCGTCACGCTCATGGTCAACTCGGCGGCCGGGGACGGAAAGGTCCACGCGCTTTACGAGTCATGGGGGTACGAGGACATCGGGCAGAGCCAGCCGTCTCCGGCCTCGCCGGTCCTTACCGTGATGATTCGTGCCAGCCACTGACTGCCCCACGAATAATCGAGCCGCACCCCCGGTACCCCACTTGCACCGAGGGCGGTTCAGCCCGAGGTCGCGGTCCCGTCGCCAAAGCGCGCGTCGCAATCAGATGTCTGGCGGCGGGAGATCCTACGAAGGGATTGGCGAGCGTCTTGGCGGGCAAGGCGGCCCGCCTCGCCGGTCATTACTTGGCCAGCCCTCCCCTAGCCCTCCTTGGGCCCCGCCTGCTGCACCACCTCGAACGTCCACAGCGTCGCGTCCGTAGCGGCGGGCCTCGGCCGCTCACCCTGCGGGGCACCCGGTGCGGAACCCTCCGCGGACCCGCCCCGGTGCGCGGCCTGCCCCATCCCCGACATCCAGTTCTGGAAGTCCTCCTCGGCACGCCAGCGCGTGTACACGAGGTAGGTGTCGGTGCCCTCGACGGGCCGGAGCAGCTCGAACCACTCGAAACCGTCCGAGCCGTCCACCGTCCCGGCCCGGTTCGCGAACCGCTTCTCCAGCGTCTCGCGCTGTTCCTCGGGGACGGTGAGTACGTTGATCTTGACGATGCTCATGGGTTCATTCTCCCAGTCGGCGTCGGCCGGAGTCCGGCGCGGGTCGCCCGCCGCACCAGGTCCACCCCGGCGGACCCTGAACGACCCCGGTGGCCTGGAGGCATCAGCGGCTCACGCCCAGAGCTCCCGACCCGAACTTCCCTCATCAGTAAGCCCGTTGGCGGCCTGGCGAGAAAGCGGCAGGCCCCCTGCGAGCGGCCGTGTGTCGAACGGCCGCCCTCAACTGCCCCCTTTCGGGTGATCTCCGGGCGACATAACAGACGTAACGTTTCCTCACTTCGGTGGCTGAGCTGGGGTTTTACGGATGAGCGCGCGAAACTGCGCACGTATTCGAATCGCGTCACGCCCACGCCCCCCTCTTGATCCGAATTAAAGTCGTGCCGCTCGTCCAAGATCACTTCCCATCGAGGCGTGTGTGACCTTCCGACTGCCCAGCGCAGCCCCGCTCTTGAGAACGCCGCAGAC
Organism: Streptomyces sp. N50; assembly: GCF_033335955.1. GTDB lineage: Bacteria > Actinomycetota > Actinomycetes > Streptomycetales > Streptomycetaceae > Streptomyces. The sequence goes on from NZ_CP137549.1 coordinate 4,715,595, forward strand.
GGCGGTCATCGAGGGCATCGCCGGTTTCGTCCCCCCGGACGCGGTGCCGAACCACGCCCTGCCCGCCGCGTGGGACGTCGACGACGCCTGGGTCCGCCGCCGCACCGGCATCGGCGAACGCCGCCGCGCGGCACCGGGCGTGACCACCGGTGACCTCGCGCTGGAGGCGGCCGGCCGCGCGCTCGCGGTCGCCGGCGGCCCCCTGGTCGACGCCGTGATCGTCGCCACCTCGACCCCTGACCGGCCCATGCCCGCCATGGCCCCCCGCCTCGCCACCCGCCTCGGCGAGATCGCCGCGTGGGACGTCTCCGCCGCGTGCAGCGGTTTCGTCTACGGCCTCGCCGCCGCCGTGGGCAGCCTGACCTCGGGATGCGCCGACCGGGTCCTGCTGGTCGCGGCCGAGGTGTACTCGACGCTGCTCGACCCGCAGGATCGTTCCGCCGGAATCCTGTTCGGCGACGGCGCCGGGGCGGTGGTCCTACGGCGCGGTGAGCGCGACGAGCCGGGTGCCGTGCTGGCGCTGGACCTCGGCGGCGACGGCTCGGGCGAGGAGCTGATCCAGGTGCCGGGTGGTGGTGCGCGGGAGCGTTCCCGGCCCGGTGAGTTCGGCCCGGGCGACCGTTACTTCCGTATGCGGGGGCGTGAGGTGTTCCAGCATGCGGTGACCCGTATGACCCAGTCCGCCCACGCCGTGCTCAAGCGCGCGGACTGGGCGGCCGAGGATGTGGACCGGTTCTGCGCCCACCAGGCCAACGCCCGCATCCTGTCCGCCGTCGGCGTCCGCATCCCGGTCCCCGCCGAACGGCACGTCACCAACATCGCGCGCGTCGGCAACACCGGCGCCGCGTCCATCCCGCTGGCCCTGGCCGACGCCACCGCACGGGGTGAACTCCGGGCGGGCGAGCGGTTGTTGCTCACCGCCTTCGGCGCCGGACTCACCTGGGGCTCGGCGGCCCTGGTGTGGCCGGAGCTGCCGACCGTAACCCGGATCGACGATCCCGATCATCCCGCCCCACGGACGAACCCGATCGCCTGAGACACCGCACGAACCCTCACCGGTCCCGGGGCGCTCCACAGCTCCCTGTGAGCGTCGGTCATGCGTAAAACAGGTCGGACGACCCTATTCCGTATCCCGTATTCCGCCCCCACCGAAAGGACCCCCATGCCCCCCGCCCAGACCGCCGTGACCGCCGTACTCACCGAGAAGTTCGAGGTCAGCGCCGAGAGCATCCGGCCGGAGGCCACTCTGGAGAGCCTCGATCTCGACTCCCTCGCGCTGGCCGAACTCGCCCTCGCGCTCCAGGAGCAGCTCGGGGTTCCGGTCGCGGAGGAAGAGGCCGCCAAGCACAGCACCGTGGGTGAGCTCGTCGCCGCGCTGAACGCCAAGCGGGAGCGGTGACGGTGGCGGCCGGGTCCGTGTCCGTCACCGGGCTGGGGCTCATCACCCCGGCCGGGGTCGGCCGCGAGGAGACCTGGGAGGGGGTGCTGAGCGGACGGTCCACCGGTGCCACGGACCCCGAACTCAAGGGCTGTGCCGTGGACTTGTCCTGCCGTATCCCGCTGATGACCCCGGAGCAGGCGCGGATCGGCGGCGGCAAGGCCTGGCGGATGGGCCGGTTCAGCCAGCTTGCCCTGCTCGCGGCGCGCGAGGCCGTCGCCGACGCCGGGCTCGACCCGGCCGGGTGGGACGGGGCGCGGGTCGCCGTGGTGATCGGTTCGGGGCTGGCCGGGGCCGCGCATCTGGAGGACCAGACGATCCGCCATCACCAGGGCGGACCCGAGCTGGTGTCACCCGCGCTCGTGCCCATGCTGATCTCCAACATGGCTGCCGGAGAAGTGTCGTTGGACCTCGGCGCCCATGGTCCGTCCCTGGCGACCGAGAGCGCGTGCGCCTCCGGGGCCAGTGCCCTGGCCGTGGCTCGGGGGCTGTTGCTCGCCGGGTTGTGCGACATCGCGGTGGCGGGTGGCGCGGAGGCGGCCGTCACCCCGGTGATCACGTCCGGCTTCCAGCGGATGGGCGCGCTGTCGTCCCGGGTCGACGAACCCGCCGCCGCCTCACGGCCGTTCGCGGCGGACCGGGACGGGTTCGTGATCTCCGAGGGCGCCGCGATCCTCGTCCTGGAACGGGAGGCGGACGCGCGGGCGCGTGGAGTGCGACGGTACGCGCGTCTCGCGGGCGCCGGTCAGACCTCCGACGCGCATCACCCGACTGCCCCTGCTCCGGGCGGAGTTCACGCCGAGGCCGCGCTGCGGTCGGCGCTCGCGGAGGCGGGGCTGGGACCGGCCGACGTCGATCACGTCAACGCGCACGGGACCTCGACGCCGCTGAACGACCTGACCGAGGCGCAGTTGATCGCACGGGTGCTGCCGCACCGGCCAAGTGTCACCGCCGCCAAGGGAGTTCTGGGCCACAGCCTCGGCGCGGCCGGTGCGATCGAGGCGGCGCTCACCGCCCTGACCATCCACCGCTCGGCCGTCCCGCCGATCGCCAATCTCACCCCGGACAACCTCCCCTACGACCTGGACTGCGTCACGGACGAGCCCCGCGGTCAGCGCGTCCGGGCCGCCGTCAGCCACTCCTTCGGGTTCGGCGGGCACAACGTCGTGCTGCTCCTCACCGCCGAGGACTGACGACAACTGGCCGAGGGCTGCACCGGATTGGATTGGAAAGGGCTCAATGACCGTTCACAGCAGCATCGTTCACGCCACCGTCCACATCCCCGAGGGACGCCAGACCGTGGCCGCCGTGGAGGACCGGTTCCGGGCGGGCAGCCCCGCCGTACCGCTCTCGCGCGGTGTGCTCCAGCGCATGTACGGCCTGGCCGAGCGCACCGTGGCCGACGACCTGGAGCAGCCCTCCGACCTGGCCGCGCACGCGGCCCGGCGCCTGTTCGAGGACACCGGCACCGAACCGGGCGCCGTCGATCTGCTCCTCTACGCCGGCATCCTCGCCGACATGGAGGAGCCGGCCACCGCCCATGTCGTCGCCGACAAACTCGGCCTGGGCTGCCCGGTGTTCGACCTGAAGAACGCGTGCAACGGAGTCCTCAACGCCCTTGAGGTCGCCGACGCGTTCATCCGCAGCGGGCAGTACCGGCGGGTGCTGGTGACCACCGCCGAGGTCAGCACCCGGGAGAGCCGGTGGCAACTGGACGACCCCGCCGACCTGTTGACCGCCCTGCCCAGCCTCAGCACCGGCGACATGGGCTCGGCCCTGCTGGTGGAGGCGGGTGACCGGCCCGGCATCCTCGGCTCGCGCTTCTTCGCCAACTCCTGGGGCTGGCGCGCGGCGACCCTGCCCAACCCGTACGCGCAGCACCGCACACTCGGTCATCTTCGGATCGACTCCGCCCAGTTGGTGGGGTCGTTCGAGGGACTGCCGCGCAAAGTGCGGGGTGCGATGAGGGAGTTGGGCGTCGACGGCGACGACCTCGACCTCGTCTGCGTGCACCAGCCCTCGGTGCCGTTCACCAAGGTCGTCTGCGACTGGGTGGGCGTGGACCCGGGCCGGATCCTGGCCACCTTCCCCACCCACGGCAACGTGGCGACCAACACCATCCCCCTCCAGCTCGCCGCCGCCCTCGACAGCGGCCGCCTCCAACGCGGCGACCTGGTCGGCATGTTCGGCTTCGCGAGCGGGGCGAGCGCGGGGGTGGTCGTGTGCCGCTGGTGAACGCCCTTGGGGAGAGCCGCCGGTGAACCACGACACCCCCCGAGCCCCCGACACCGTACGAACGCGAAGGCACAAGGCACCATGACCCCGACCCGCACCCCCGGCACCCCTCACACTCCCCGCATCCCACCCCTCCCGCCCGCCCAATGGCCCCCGGTCCTGCGGTCGTTGCTCGCCGACTCCCGGCAGGACGGCCCCGGCCGGGAGAACCTGTTCGGCACCCTCGCCCACCACCCGGTACTCGCGCACGCCTGGCTCTCCCTCGCCCGGGTCCTCACCCACGAGGGCACACTCGGCCACCGCGGACGGGAGTTGATCGTGCTGCGGGTGGCCCACCGCCTCGACGCGCCCTACGTCCACGGGCGCCACCGCACCCGGGCCGAGGACGCCGGACTGACGGCCGTGGAGATCGACGCGACGGCCGCCGACCTGGCCGTCCACCCCTGGCAGCCGGAGGACCGCGCCCTGCTGGAGGCGGCGGATCTGCTGGCGGTCAACTCCGCCATTCCCGAGGGACTTTGGGACCGCCTGGCTCGCGTCCTCGCCCCCGAGCAACTCGTCGAACTCCTGGTCCTGGCCGGTCAGACCGCCACCATGTGTACGACGCTCAACACTCTCCGCACCCCCTCCGACCGGCAGCCCTCGCTCACCGTGCTCCTGGAACGGGACCGCTGTTGCAGCGCGGGCCAGTGCGTGGGCGTGGCGCCCGAGGTGTTCGAGCAGGACGAGGCGGACGGCCGGGTCGCGCTGCTCGTGCCGGAGCCGGACGCGCGGTACGTCGACGAGGTGCGCTTCGCCGCCGACCTGTGCCCCAGCGGCGCCATCACGCTCGTCGACCATGAGGAGACAGCCCACCCGTGACCGCCCCCACCCTCACCGCCCCCGCCCTCAAACTCCCGGCCCCCTATGGCAGTTGCCCGCTCTCCCCGCCGCCCGCCTACACCGCCGCCGCCCGCGAGGCCGCCGTCACCCGGGCCACGCTGCCGGACGGCACCGCGTGCTGGCTGGTCACCGGGTACGACGAGGTACGGGCCGTGCTGGCCGACGCCCGCTTCAGCGCGGACGCGCGCACGCCGGGGTTCCCGTTCCTCTCCGCCGGACAGCGTCAACTGGCCTCCGCCAAGCCGAGTTTCATCCGCATGGACGACCCCGAGCACGCCCGCCTGCGCCGGATGGTCACCAAGGACTTCCTGGTCAAGCGGATCGAGGAACTGCGCCCGGGCATCCAGGACATCGTCGACCGGGCCGTGGACCGCATGACCGAGGGCCGCACCTCGGCCGACCTGGTCGCGGACTTCGCGCTGCCGATCCCGTCGCTGGTCATCTGTCTGATGCTGGGGGTGCCGTACGAGGACCACGACCTGTTCCAGTCGCTCAGCCGCACCCTCCTCGACAACCGGACGACCCGACCGGAGGCGGAGCAGGCGCACGCCGAACTGATGGGCTATTTGGCCGGGTTGGCCGAGCGCAAGCGTCGCGAGCCCGGTGACGACATCCTCAGCCGCCTCGCCGCCCGCGACGACCTGACCGACCAGGAGACCGCGTCACTCGGCTTCCTCCTCCTGGTCACCGGGCACGAGTCCACCGCCAACATGACCGCCGTCAGTGTGCTCGCCCTGCTGCGCAGGCCCGACCAGGCGGAACTCCTGCGCGGGAGGCCGGAGTTGGTGCGGGGTGCCGTGGAGGAACTCCTGCGGCACCTCACGATCATCCACCTCGGCCTCGGCCGGGCGGCGACCGAGACCGTGCGGGTGGGCGAGGTGACGATCCCGGCGGGCGAGGGGGTGATCTGCATGCTGTCCACGGCCAACCGCGACGAACGACTCTTCCCGTCCGCCGCCCACCGGGACGAGCAACTCCGCGCGTCCGCCGCCGGCTTCGACCTCACCCGCGACGCCCGCCGCCATGTCGCCTTCGGCTACGGCATCCACCAGTGCCTGGGCCAGACCCTGGCCCGCGTGGAACTCCAGATCATCCTCACCACACTGCTACGACGCCTGCCCACCCTGCGCCTCGCCGTCCCCGCCGACCAACTCACCTACAACCAGGACAACATCGTGTACGGCCTGCGGGAACTCCCGGTGACCTGGGCGCCGTAGCCCTGGGGTCAGAACACCCGGCCGAGGTCCTGCCGCACGATCGTCCGCATGCTGTGTTCCGCCAGCGCGGCGATCGTCATCGACGGGTTGCAGGCGCCGGTGGAGCCGGGGATGCGGGCGCCGTCGAGGACGTAGAGACCCTTGTGGCCCAGCACGCGGCCGGTGAGGTCGACGGCGTCGCCGAACGGGACTCCGCCCAACGAGTGCCAGGTGGAGGGGGCTTGGGCGTTGGTGTCGATCATCAGGCCGCCGCCCGCCGTGGCGATGTCCTGCATCTTGCCGGCGATCAGCGTCTGCAACTCGGCGTCGGTGTCCGTCGGCCAAGTGAGGACCGCGTCGTCGGTCGAGGCGTCGTAGGCCCAGGTGCCCGCGCCGTCGACGATGCCGAAGCCGACGACGGTCAGGGCCGTAACTCCCGTCTGCTGTATGGGAGATCCGGCGTGCACGACTGTGAGCGGGATCGCGCTGCTCGGGTCGCGGCCGCCGACGCAGGCCGGGCCGCCCTGTTGGGTTCCGGCGTCGCCGGTCGGGTTGATCCAGGCCCAGATGCGGTCGCCGTTGTTGCCCCAGCCGGTGCCGATGGCGTCGGGCAGGTCCGGAATCAGGTTCTTGGCACGGGACTTGACCAGGAGACGGGTGGTCCCGGGCGAACCCGCGTTGAGGAAGACCGCGTCCGCCGTGATCCGGATCTGCTCCTGGACGGTGCCCGCGGTGTCGATGCGGTCGACGGACAGCACCCACTTCTTGTTCGCGTCCATCGCGAGATCGCGCACGATGTGGAGGGGCGCGACCTGCACGAGTCCGGTCGACTCAGCCTGCGCGAGATAGGTGACGTCGATGGAGTGCTTGCCGCCGTTGTTGACGCCGAAGGCGATGTCGCTGGTGGTGTACGTCGGGTCGTACAGACCCGCCAACTCCCCCCGTGCGTAAGCCCAGTCGATGGGCAGCGGCACCTTGAACGGGGTCAGGCCCGCCTTCGGTGCGATGTCCTGGAAGAGCCGGGACGACTTGTAGGGGTCGGAGGCGAGCACGTCATAGGGGATGGTGGAGATGTCCAGCATCCGGGAGACGGTCGGGTAGGCCCAGAGGTCGAGGTCGTCGTAGAGGCCGGCCGCCTGGGGGATGGACGTGGCGAAGTCGGACTTCGTGGGCTGCAGGGTCATGCCGTGGTACATGATCGATCCGCCGCCGACCGCCGCTCCGCACATGGCGGTCATGCCGTTGCCCACGACGGCTTCGAGGACGCCCGTGTAGGGGGTCCAGGTCTGGGTGCCGCCGCCGACGACGGCGTGGTCGGTGAGCCAGGCGGAGCGGTTGTCCATGGTCGCGAAGCGGCAGAACGTCGTCGCGTTCGGGCCGGTCGGCCAGCGCTTTCCGCGCTCCAACACCATGGTGGAGACGCCGGCTTGGGCCAGCCGTAACGCGGTGACTCCGCCGCCGAAACCGGTGCCGACGACGACGGCCCGTTCGCGGAGTTCGGTGACGGCGGGCGCGGTCGCCGCGTGTGCCTTGGTGGTGCCGGCCAGGGTGGCCGCCGCGCCGATCGCCGTCGCGGCGAGCAGGCTGCGGCGGCTGAGGGTGGGGTGGGGGGAGGTGCGTTCGGTCATGGGGGGACTCCGGCAACCGTAGGGGGAGTGCGAGTCGCCGGGAGCGTAGCGCGAATGAGTATGGCGATGTCAGTAAACGGAAACTCAATTCTCTTGGAGGAGAAGGTGGTTGCCGCCGAAGGGTGTGGTGGTTCGGGGTGGGTCCCTTCGAAGTCCCGTGAATCCGATCACCGCCAAGTACCCGGTCTGTACACTCCGTTACCCGTCAGAACCGTGAGTGAGTGCATGCGTGCGTGAGGGCGAGGGGTGGGACGGTGTCGGTGACGCCAGCGGCCGGGGACAGGATCGACGGCCGGTATCTCCTGCACGAGCCCATCGGCACCGGCGGCATGGGCGTCGTCTGGCGGGCGTGGGACGAGCGGCTGCAGCGCTGGGTCGCGGTCAAGTGCGCACGCCTGGACGACGATCGGGCCACCCGGCGGCTCATGGACGAGGCGCGAAACGCAGGGCGGCTGCACCACCCGAACATCGTGGCCGTCTTCGACTACATCGACGAGGGCACCACCTGCTGGATCGTCATGGAGTACGTCCCCTCCCGCAGCCTCGCCCAACTCATGGCGGATCGCGGCCCGTTGGCGCCGGAGGAGGCCGGGTCGATCGGCTGCCAGATCGCGGACGCGCTGGTCAAGTCGCATCGCGCGGGCGTGGTGCACGGCGATGTGACCCCGGAGAACATCCTCGTCACCGACGAAGGCGTCGCCAGACTCACCGACTTCGGGATCTCCCGGGCCCTGGGCAACGACGTCACCCAGAGCGCGACGGGCAGCGTGCGCGGCAAACCCCGGTATCTGGCCCCCGAGGTGGCCAAGGGGCAGCCGGTCGGCCAGAAGGCGGACGTGTTCTCCCTGGGCGCCTCGCTGTTCACGGCGGTCGAGGGGCAGTCGCCGTACGGCGAGGCCGAGCACCTCATGACGTATCTGGCCCGGGCGGTCGAGGGACGCATCGAGCCGACGAGCCGGGCCGGTCAACTGACGGGACCGCTGGCCGAGTTGCTGGAGGTGGAGCCCCGGGACAGGCCCGACGCCGTGCGGGCGCTCAAGCTGCTGCGGAGTGCCACCCCGCCGCCCGCCGACGTCCAGGACCGGATCGACCGCGGCACCCTCGCGCTCACCTCCCCGACCATCCGGCTGGGCCAGGCCCTGCGCCGTACCCGGGACGCCGTCACGGTCCCGACCAGGCGCCCGCGCGCCCTGGCGATCACGGCCGCGGCGGTGGTCACGGCCGGTGCGCTCGCGGCCGGGCTGGTGTTCCTCGCCCCCTGGGACTCGAAGGGCTCGGACGGCACGGACACCGCCCGGACCGACGCGAAGCCCTCGGCCGCGGCACGGGCCGGCACCATCGGCGACGAGCGCACGGCCGACCCCTGCGGGCTGATCGACGCGGCCTCGCTGAGCCGGTTCGGGGACACCGTGCTGGACCCGGACTACGGCGAGCTCGACCGGTGCGACGTCATCGTGCTCAGCAACAGCGGTGACGACAACGCGGATGTGCAGGTCGACCTCGACTCCGACCGGGACACCTTCGACAACATCCAGAGCACCCATCTGGTACCCGGCACCCAGCTCACGGTCGTGACGCTCAAGCGGGACAAGGAGTTCTGCGAACGGGCCGTGCTGACCCCGGACGGCAGACAAGTCAAGGTGAGCGGGCACCAGTTGGGCGACCCGGCACCCGACCCCTGCCAACTGGCCGACACGGCCACCGATCACGTGGTCGGCGTGCTGGCCCACGGCCCGGTACCCCGGCGTACGGTGGCGCCGGCCGCGGAGTCCCTGGCCGGCCTCGACGCCTGCACGCTGCTCGATGCCGCCGAACTCAAGCGGCTGCCCGGGGTTCAGGCCGCCAACCAGGACCGCGGTTTCGGCTCCTGGGAGTGCGACTGGTCCAGCGACGGGAACGGCGACCGCGAGGTGCAGATCCAGTTCAGCCGGGACAACTCGCTGGACGGCGACGACGGAACGCTGGTGAACGTCGCCGGCACCAAGAGCTACTACATCGCGAACGACGTCGAGGACGACAGCTGCACCGTACGCACCCCGCACCGCACCTACACGGACTCCGTCGGCGAACGCACCACGGAAATCGTCCAGTTGACGGTCTACGCCCCGGAGCCGACCCGGCAACTGTGCGACAGCGCGGCGGAGTTCGCGTCGGTCGTCGTGCACAACATCGCGAGGAGACTGGCGGACCGGTGACCGTCAGGGCTGTACCGGCATGGACCAGCAGTTGGAGGCGGTGGGCCGGCCCGCGAGGCGGTCGGTGAGCCAGGAGATCGCGTCGCCCTGGTCGGTGAGGAGCGGCGCGAAGTGGTTGAGGAGCGCGCTGCCGACACTGGGCAGGACGACGGCCTTGTACGTGACGTCGCCGCCCAACGCGCACCAGTCCAGGGCGAGTCGGCGGGCCTGCGCGTGCGGGACGAGGTTGTCGCTGACGCCGGTGGCGAGCCGGACGGGCCCGGAGGGTTTCAGCCTGCCGATGCGCTGCTCGTCAAGGAACGTCTGGAGTGCGGGAGTCGAGGCGATGATGTCGCTGACGGACTCCCCGTCGGTGGTCCAACTGCTGCTCCGCGTATAGCCGTAGCCGAACAGCGCGTCCCCGACGCACATCGTCGACAGATCGGTGAGCGCGGCCTTCCCGGCGTCGTTGAGATGCGCCTCCGCAAGCGGCTTCAGATCCGGGTCGGACTGCAGGAACCCGTTGAGCGACCAGCCGAGCGCGCCCGCGAGTTCGCTGCCGTCGATGGCCTTGGTGACGGAGGTCAGATCGGCGGGCGGGGCACCGGCGTACGTTCCGGCGAGGGTGACGTCGGGGGCGTAGGAGGACTGGAGTTCGGCGGCGGCCGCGGTCGCCCCGCCACCCTGGCTGTAGCCGTAGAGCCCAACTGGTGAGGCGGCGCTGACAGTTGCCCCGTCGAGGGAGCGCGCGGCGCGCACGGCGTCCAGCACCGCGTGTGCCTCGTCGATCCGGTTGACGTAGGTGTGCAGCCGGTCGGTGGCGCCCAGCCCCACGTAGTCGGTGACGACGACGGCGACACCCTCGGCGAGCAGCCGGTAGATCGCCAGATCCTCGTAACCGACCGACACCGTCTGGCTGTTGAGGGACAGCGGGTGCTCCAGTCCCATGGACGCGGAGCACTGGTCGCCCTGTCCCAGGGTGCCGGGGGCGACGGCGACGAGGGGGCGCGGACCGGCGCCGGACCAGTCGGCGGAGGGTTCGACGTAGGCGCCGGTGACGGCGACGGGCCGGCCGTTCGAGTCGGTGGACTTGTACATCAGGCGGGTCGCGGTGCCGGGCAGGGTGCTGCCGTCGAGGCCGGGGAGGCTCAGGGCGAGGGGGAGGGGCTCGCTGCGGACGACGGTGCCGTCGGCGGCGGGCAGGGTGGTGGGCGGGTTGTAGAACGCGGGGATGGTGACGCCTCGGGAGACGACCTCGTCCGAGGCGCTGGCGCTGGTGAGGGCGAGGCACTGGGCGGAGAGGCAGGCGGCGGCGGTGATCGCGGCGGCGAGCAGGTGTCGGGTGCGGGCGGGGATGCGTGCGGGCATGCGTGCGGGCATGGCGAACCTCCTGTGGAGCGGCCGTCCGGAGAATGGTTCGCCTGGAACTTACCTGCGGGTAAGTTACTCGTGATACCCGTCGGTAGGTTACGTTTCGGTAATGTGACTGACGGTCAGCTGTTTCTGTGAGCCGGTTACCGGCCGGCCGTCATGCCGCCGCCACCAGCTCCAGGAACCCGGCCACGGCCTGCGGCTCGCTCACCATCAGATCGTGGCCGGTGTCGATGTCCCACAACCGCCCAGCCGCGCGCGCCGGTTGGAGGTCCGCCGGATCGCGGTACGGCAGCGTCGAGGTGCATACGATCTGGGACTGCGGAAGCGCCCGCACGCCCGCCTCGTCGTGGAGCCGCAGCGGCTGGTCGAAGCACTTCCACGGATGCGGGGTGATCTTCGGCGCCAGCCAGGCGATGTCGTCCGGATCGGTCAACCCGTAGTGGGGCATGGGTCCTTCACCGGGGAAGTTGACGAGCTCCACCCCGTCGACGACCCGCCCCATGGCCCGTGACGCGGCCATCAACTCCGGTGCCAGTTCGGCGAGGGACTGTCCGTTCGCCGGGGTGGCCGCGTCCAGGTACACGAGGTGGCCGACGCGGTCGAGGGCGCGGTCGGCGACACCGGTGATGACCATGCCGCCGTAGCTGTGCCCGACCAGAATGGCGTCGAACAGCCCCTCATACACGAGGAGTTGAACGACATCGGTGATGTGGGTGTCGAGATCGACCCCGGGCGTGAGCAGATGGGCGCGCTCACCGAGCCCGGTGAGTGTCGGGGCGTGGACGTCGTGCCCGCCCGCCCGCAGGATCCGCGCGACGCGCTGATAGCACCAACCGCCGTGACTGCCGCCGTGCACGAGAACGAACGTGGCCATGGGGGACTCCTATCCAACAACTGTCGGATAACCAGCAGATGTTGGGGAGAATACTGTTACGGCATGCCAGCGCAACCCCCTGAACGCCACGGCCTCCCCGACCGCCGGGTCCTCCGCTCCCGCGCCGCCCTGGAATCCGCCCTCCGCGACCTGATCACCGAGCGCGAACTGCGCCAGATATCCGTCGCCGACCTCACCAAACGCGCCGGCGTCAACCGCTCGACGTTCTACGAGCACTACGTCGACGTCCACGACCTCGCGGTGGCGGCCTGCACGTCGACGTACGACGAGTTGGTGGCCGTGGCCCCGATCCCACACAGCCAACTGACCCCGGACGGCGCCCCGTTGCCGAACCCTCTGCCGGCCCTGTTCACCCATGTCGCCGCCAACGCCCCCCTGTACCGGGCGCTCCTCTGCGACGAGGGCAGCGCCCGCATGATCAACCACCTCCTCCACCGGATCACACTGGCGGCCCGCGTCAGCCGGGGCCTGGACGCCGATGAGGGATCCGCCGCGGACGACTTCCCGCACGACCCGGTCTCCGCCTTCCTGGCGGGGGCGGTACTGGGCACGGTCATGGATTGGCTACGACGGGACTGCCCGGGGACGCCGGAGGAGATCGGGGCGGCGATCTGGCCGTATGCGGTGGCTTGTGCGGAGGTGTTGCCGGGGGTGGGGCGACCCGGGGGACGGGCGCGGTGAGGGTGGGCGAGGAGCGGGAGCAAGGGGAGCTGCCGCTCGACGCGCCTAGGTGGGGGAGCCGGGCCGGGGTCGCTGTCCCGCGCCGTCCGCCGACAACCGCCGCGTGATCCGGTCGAACAGTTCCGACAGCGGTTCGCCGACCTCCCGGCCGAACTCGGTGAGTCCGTACGTGACTTGGGGTGGTGTCGTCGGTTCGACCTCGCGCCAGAGGAGGCCGTCCTGGACCAGGGTGCGGAGGGTCTGGGCGAGCATCTTCTCGCTGATGCCCTGGATGCTCTCGCGGAGTTCGTAGAAGCGGAGGCTGGTGCCGCGCAGGGCGATCAGGACCCAGACGCCCCATCTGCTGGTCACGTGGTCGACCATGTCGCGGGCGAGGCAGTCGGTGTGAAACACCTCATACCGCGGACCCGGCTCGCCCCTTCTCTCCTGCACGCCTTCCGTCATGTTATGAGCTTACCTCGGGGTATGTCCTTACCAAAAGTTAGCCCAGCTTCTAGCGTGACGGCCGTAGAAGTACAGGCGACAAGGGAGCTGAACATGATCGTGGTGACCGGGGCTACCGGGAACATCGGCCGGCCGTTGACGCGGGCGCTGGCGGAGGCGGGGCAGCAGGTGACGGCGGTGTCGCGGCACGCGCCGACGGCGACGCGGACAGGTAAGGCGCCGTTGCCGGACGGCGTCCGCCATGTGGCCGCCGATCTCGCCCGACCGGCAGGCCTCAAGCCCGCGTTGGCCGGAGCGAAGGCGCTGTTCCTGCTGCTCTCCGGCGACCTGCACGCCACCGGAGCCAACCCGGCCGACATCATCGGCGTGGCCGACGCGGCCGGGGTCCGCCGGGTCGTCCTGCTCTCCACCCAGGGCGTCTCGACCAGGCCGTTCGGCGCGACGCGGGTCGCGATGCGCGTGCTGGAGGACGTACTGCGGGAGTCCGGCCTGGAGTGGGCCATCCTGCGGCCGGGCGGCTTCGCCTCCAACGCGCTGTGGTGGGCCGAGTCCATCCGCACGCGAGGGGTCGTAGCCGCGCCCTTCGGTGACATCGGGCTGCCGATCCTCGACCCCGCGGACATCGCCGAGGTCGCGGCGGCCTGTCTGCTGGACGACCAACACACCGGAGAGGTCTACGAGTTGACCGGCCCGGAGGTGATCACCCCGCGCGGGCAGGCGGAGGCCATCGCCGCCGCGCTGGACTCGCCGGTACGGTTCCACGACCTCACCCGCGAGGAGGCCAAGGCCGCCATGTCCCAGAGCATGCCGGCGGAACTCGCCGAGGACACCCTGACCATCCTCGGTTCCCCCAGCCCGGCCGAACTGCGCATCAGCCCCGACGTCGAACGGGTCCTCGGCCGCGCCCCGCGCCCGTTCGCGGACTGGGCCGCGCGCCATGTGGACGCGTTCCGCTGATACGGGCCCGGGGCGTGCCCTGAGCGCGCGCTCTAACCTCGGCCGCGCAACGCCTGCGCGAGCGCGCTCATGCTGATGTCGACGATCGCCCCGAGCTGCTCCCCGCTCGCCCCGGCCCTGCTCATCACGGCCCTGCTCATCACGGCCCTGCTCATCACGGCCAGCGACTGATTGACCGCCGTGATGTGCGTGGCGTGGTCCTCGGCGTCGCGCTCGGGCAACTCCGCACTGTCCAGGGCGGTTTGGAGCCGCGCGCGTTGCATCCCTACGGCTTCGATCGCGCGCGGCGATGGCGGGGCTGAGGACGGGTATCGCCATCGCGGTCTGGGCGACCAGGCCCCGCTGACCGCGCTCGACGTACTCGACCTCCCCGAAACCCTGATCACCAGGCGCGAACAGGACTACGCGGGCTGGTTCTTGATGAGCGGACACTGTCCGCCACGACCTTCAACCGCACCGAAATCACCTACTACGCCGCCTCCATCGCAGGGGCGCCAGGGCGGCGCGGCGGCGCGTCGGCGAGGTCCGCCGGTTTGTCAGTGGCGTCCAATACGTTGTTGAACATGACTAGTTGGATCCGCTACGGCGTCATGGCATGGATGGACGAAGACCGACACGGAGAAGACGAAACCGTCCTGGTCTACTTCAAGGGAACCGCCCCGGCCGCCCTCGCCGAGGGACTGTCCGCACAACACCGCCCGCCGTTCGCCTACGGCAAGGCCCCGGCACCCGGCGACTGGGGTGTGATCGTGCACCACATGTTCAACCCCGCCCGCAACGACTACGAGGGCGTCAACTACCGCGAACTGTGCCCCCAGGGCGCGGAGTTGGTGGTGTTCGTCCCCAACCCGTCCATCGCCAAGGGCCACGGACCCCACGCGTACCACTACAAGGACGGCCAGACTTCGTCCTGCGTCGACTACGAGGATCCCGACTACGCCGGGGCGTACTGGCCCAACAAGCTGGCCCCACTCATCACGGCGGCCGGACTGGACCACAGGAGCGAGACCTACGAGGAGCAGTTGACCCAGCTGATCTGTGACCACCTGGGGCTGCCCGCGCTGGATCGCGCCACCATCACGGTGGACCGCGGCCTGATGGGCTCCTACCTCTAGCCCGGCCGGATCGGACCGTCACACGGCAAGCGCACACACCACCGACGCCACGGCGACCACCGCCGCCCCCGCCTCCACCAACGACCCGTCCCCCGAAACCCCCAACACCGCGACAGTCCCGCTGTGTTGGTTGGCCACCAGGAGACACCCCGGCGCCGCGGTCAGCCCCCGAGGCCAGCTACCCCCGCTCGGAACCTCACCGAGCGGCGCGAGCTCCGCCCCCGTGATCCGGAACGCCGCCACCGTGTCCGCGCCCCGGTTGGTGACCCAGACGTATCGCCCGCAGTCCGAAGTCACAATGCCACCCGGCTGGTTGGGGATATCCGCTACGGCTGTCGCCGGCACCCGCGACAGCTCGTGCAGGGTGCCCGTCTCGGCGTCGTAGCGGTGACAGGTCACCGTCGAGGAGAGTTCGTCGGCGCTGATGACCAGGTCGCCGCTCGGGGCGAAGGCGAGGTGGCGGGGGCCGGAACCCGGGCGGATTTGGGACGCGGACACCAGCTTCAACTTGCCCGCGTCGGTGTCCAGTTCGTACGTGAACACCGTGTCCGCGCCGAGGTCGGTGGCCAGGATGTAGCGGCCGGCCGGGTCCACGACGACCTGGTGGGCGTGGGTGCCCTCCTGGCGGCCGGTCACCGGGCCCGAACCCTTGTGCTCGACCACGTCCGTCAGGTCCACGAGCCTGCCGTCGGCGTCCAGACGGTGGACCGCCACCGTGCCGGGGAGCGTGTCCGTGCCGTAGTTGGCGGTGAGGAGGTACTCGCCGCCCGGGTGCACGGTCAGGTGGCACGGGTTCGCGCCGCCGCTGGTCAGGGGTGCTCCCAGCGGTAGCGGTGCCGCGCCCTCCCGGAGGCCGAACGCGCTCACCGCCCCCGGCGTCGACTCGTGCGTCGTATAGACGACGGGCAGGGTCGGGTGCGCCGCCAGGTACGACGCACCGCTCGCCGCCACCGCGTCCACCACACTCGGAGCGCCGTCCCCCGGCGTGAGACGCAGCGCCGTCACGCCGACGCCCTCACCACCCGTGTCCGGCGTGTACGAACCGGTCAGGACGGCAACCACCCCTGCTCCAGCCATGATTGATGCACCGTCAACTGTCTTTCGTGACATATGAGTTCAGTCCCTCAGCGGAGTACGTCGTCGTGGTGATCCAGCAGCGCGAGTTCGGCACGGCGCGGCAGCCCCTCCCAGTCGCCCTCCGTGCCGACCGCGAACGCGCCCAGCCGGGCCGCCGTGTCCAGCCGGATTTCGGGAGCGGCGCCCGCCAGCAGCTCGGCCAAGTAGCCCGCCACAAAGGCATCTCCGGCACCCACCGAGTCGTAGACCCGTGCAGGCAGCGCGGGTTGGCGGTACGGGCGGCCGTCGACGAGCGCGAAGGCTCCCTCCGCGCCCAGCTTGATGACCGCGCCCGTCGGGCCCAACTCACAGATCCCCTTGGCGAGTTCCTCGGGCTCGTGGCGGTCCGGTACCGCCAGCCGTGCCTCGTGCGGGCCCGCGAACACCAGGTCGCTGTCCCGGAGGAGGGGCAGGACCGCCTTCCTCGCCTCGTCCTCGTTCCAGAGCAGGGAACGGAAGTTGATGTCGAGGGAGACCAACACCCCTGCTTCTCTTGCCACATCCACCGCACGGCGGACCGCCCGCGCCGGACCTTCCCCCAACGCCGGTGTGATGCCGGTGATGTGGAGGACCGCCGCCCCCGCCACCACCTCCTCCGGGATGTCCTCGGGGGACAGGCGCACACCTGCCGTCGCGGTCCGGTAGTACCGCATCCGGTGCTGCGTACTCGTCCGTTTCTCCTTCAGGAGCAGGGAGGTCGGCGCCGGATCGCGGACCGCCAGCGCCGTGACGCCCTCGGCCCGCAGCTCCCGTAGGACCAGTTCACCCAGCTCGTCGTCGCTCACCCGGCCGATCCACGTCGCCCGGCCGCCCAGGCGGCTGACGCCGACGGCCACGTTCGACTCCGCGCCGGCGATGCCGAGGCGCAGGGTGGTGCCC
This sequence comes from Streptomyces sp. N50, assembly GCF_033335955.1. Lineage (GTDB taxonomy): Bacteria > Actinomycetota > Actinomycetes > Streptomycetales > Streptomycetaceae > Streptomyces. Next base: position 4,732,609 of record NZ_CP137549.1, read on the forward strand.
AGGGCGAGCGGGCCGGGTCCGGCGGCGGACAGGACGCCCAGGGTCTCGCCCACGGTGACGAGGTAGGGCTCGTCACCCTCAACAGGCTTGCGGGTGTTCACAGAAGTCTCTCCTCGGCCCCGGTGTCGGGCCTGACCGTCTTCAGCAGTGCGCGTGCCCGTGCCGTGAGGGCGCTCAGCGCCTCCGGGGCGGGGTCCCGGTCGGCGCCGCGCAGCAGCGGGGAGCCGACGCCCACGGCGAGCGCCCCCGCGGCCATGTACTGACCCGCCGCTTCGAGGTCCACGCCGCCGACCGCCATGAGCGGTATCTCCGGTAGCGGGGCGCGGAGTTGGGCCAGGTGGGTCGGGCCGCCCGTGCACGCCGGGAAGAGTTTCACGGCGGCCGCGCCCGCCCGCCACGCGGTGATCACCTCGGTCGCCGTCCAAGCCCCCGGATAGAAGGGGACGTTGAGATCCGCAGCGGCCCGGATGACGTCCGGTTCGACGTTGGGCGCGACCAGGAACTCCGCGCCCGCCGCCAGCGCGTCCCGGGTGTCGGCCGCGGTGAGGACCGTACCGGCACCCACCGAGACGGCGGCGCCGAGTTCGTCCCTGATACGGGCGATCGCGTCCAGCGCGCCCCCGGTGGTGAGGGTGACCTCCAGGCAGGTGACCCCGCCGGCCGCGAGCGCACGGGCCGCGGCGGGCAGCCCGGACGCGTCGGCCGACCTGAGGATGGCCATGACGTGGGTGCTGATCAACTGGGGTGTGGGAGCGGGCCGTTCGAGATTCTGATCCTCCGTCACTTCACCGCTCCCGCCGACATCCCGGCGACCATCTGGCGCTGGAAGAAGATGAAGATGACGAAGAGGGGCAGCACGCCCAACAGGGCCGCGGGGAAGAGGGTGGTCGGCTGCACGGTGTGCGGGTCGATGAAGGAGTACGCGTTCACCATGACCGTGCGCTTGCCCGGGTCCTGGAGGAATACGAGCGGGACCAGCAGGTCGTTCCAGATCTGGAGCGAGATGAAGGTCAACAGGGTGCTGGTGACCGGCCGTAGCAGCGGCAGGATGATGACGAAGAAGGTGCGCAGCGCGCCGCAGCCGTCGAGGGCCGCCGCCTCCTCCAGGTCGGTCGGGACCTGGCGGATGAAACTGGTGTAGAAGAACACGGCCAACGGCAGGTTGAGCGCGGTGTAGATGAAGACGACGCCCGCGTAGGTGTCCAGCAGGTTCAGGTCGCGCATCAGCAGGTACAGGGGTGCCACGACCACGAACACCGGGATCGACGTGCCGAGGATGAACAGCCGGTACACCGCCGTCGACCAGCCCGCGGTGATCCGGGCCAGCGGGTAGCCCGCGAGCGCGCCGAGCACCGTGATCAGCGCGCACGAAAGCCCGGTGATCAGAAGGGTGTTGAGGGTGCTGGTGCCGTAGTGGATCTGGTTGAAGGCCCGCGTGAAGTTCTTCAGCGTGAAGGAGTGCGGCACGCCCAGCGGGGAGCGTGCCACGTCCGCCGCCGTGCGCAGCGAGGTGACGATCGTGAACACGAACGGCAGCACGAAGAGGACCGTGCCGAGACAGAGCACCGCGGTGCCGAGCCCGGCGGCGAGCCTGCGCGGCGTCCATGGCTCGGCGGTGCGGGGCTGCGGCGCGTCACGTTTCCCGGTGGGGCGGCCAATTTCCTTCGCGGGGACCGCGGTTGAGAGGGGTGAGGTCATGGGGTGATCCGTCCGATTCCAACGGTGCCGACGGGGTGCGTACGTCCTGGGAGGCGTCCGTACGGCGTCACACGCGCCGTTCGCGCAGTCTGAGCAGGGAGTTGGTCGCGCTGGACAGGACGACCACGGTCACGAGGAGCAGCACCGCGAGGGCGACGCCGTAGGCGAACTTCCCGCCGCCGAAGATGTTCCGGTAGACGAGCAGGGTCAGGGTGTCGGTGGCGCCGGCCGGGCCGCCGTTGGTCAGCACGAGCGGGAACTCGAAGACCTTGAGCGAACCGATCAGGCTGAGTGTCACGTTGACCGTCAACGCCGGTGCCAGCAGCGGCCATTCGATGCTGCGAAAGCGCCGCCAGCCGCTCGCGCCGTCGAGGGCTGCGGCCTCCAGGAGTTCGGTCGGCATGCTCATGTAGCTGGCGAGGAAGATCGCGCACGAGTAGCCGGTGAACATCCAGATGTTGACCGTCGCCACCGAGTACAGCGCGGTGGACGGGTCGCCGAGCCAGACGTGCTTGAGCGCGCCGAGGCCGACCCCGTCGAGCAGGGCGTTGAGGCCGCCGTTCGGTGCGAAGAGGTACGACCAGATGAACGCGGCCATCAGCGGTGAGATCAGCGTCGGGGTCAACAGGACGACGTTCAGGGCCTTCCGGACCCTCGGGCGGCGGAACAACATCGACGCGAAGAGCAGCCCGAGGCCGTTCTGCACGACGACGACCACGACGGCGTAGAGGACCGTGTGCCACAGGGCCGCGGAGACCTGTGGGTCGTCCGCCATCGCCTTGTACTGGTCCGTGCCGACGAAGTGGGAGATCGGGCCGCCGACGCTGTCGGTGAAGCTCAAGTACACGCCCTTGAACAGCGGATACAGGATGAAGAGCGCGTACACGGCGATCGCGGGGAGCAGGAAGGCGGCCATGGTGGCACGCCGTCGGTGGAACACGGGGGATCAACCTCCTTGGCCGACAGGACCCTTGGGGGAGTGGGCGTAACGGGGGTGAGCGAGGCGGGAGTCGGCGGGCCGCGGCGGTCCCGTACGGCCGGCCCGATCGCCCGCCGGTCTGGCCACCCGGCCGGTGTTCGACTGGCCGGGCAGCCCAACGTCCGCATAGAAGCGGCTACTTGGCGGACGCCGCCGTCTGGATGTCCTTCAGCGTCTTCGCCGCGTCGGACTGGCCCAGCAGGAACGACTGGATCTTGGAGCCGGTGTCGGTCTCCGCCTGGGTGCCGTACCAGGTGTTGGAGGGCAGCACGCGGTAACGGCCCTCGTTGAAGGCGGTGTTGAAGATCGTCGTCTCCGTCGAGTCGGGCGTGGTGCCGCCGGTGAACGGGGACTCGGCGTGCTCTGCGTCCAGGTACTTCGCCAGATTCGCGCTCTGCGACCAGAACTTGACGTACTCCTTCGCCGCATCCGCGTGCTGTGACTGGGAGTTGACCCCCCACGCGGTACCGGAGAACAGCATCGCGTTCGGCTTGGTGCCCGCGGCGCCGCCCGGCCAGGGCGCGAACGAGACCGGGAAACCGGCCTTCTTGATGTTGGAGACCTGCCAGGCACCCTGGTACCAGAACGCGCTCTTGCCGGCGCTGAAGTCCTGCGGGCCCTGGGACCACTCGTCGACGCCGAGTTCGTTCTTCCAGTTCACATAGCCCTTGACACCAAGGGACTTGAGCTGGTCGAGCGGCTCCTTCCAGTCCGAGCCGAAGGACGCCTTGCCGGCCAGGAAGTCCGCGTCCCACTGCTTGTTCTTCTGGTAGACGGTCGTCGAACCGCTCGCCTGGAAGATGGAGCTGCCGGTCCAACCCGCCTTGTCCGGCAGCGAGATGGGTGTGACCCCGGCCTTCTTGAGCTTCGCGAGGTCGGCGAGGAACGTCGGCCAGTCGGCGGGCACCTCGGTGATCCCGGCCTTCTTCAGCAGGTCCATGTTGGCGTAGAGCCCGATGCCGATCAGCTCCATCGGCATGGCCAGCGTCTTGCCGTCGCTCTGCGTGAACGGCTTCGCCGCCGAGGATATGGAGCTGACCCACGACTCGTTCGAGAGGTCCGCGAGGTAGCCGGAGGCGCCCCACTTCTTCATCTTGTCCGCGTCGACCATGATGACGTCGCCGGCCTTGCCGCCCAGCAGCTCGGGCTGCAGCTTCTGCGTGTAGGTCGGGTCCGCGGTGGTGTACTTGAAGTCGATCTTGATCTTCGGGTGCGCCTTCTCGAAGGCCTTGTTGATCTCCGCGATGTTCGCCGGCTCCGCGCCGCCGCCCTTCCACGCCTCCACGTGGAGCGTGACCGTCCCGTCCGCCGAGGTCGAGTCGGACCTGCCGCCACAGGCGGCGAGCGACGTCGCCAGGGCGGCGACCGTGGTGGCGACCGCGAGCAGTCTCCCGGAGCGCTTCATTGCACACCTCACCCATCATCGGCGCATGCCGATTTCGTCGTGCTTGCAGGGGTTTGTGAAGAAAGTTGACGGTCCGCGATGCTCGCCGAGTCCCGTCGGCTGTGCGTGGACCGTGCTGGACTGTGCTGGACCGCGTGTGGACCGTGATGTTTTGCCGGGCCTGAATGGATATATCACTGAAATCCATCCAAGGAAACCGGTTGACCAACGACTTCGGCGAACGCTAGGTTGCGGCGCCAGAAGGTGTCAAGAGGTCAAACGCAACACCGCATGCCGAACGCCACACCCCCGGCGAATACGGCAGCCGGGGACGATTCGCACAGCTGGCAGAGTGGTCGACAACGTCGTTGACAGGGAGGGTTCGCGTGGCTGAACAGCCCCTACGGGCACGGCTGGTGGACGTCGCACGGGAGGCGGGAGTCTCCAAGGCGACGGTGTCCAAGGTGCTCAACGGACGGCAGGACCTGTCCGTCCGCCCCGAGACCAGACAGCGCGTCCACGAGGTCGCCGAAGCCCTGGGCTACCGCCCGCACTCCGGGGCCCGCGCCCTGGCCGGGGCCAGCACCCACGCCCTGGCCCTGCTGGTGCCGGCCCTCAACAACCCTACGTACGTGACCATTTCGCGCGGTGCCTACCAACGCGCCCGTGAACTGGGCTATCTCTCCCTGCTCGCCGAGGACTTCGACGGCCAGGAGGCCGACGACACCTTCAACGACCTGGTCAAGGAGGGCCGGGTGGACGGCCTGCTGATCGCCTCCGCCCGCCCCAACCACCCCCTACTGGAGACCCTGAGCCGCAACCCGGTTCCGCACGTCTTCCTCAACCGCGCCGTCAAGGACTCGGGCCGCAACGTCACGATGGACGTGGCCCGCTCCAGCGTCACCGCGCTGGACCATCTCCACGCACTCGGTCACCGGGTGATCGGCCACATCGCCGGCCCCTCCGGGATCACCCCCAGCGAGGACCGCCGGGACGCGTTCCTGCGGCACGCCGCCGTACTGGGACTCGTCGCGGCACCGGTGGCCTCCGGCGACTTCACCGAGGAGGGCGGCGCCGGTGCCGCCCGCGAACTCCTCACCCCGGTCGAGGGCCGACCACAGGTCACCGCGCTGTACACCAGCTCGCTGGCCCAGGCCATCGGGGCGATGCGCGCCATCCACGAGCGCGGCCTGCGCATCCCCGAGGACATCTCCCTGGTCGGCAACGACGACCTCCCGGTCGCCGGTTACCTGACCCCGCCGCTCACGACGGTCGCGATGCCGCTGCACGAACTGGGCACGGCGGCGGTCGACGCGCTGGTCGCGGAGATCCGGGGGGAGTCACCGGGGGATGTGGTGGTACCGACCGAGCCGCGGTTGGTGTTGCGGGGGTCTACGGCGGGGCCGATGCCCGCCGGGGCGAGCTGACCCGTAGTACCCGTAGTACCCGTAGTACCCGTAGTACCCGTAGTACCCGTACGACCTGGGTGCGCGACTGCGGCCTGACCCGTACGACCCGTAGTACCCGCACGACCTGACCGGACCGGTCGGCCCGAGCCGTAGGCCGACCCGGAAGGGCACGCCCGTAGGACGTACGACGGATGACCGGACGGGCCGGTCACGCCGAGAGGAACACCATGAGCCGCACCACCCCCGAGAACCACCCCGACCGCCACGCCTCCCGATTCACCGGCCGTACGGCCCTCCTCACCGCCGCCGCGTCCGGCATCGGTGCCGCCACCGCCCGCCGTCTCGCCGAGGAGGGCGCGTCCGTACTGGTCACGGACGTGGACGCGGCCGGTGCGGAGAAGGTGGCCGACGAGGTCCGGGCCAAGGGCGGACGCGCCCGTCACCTGGGGCTCGACGTCACGAACCCCGAGGCCTGGCCGGAGGCGGTCCGGACGGTCGAGGAGTGGACCGGCCGCCTCGACCTCCTCCACCTCAACGCCGGCCGCAACCTCCCCGGCGCGATCCACGAACTCGACGACACCTCCTGGCACGACCACCTCCGCCTCGCCCTCGACTCCGTCTTCTACGGCGTCCGGGCGGCCGTACCACTGCTCACCGCATCCGGAGCCGGCGCGGTCGTCGTCACCGGCTCCGTGCACGCGGTGCTCGGGTTCAGCGGCTTCCCGGCGTACGCGGCGGCGAAGGGCGGAGTCAGCGCGCTGGTACGGCAGTTGGCGGTCGAGTACGCGGGCCGGATCAGGTTCAACGCGGTGGTGCCCGGTGCGGTGGAGACCGGTCTGTGGACCGACGCACCGGACGAGTACCGCGCCCAGACGGCGGCCCGGACCCCGGTCGGGCGGCTCGGCGAACCCGAGGACATCGCCGCCGCCGTCGCCTTCCTCGGCTCCGACGACGCGTCGTTCATCACCGGCCAGAACCTGGTCGTGGACGGCGGTCGCAGCATCAGCTCGCAGGAGTGACACCGGGTCCGCTGTCAGGGAGAGCCGCTCCCCGTACCCGTAGGACCCGTAGACCCGTAGGACCCGTAGACCCGTAAGGGCGCGGCCAGTTCGCCGTGCCCGCAGGTCCGGCACCCGTAGACCCCGTACCCGTAGACCCCGTACCCATAGGCCCCGTAGGACCCGGAGGTCCGCAGCATGAAAATCACCGGATACGAGCTGTTCCTCGTCGAACCGCGCTGGCTCTTCCTGCGCGTCGACACCGACGAGGGCATATCCGGCTGGGGCGAGCCCATCGTGGAGGGCAAGGCCCACACCACGGCCCGGGCGGTGGAGGAGATGTTCGACTACCTCATCGGCCAGGACCCCGCCCGCATCGAGGAACACTGGCAGATGCTCGCCAAGGGCGGTTTCTACCGCGGCGGCCCGGTCCTCAGCAGCGCGCTGGCCGGTATCGACCAGGCCCTGTGGGACATCGCGGGCAAGACCCACGGCGTCCCCGTGCACCAGCTCCTCGGCGGCCACGTCCGCGACCGCGTCCGCATCTACGGCTGGCTTTACGGCGAGAGTCCCGAGGAACTCGCCGAGTCGGCCGCGGGCCAGGTCGCCAAGGGCCTGACCGCCGTGAAGATGAACCCCTGCGCGCAACTGGAGCCGCTCGCGACCCCCGCCGCGATCGACGCGATCGTGGCCCGGGTGAGCGCCGTACGCGAAGCCATCGGCCCCGACCGGGACCTGGCGCTTGACTTCCACGGCCGCTTCAGCGGAGCGATGTCGCGCCGCGTACTCCCGTACCTGGAACCGCTGTTGCCGATGTTCGTGGAGGAACCGGTCCTCCCGGAGTTCACCCGCGACCTCGGCGACGTGGTCCGCGCGACCTCCATCCCGATCGCGACCGGCGAACGCCTCTTCTCCCGCTGGGACTTCAGGGAGGTCCTCGGCGCCGGCATCGCGGTGGCGCAGCCCGACATCAGCCACGCGGGCGGCATCTCGGAGACCCGCCGCATCGCCGCGATGGCCGAGGCCTACGACGTCCTCGTCGCCCCGCACTGCCCGCTGGGCCCCATCGCACTCGCCGCAAGCCTCCAACTCGACTTCGCCGTACCGAACTTCCTCATCCAGGAACAGTCCCTCGGCATCGGCTACGGCGACAGCAGCGGCCTGCTCGGCTACCTCGCGGACGCCTCGCCGTTCGAGGTCCAGGACGGTTACATCCACCGCCTGACGGCCCCCGGCCTCGGCATCACCGTCGACGAGGACAAGGTCCGCGCCGCCGCCGAACGCGGCCACCGCTGGCGCAACCCGGTGTGGCGCAACGCGGACGGCTCACTGGCGTCCTGGTAGCGGCCCAACTTCTCTACCCGGCGGGGCTGTTGGCTTCGCGCTGCCCCGACGCCGTCGAATCCGGCGTCGGGACAGCACCACACGCTCCAGGCGCACCGGCGGCAACCGGTCATCGCGCCTGGTGAAGAGGGGAATCTCGCCGCACGCAGCGGCAAGGGACACATCCACCCATCCAAGGAGCGCGCAATGAAGCGTCGCAGATTCGGTTCGACCGACGGACCACTTTTCGCCACCCGCCGAAGTCGAAGGCCGCGGGCTCTGGCCCTGATCGCGGCGCTGGCGGGCGCCCTGCTGGTCCCCGTCACGGCGACCAACGCCTCGGCGGCTGGCACGAGTTACTACGTGGACTGCTCGGCCTCCTCCAACGGCACCGGCACCAGCGCCAGCCCCTGGAACTCGACAACGGCCGTCAACAGCACGACCTTCACCGCAGGCGACAGCATCCTCTTCAAGGCCGGCACCACCTGCACCGGCCAACTCGCCCCAGGCGGTTCAGGCTCCTCCGGCAGCAACATCTCGATGGCGTCGTACGGTTCGGGCGCGAAGCCGGTCATCGACGCGGCGGGCGCGACGGGCGCGGTCATCCACCTCCTCAACCAGCAGTACTGGGACATCGGCGGCCTGGAGCTGATCGACAACTCCTCGTCCCCCGCGTACCGTTCGGGCGTCCTCGCCGAGAACAGCTCCGGCGGCGTCCTGAACCACATCCGCGTCCACGACATGTACATCCACAACATCGCTGGCTACGGCGGCGGTTGGTACGCGACGAACGCGGGCGTCGGCGTCCAGACCGACCACACGACCCCCGTCTCGACCTGGAACGACGTGGTGGTCGAGAACAACACGTTCGACCACGTGGACCGCATAGCAGTCGCCGTGACCCCGGACGCGGACGGCCAGGGCACAGGCCTGACGACCGGCACGGTCATCCGCAACAACACGATGACGTACGACGGCGCGGACGACATCCTGGTCGTCAAGAACGACGGCGCCCTGATCGACGGCAACAAGGCGGGCTACGGCGGCGCCAAGTCGACCTGCCCGCCGTCCGGCCAGTACTGCAACGGCGCCTCGGCCGGCATCTGGATGTCCGGCAGCAGCAACACCGTCGTCCAGAACAACGAGGTCTACTGCCACATCAACGGCGCCGACGGCACCGGCTTCGACGTCGACTGGGGCAACCACAACACCACGTTCCAGTACAACTACAGCCACCAGAACCTCGGCGGCTTCCTGCTGGTGATGCCCCCCTTCACCATCGCCAACGAGCCCACGTCGACGGTCCCGAGCGACGGCACGGTGGTCCGCTACAACATCAGCGAGAACGACGGCAGCAACTCGGGCTGCCCGACGTCAGGCACCCAGACCCACGGCGGCGGAGTCCTCCACTTCGTGGGCGGAGTCCCGAACCAGAGCGGCAGCACGTCAGCGATCCCCCAGTTCTACAACAACACGTTCTCGGTGCGGGACGGCCTGAGCACGCCGATCCTGTACTCCCGCTCCGGCACGTCGATCAGCGGAGCCCTCTCCTTCCAGAACAACGCGATCTTCAACTACGGCTCCGGCAACTACTTCACCACCACCGGCAGTTCGACGTTCTCCAACAACCTCTTCTACGGCAACCACCCGTCCCGCGAGCCCGCGGACGCGGCCAAGGTGACGTCGGACCCGGAGTTCCGCAACGCGGGCAACACGAACACGTCGTCGTCGTACACGGGCAAGAACGCGTACCAGGTCCACCCGTCGTCCCCGGTGATCCGGGCGGGCGCGGTCATCGCGTCCAACGGCGGCTACGACGCGTACGGCAACACGGTGTCGGCTACGGCGGCCCCCAACATCGGTGCGTACAACGGCACCGGCGGCAACCTGCTCTCCAACGCGGGCTTCGAAACAGGCGCGTTGTCCCCGTGGACCCAGGCGAGCGGCACGGCGTCCTCGGTGACGGCGTCCAACTCCCGTACGGGAAGTGACGCGTTGACAACCGCGGCAAGCGGCAGCGGCGCGAACCAGTCCCTGACCGGCCTCTCGCCTTCCACCACGTACCTGCTGACGGGCTGGGGCAAGGTGGCGACGGCGGGCGAGACCCTGGCGATCGGAGTGAAGAGCTTCGGCGGCACGGAGACGTACACCAACGTGGCGTCGACGGCGTACTCCCAGGCGGCGATCGTCTTCACCACGGGCTCGTCGTCGACCTCGGCGACGGTCTACTGCTGGAAGAACGCGGGCGGCACGGGCGCGGGTTACTGCGACGACCTGGCCGTAGAACCACTGTCGTCGGCTACGAACGCGGTCACCAACCCGGGCTTCGAATCAGGCGCGTTGACCCCGTGGACCCAGAGCACGGGCACGGCGTCGAGTGTCGTCGCGTCCAACTCCCGCACCGGAACGTACGCGTTGCAGACGGCGGCGAGCGCGAGCGGAGCCATCCAGACGGTCACCGGCCTTACGTCCGGCGGCAGTTACCTGCTGGCGGCGTGGGCGAAGGTGGGCACCGCGGGCGAGGAAGTCGCGGTCGGCGTCAAGAGCTTCGGCGGCACGGAGACGTACCTGCGGGGCTCGACAACGACGTACACACAGCAGCCGATCTTCTTCACGACGGGCGTCTCCACCACCTCGGCGTCGGTGTACTGCTACAAGAACTCCGGTTCGGCGGCGGGGTATTGCGACGACTTCACGGTGGTGAGGCTGCCCTGATCAAGCCCCTTTGATCGCCACCTGCACGACGAACCCCCAGGTCTGTGATCTGGGGGTTCGTCGCAAGGCGGGGGAGGCGTTCACTCGTACCAAAGTCCTGGAAGGGGACCGCGCTTGGTCCTCGCCGGGACTCCGGGTGTGACGCCGGCCTTGTCCAGGTCGCCCCGGATGTGCAGATACAGACTGGGAGTTGGCAGGCCGGTGGTCTGGATCCACCCTTTGCCGTGCACGTGCCCCGCCGCGGTCAACTCGGCCGCCTGGCCGTCCGGGGCGATTGTCTTCGCGTAACTCTGGCAGAGCGTCTCGCCACTGTCGGCGAAGGCGTAGCGAGCCGCGTAGGCGTATCCCTCGTGGAGCCAGACGTACAGCACGATCGGTTTGTCGAGGACGGTGCGGAACCAGTCGGCGGCGGCCTGGGCGAGTTGGTCCGTCGTTCCGGTGGCGTCAAGTGCCCACGCGTGGGGTCGATCCGGCAGCGTATACAGCTGATTGTGCAGACGATCGCCCCGGACGCGGTCGCCGACCAGGCGCACGCCCAGATCGACCAGGCTCAGGTGCTGAGGGTCTGCCCGGTCGGACAGGCTGACCCAGGCGAGCAGCGCCTCCCAGTCCTCGGGGCGCCCGACTTCCCCGGTGACATCGGCCGGCGCCCAAGCCGCGCAGTGCTCGCTCAGCGCCGAGGCGAAGGCTCTCTCGTCGTCGGTGAACTCGCATTCGTCGTCCGGGTCGTCGACCTCGAACCAGGCATGTCTCGGCATGGGATGGACCCTATGACGGCGACCGGGCGCGCCCTCAACGAATATCGGGGGGCGGCGAGTTGCACTCCGAGCCAGGATTTCCTGACTCGTATTCCCCTGCCGACCTACGGCCGTGCTGACCTTCGGCCAAGCGGGGTTGGGAATCCCCTGCCGTGCGCTGATCCGGTACCCGCTGCTCCTCGCCTGTGCCGTCCTGGGCGAGCGTGAGGAGATGGCCGGCCAGGGTCTTCAGCTGGCTGAAACGGAAACCGAGATAGCGGCGCGGGCTGCCTACGGGCACGACAGGTCGTGGGGCAGGTCGCAGGTGTCGTCGCGGATGTGCAGCCTGCGGAGGTCCTGGACGAGTGCGACGGGGTAGGGATGCATGGCCCACTTGGCGAGATAGCCGGCCTCGCCATGCTCCTTCAGCACAGTGTGGGCCGCTTCCAGAACAGCGTGGGCGAATGCCGAACGTGGATAGGTCGCCTGCCACATCACCGTGCCGTGGGAGTCCGGAAGGTCGGGGCTGACGGAGACGTCGGGGAACTGGTGGATAGTCACGTCGACCGCGTCATCCGTCGGGCGGAGCACCCAGCGAAGCTCCTGCGGCTCGGCGTCGAAGAAGAACCGGGCTGAGCGCTGCTGCCCGTACAGCTCGCCTGCTCCCGCTACGAGGTCCGCCAACGCGTCAGTGCAGTAGCTGGCGATCACCGATGCCGTCTGGGAGTCATCGGCCAGGTGGCAATTTGCCCAACCATGCCCCGAGAGTTCCCACTTCAGCTGAAGGGCACCGGCTGACCCTTGATCCATCGACACGGGTTCAGGCTAGTGGCAACGAGGTCAGTGCTCACGTCGGCCGCACTCGGCTGGGTAGAGGACAGAACCGGGGAGTGCCTCGTACGGTGTGTGCCCGAGCTGGAAGCACGCGGCGCCTGAGGCATCGGCCGTCAGTGTGTCGATCCATACGGAGGTTGCGGGTCGCTCGGAACGCGCGCTGTGCACCTCGGCCTCGCCCGGTGTTTCGAAGGGTGTGCCTTCGAGTGCGGCGAAGGCGGTCAGAGTGCCGTCAGGGTGGAGTTCTGTCTCCTCGACGGTCATCCGCCAGTGAAGCTCTGCCTGTGCCAGGAGTCGCTTGCCGTAATTACCTTGGGCGAGAAGGGCGCTGCGACGGCCGCGGATGAGGCGCGCGATGGCACAGCAGAGCGGGACGCCGGTGCCGTAGGGAGTGTCCACCCGGTTGTGCCCGGCGGTCGGGAAGTAGCCCAGCGCGTCTGCCAGGAGCCCGAGGGCTGCCTCCTTGATGCGCGGCCGCCGGCCGTGCTCGACGAGATCCAGCAGGACCGGGGTGGCGGCGTAGGCCGCCGGAAACACCATGGCGGCGTGGCCGCAGACGAAGCCCCCACCGGCAAGGAGAGACGCGGCGTCGCCCGTCTCGTTGGCCGTGGTGGACACCGTCAGCAGCCGTAGCGCGTGAGCGACCCGTTCCGGATCGTCGCACCGATGCCACGTCGGGTTGGGTATCGCCGACCAGTCCACGGCGTCAATGGCCTCAATGGCGTCAAGGGACACCCTTGCATTGTGTCGGAACGCCGATGCGCTTCGGCGCTCGTCACCCGGTACGACGGCCAGGGCCCAGGTCACCGACCCGGGCCCCGGCTGTGCGTACGGGCTGGAGCAACCTCAGTCCGTTTCCCCCGGCTTCACCACCGTGCTCACGAAGGTGCCGATCGCGCCCAGGGTCGCGCCCAGTGCCTCGATCTGGGGGAAGTGGGCCGCGTCGGCGATCGGGGCGAAGTGGCCGTTGGGGAAGGAGTCGGCGTAGCCGCGGCCGTACTTGAGGGGGGCTATGCCGTCTTCCTCGCCCCAGACGACCAGGACCGGGACCGTCACGCGGTGCAGGCGGGCGCGGAGCTTCGGGTCGTAGGTGAAGTGGTCGCCGCCGTAGACCGCGAGGGTCTTCTGGTTGGCGCCGGCCGCGGCGCGCTGTGCGTCGGTGAAGGAGGCGAAGTCGGGGCGGAACTCGGCCTTGGCGAAGGAGAGTTGGCTGACGTCGGAGGGGGCCAGGGTGCGCGGGTCGACGACGCGGTTCTCGGCCATGTGGGCGTGGATGCCGACCGCGTTGAGGAGGGTGAGCGCGCCGATGCGGCCCTGGTTGTCGCGCAGGGCCATCTCTGCCGCGATCCAGCCGCCTATCGAGTTGCCGATCACCATGACGCCCTTGAGGTCCAGCGTGTCGAGCAGGTCCAGGTAGGCGATGGCCAGGTCGGCGACCGTGTCGAAGCGCTCCGGGCGGGGCGTGCCGTCGAAGCCGGGGTGGGTCGGCGTCACGACGTACACGTGCTCGGAGAGGGCGGCGGAGATGCCGGCGACCGTGCGGGGGCCCGCGCCGCCGTGGAGTACCAGCACGCCGGTGCCCTCGGTGTTCTCGCCGAACTCCTGGATGGTGACGGTGAGTCCGCCGGGGAGGGAGACGGTGCGGGGGGCGGTGGGGTTGGAGGCGGAGGTGGAGGCAGGGGTGGTCATGGTGTGGAGTCCTTGTCGCTTGGTCGTCGCTTGGTCGTCGCTTGTTCTCGCTTGCTGAGAGCTGGCTCTCATTAAGGTAGGGGGTGGACTCTCTTTATGCAAGCTCACTCTCATGATGGGGGTTGTGTGTTGGTGGGGTTAGGTGCGCGAACGCTCTTGGGGTCCGATGACAAGTACGGGGTGAGACCGTCGTCCGGCGGTCGGAAACGGAGACTCGGTGAAACCGGATGAACCGGGAAGCGAAGCCCAGTTGACGCGGTCGGCGCAGGGTGACTCGGCGGCCTTCACCCACCTCGTGAAGGCCCACTCCTCCGCCCTGCACGGCTACTTCGCCCGGCGCATGCCCGCCGCGTCGGAGGATCTGCTCGCCGAGACCTGGCTGCAGGCGTTCGCCGCCCGGCGCACGTTCGACCCGGCGCGCGGTTCGGCGCGGGGCTGGCTGTTCGGGGTGGCCCACAACGTGCTCAACCAGCACCTGCGGCGGGCGGGACGGCAAGAGCCCGCGCCGGGGCCGGATGTCACGGACCCCTGGCAGGTGGTGGACCAGCGGCTGGACGCCGCCGCGATGGCCCCCGCGCTACGCCGGGCACTCGCCGAACTCCCGGCGGACGAGCGGGAGTTGCTGCTTCTCATCAGCTGGGAGCAGCTCAGCCCGACCGAGGCCGCCGCTGTCGTGGGGATCCCGGCCGGCACCGCCCGTTCGCGGCTGCACCGGGCCCGCGGCCGACTGCGCGACCGCCTCACGCCGCCCCGCCCGGCGGGACGGAACCTGACCGCGACGGGAGACCTCGCATGACCACGTACGACGACACGGAGGCGAACGGTATGAACGAGCGAGGCGCACTGCTGGACTTCCCCGGTGCCGATGAACTGGCGGCGGCGGGCCACGTCGAGCCGCTGTCGGAGCGGGCGTTGGCCAGGGTGCTGGCCGAGGTCGAGGCGGCCGTGGCCACGGAAGGGGCGACCGTGACCGGCACTCGGGCGGACGTAACCACCAAGGCGGCGCCCGGCGTTGTCGTCGCGATGCCGGAACGGCGGCTGCTCGGGCGGCAGTTCGGGCGTCGCCGGGTCCTGATCGGGCTGCTGACCACGGCCGCGGTGGCGACCGGCGTGGTGACGTACGCGAACAACGGCACGACCTCGGCGGGCACGGGCACGGGTACGCACAGCGAGGCCCGGGCGAACACCGCGACCGTCTTCCTGGACGACATCTCCACGGTGGCCGCCAGTCAGTCGGTGTCCTCGGGGAAGTACTGGAAGACGCGGACGACGGTCGGGACCACGTACATCTCGCAGTCCATGGACTACTACGTCATCAACGGCGGCAAGGCGTACCGGAAGGGGCTGCGGCCCGACTGGCAGGTCGGGCCGAAGGACCTCGACTGGAAGGGGCTGGAGCAACTGACCACGGATTCGGGGAAGTTGCTCGGCCTGCTGCAGTCCCCGCCGCGGCCCAAGAGCATCTCGCCCTTCGACCAGGCGGTCACCCTGCTCACCGACTCCCCGGCGAGCCCGAAACTGCGGGCCGGGGTCTTCAAGGCGATGGGCGGCCTGAAGGGCGTCAAGCTGCTCGGCCAGGTCAAAGACAGTACGGGGCGCGGTGGTACGGAAGTTGAGTTCGCGGAGGCCAAGAGCCTCGGCCAGGTGATCGTCGACCCGAAGACCAGCGCGATCCTGGAGTACACCTTCACGTGGACGGCCGGGCCCAGCAAGGGCAAGGTCACCCATCAGACGTTCCTGTCGACGGGCTTCTCGGACAAGATCGGCTGACCTAGCTGCGAGGAGGGGGTGGGGGGAGCCATCCCCCACCCCCTCCTCGCAGTTAGGCGTCCGGCAGCGAAGCCGCCAGGTCCTCCCACGCCCCGTGCACGTCCTGACCGACCATCCCGAACTGCGTGATGACAGCGACGCATCGACCGTCCTCGCCGTCGAGTTCGAGCGCCGAGGTCGGACCGTGCGCCGCCGCGGACCGCACGAGACGGCACGCCCGCACGGCCGCCAGGTCGATCTCCACCGAACTCTCCGCGAGCGCCGCGAACACCCGTCCGCCCACGGTCCGATCGGTGACGTGGACCCGTCCGGCGCACGCCTGCATGGCCGCCGGGGCGAACACCGCGACCCCGATGGGCAGTCCGACGGAACAGACGTGGTCGAGCACCGACGACACGACGTCCACCTCGATCGGCCGGTGCTCACCGCCGCGATAGCGGTGGAATGCGGCGCGCCGGGCGGCCCCGCCGTCCGCCAACACCGCGTCCAGTTGAGCCAGTTGGTCGCCGTTCTCCCAGGCGGGGACCTCGGGCGGCGCCGACGCCACGGCGGCCCGCGCGCCGGCGTGGACCGTGGGCGCCAGACCGACCAGCAGGCGGTCGCCCTCGGACAGCAACCGCCCCTGGTGCACGGTCCGCCCCGCCACGTCGAGCAGGCGCAACGCGACCGCGCCGGTGTCCGCGTCCCGCGCGACCACCGCCGTGTCGATCCCGTCCCCGTCGAGGCGCAGCGCGATCGAACCGGGCCGGACGGCGAACGCCTCGCCGCGCAGGCTCGGTCGGGCGTAACTGCCCGCCTGATCGATCCGGGCGACCGGGCCTCCGGTCACCGCCTGGACGTACTGGAAGAGCGTCAGGCACCGCGCCAGCTCCGGCATCCGCGCGTCGATCAGCCGCGCGCTGCCGCCCCGCCGCGCGCCGCAGCACCCCTCGAACGCGCAAGGCCGGTAAGGGTTGTTGTGGTCCGCCATGCTCAATACACGTCCCGTACATAGCGCTTGGCCCGCCGCAGGTCCGCGAGGTACTCCGCCGCGTCGTCGTCCCCGCGCCCGCGCTGCTCGGCCACGACACCCAGCAGCGCCGCCTCCACGTCCTTCGCCATGCGCGAGGCGTCGCCGCAGACGTACACGTGCGCGCCGTCCTCCAGCCAGCCGTACAACTCCCTTGAGCGTTCCCGCATCCGGGTCTGTACGTAGACCTTCTCGGCCTGGTCGCGGGAGAACGCGAGGTCGAGTTCGGTGAGCACGCCGCGCGCTCGCAGCTCGGCCAGCTCGTCCTCGTAGACGAAGTCCGTCTCGCGGTGGCGGTCGCCGAAGAAGAGCCAGTTGCGGCCGGACGCGCCCCGCGCGGCGCGCTCGTGCAGGAAGCCGCGGAACGGCGCGATGCCCGTGCCGGGGCCGATCATGACCATCGGCGCGTCGTCGTCCGCCGGGACACCGAAGGACGCGTTGGGCTGTACGTACACGCCAACGGCCCTTCCCTCGCCGCCCGTTCGGTCCGCGAGGTATGTCGACGCGACGCCCTCGTACCGGCGGTCCCCGCTGCCGTACCGCACCGACGCGACCGTGAGGTGGACGCGGTCCGGGTGGGCGAGCGGGCTGGACGAGATCGAGTACTGGCGGGCCTGCAACGGCCTCAGGAGGGGGAGGAGTTCGGGGAGGGTGGGGGCGGTGGACGGGTCGGTGGCCCGGAGGAGGTCCAGGACGTCCCGGCCCCAGAGCCAGGAGTCGAGGTCGGAGCGGGTGCCTTGCGCCACGACCGCCGCCAGTTCGCCCGAGGGCGCTCGCTCGGCCAGGGCGGCGATCAACTCCTTGGACGGGGTGCGGATTTCGCGTTCCGTGCGCAGGAGGTGAGCAGTCTCTTCGTCGTCGCTCGCTCCGAGGTGCGCCAGCAGGGCGGCGACCAACCGATCGTCGTTCAGCGGTACGACGGCCAGCGCGTCGCCCGCCTCGTAGGTGATGCCGCTGTCGCCGAGGTCGAACTCGTAGTGGCGGATCTCCTTCGCGCTGTGCGGGGCGGAGAGCAGCTTGTTCACCGCGAGGCGGGACGGGTAGGGGGTGCGCTTGTTCCAGGGGGAGCGGGGCGGGGCGGCGGACGTGGGCGCCTCCGCGCCTGCGCCTGTGCTCGTTGCGCCTGTCTCGGCCGCCAGTCGGTCCAGGACCGTCGTCGTCCACTCCGCCGCCGGTTCCTCGAAGTCGACGTCGCAGTCGACGCGTTCGTGGAGGCGGGCCGCGCCGAGTTGTTCCAGGCGGGTGTCGATGAGCTTCGCGGCCTGGCAGAAGTCGTCGTAGCCGCGGTCGCCGAGGCCGAGGACGGCGTAGCGGACACCTTCGAGGCGCGGTGCCGTGTCGGACTGGAGGGCCTCCCAGAACAGGCCCGCGTTGTCGGGGAGTTCGCCCTCGCCGTAGGTCGAGGTCACCACCAACACGTGTGACATCGCGGCGAGTTGGTCGGGAGTCACGGCGTCGAGGGCGGTCGCGCTGCCTGCGAGGCCTCGGGCTCGTGCTCCGGCGACCAGCTCGTCGGCGAGGAACTCCGCGTTGCCGGTCTGGGTGCCGAAGAGTATGTCGACCGTGGCTGTGGGCGCGTCGGCCGTCGCGCTCGCCCGGCGTCCGGCGGCGGCGATGCCCGCGATGAACCCGGCCAGCCAGGACTCCTGTTGGGCGGAGAAGGGTGCGTCGGCCGGGATGAGGGCACCGGTCGGGGGCATGAGGTCACGCGGTCACCGTCTCGGTCGGGGCCTGCGGGATGTGGGCGTGGCGGGCGGCGAGGTCGTCGAGGGCCGCCGTCGCGAGCAGCTCGTCGAAGCGGGCGGCGCGGACCCGGTCGGCGTTCTTCGTGGTCTGGTGGAGGATCCAGCCGTAGGTGCCGGGGGCGTCGACGCTCAGGTTGTTGCGCCGGCGGAGCGCGCGCTTGTAGTCGTCGAGGCGCTTGCTCGCGATGAGGGTCGCCAACTCGCCGTCGTCGAACCGCTCCAGCGTCCCGCGCAGGTACTTCACCACCCGCTGCTTCACGAAGAAGTCCTCGGTGAGGACGAGGTTGCGGACGGCCTCGGTGACCCGCGGATCGTCCGGGCCGCTCGCACCCGGTACTCGCTGGAGCGCCAGGTCCTGTGCGACGCCGAGCACCGTGTACGACGAGAGGAGGGAGAACATGTCGTCGCTGCCCTGGTCTCCGAACGCCGGTGCCCGGCCGCCCAGTACGGTGCGGCGGTCGCGGTAATCGACCTTGAAGGCACGCAACTTGTCCGTCGCGATCGAGGTCGCCAGCTCGTCCAGCAGCTCGTTGCGGGTCGCCGCGGCGAGGATCTCGCCCGCGTCCTGGTAGAGGAGCAGCGAGCGGGGCATCCCGCAGTACACGTACTGCCGTTGGGCCTCCCAGTCCTCCAACAGGCGTGCCGCGAGCGGGGAGTCGGTGGCCTCCACGTGCCAGGCCAGCAGCAGGCGTACGGCCTCCTCGTGGAAGGCGCCGTGCGCGGTGTCGGTGACGGAGAAGACGAGGAGGGAGTCGGCGCTCACCTGGCGGCCCAACTCGCCCGAGGGGTCGTACTGGTAGAGGAAACCGCCGCTCATCCCGTTGCCGAGGCCCTTGCCGAAGCCGCCGAGGTTGAGGACCGTGCCGCCGGTCATGTACTCGCAGCCGAAATCACCGAGGCCCTCGACCACCGCCGTGGCACCGGAGTTTCGTACGGCGAAGCGGTCACCGGCCTCGCCCTGGACGAAGGTCCGCCCGCCCGTCGCGCCGAACAGCGCGAAGTTCCCGACGAGCACGTTGCCGCCCCGCTCGGTGCTCCCGCCGCCCGGGGCGCGGACCACGATCCGGCCGCCGCTCTGGCTCTTGCCGACGCCGTCGTTCGCGGTGCCGGTGTGTTCGAGGGTGATGCCGTCGTTGCAGAAGACGCCGTACGACTGTCCGGCGGAGCCGGTGGTGCGGATGCGGACCGCGTCGTCGACCAGGCGGCGACGGCCCCGGTCGTCGGTGGTGACGGCCGGGATGTCCATCCCCGGCTGGTGGTTGAGGAGCCGCTCGACGTCGATCGAGAGCTGGCCGCCGACCGACTTGTCGCTGTTGCGGAGGTGGATGTCCTCGACGAGGAGGGCCGGTTCGTGGCGGTCCACGAGTGCGGCGCGGACGCGTTCGATCAGGGCGTCGTCGGTGGTGAAGTCCTTCTCCAGGTACTCCGGTTCGGCCACGACCTTCTCCGGCACGCGGGCGAGGAGGCGCCGTACGTCGAGGCGGCCCACGCTCGCCGGGTGGTCGAGGAGCTGGAGCAGGTCCGTGCGGCCCCGGGCCTCGCGCAGGGAGCGCAGGCCGAGGCGGGCGAGGATCTGGCGGACGTCGTGCGCGATGTTGAGGAGGTACTGGGCCAGGGCGCGCGGATCGCCCTCGAACGCCTCGGAGTTGGTGGTGAGTCCGGCCGGGCACTTCACGTTGCAGTTCTTCGCCATGACGCAGCCGAGCATCATGAGTGCCGTCGTACCGAACTCGAAGCTGTCTCCGCCGAGCAGCGCCGACGTCACGACGTCGCCGCCCGTCTGGTGCGCGCCGGAGCAGCGCAGGACGACCTTCTGGCGCAACCCGTTGGCCACCAGGGCCTGGTGGACCTCGGCGACGCCGATCTCGGCCGAACGGCCCGCGTACTTGAGGCTGGTGACGGCCGCCGCACCCGTACCGCCGGTGTTTCCAGCGACGTTGATGATGTCCGCGCCCGCCTTCGCGACGCCGACCGCGATCGTGCCGATGCCCTCCGAGGACACGAGCTTCACGATGACACGGACCCGCGCGGCCTTGCAGTCGTGGATGAGCTGGGCCAAGTCCTCGATGGAGTAGGTGTCGTGGTGCGGGGGAGGGGAGATCAGCTCGATGCCGGGGGTGCCGCCGCGCGCCGCCGCGATGTCGACGGTGACCTTCGGCGCGGGCAACTGGCCGCCCTCGCCCGGCTTCGCGCCCTGGCCGATCTTGATCTCCAGTTCCTGGAGCATCGGGTCGGCGAGGTAGCCCGCCCAGATGCCGAAGCGTCCCGACGCGAACTGCTTGATCCGGGAGCCCCGGATGGTGCCGTAGCGGGAGCGGTGTTCGCCGCCCTCACCGCTGTTGGACATCGCGCCGACCATGTTGGTGCCGTGCGCGACGGCCTCGTGCGCGGTGGCGACGAGTGCGCCGTGGCTCATCGCGCCGGAGGCGAGGGCGCGGGTGATCTCGTGCGCCGGTTGGACGTCGGGGAGGTGGAGGCTGTCGGGGGCGCCGCGGAGGAGGGTGAGGAGGCGGGCGGCGGTGCCGGTGGCGGTGACGAGGACGCCGGTCTCGTGCAGCTCCAGGGTCTTGATCTCGCCGGGGTGCGCGAGGGCCAGGCCGTCGGCGAGTGCGGTGTGCAACCCGGCTCCGGGGGAGGCGAGTTGGAGGCGGGCCGTCACCGCGTCGTCCGCCGTCCGCTCGGTGACGGTCGCGACGACGCCCCTGACCGTGACGCTCGCGTTGCCGTCCGTCGAGAAGCGGCCCAGTTCGCGGGCGAAGGCCTCCGCCGTGCGCAGGCCGGTGACGTCGGCCGGGAGCGCGAGGACGTCACGGAGTGCGGAGGGGCGACGGGACCGTTCCTCGTGTGTGGTGCGGAGGAAGGCGCGGTAGCCGGGGGTGATCCGGAACGCGTCGATCTCGTCGTCGCTGAGCTGGTCGTAGCCGGTGTCGCGGTAGGCCGCGTCGGTGATGCCGAAGGCGTCGTCGAGCTGGCCGAGGGTGAGGAGGCGGAGTGCCTCCGGGTCGCTCTCGCGCCCGAACTCCGGCTGTTCTTCGGCCATGTCACCGAAGCCGCGCACGGCCGAGACACCGAAGGAGTGCCCGGCGCCGTCGGACCGTTCCTTGAACAGGCCCAGGAGGGGGACCTGTTGCTCGGTCTCGACGGCTCGCGCGCGCTCGTGCCACTCGGTCGCCGCCTGCGCGATGCGCGCGAAGCCGACTCCGCCGACCGGCGCCTCCATGTGCGGGAAGGCCCGGGCGAAGACGTCGTCGCGGGTGTCGAGGTAGTTCGGTTCGAAGAACGCGCCGCCGATGTAGCTCTCGGCGGTGCAGAGTCCGACCCGGCCCATGGTCTTGGCGAGGGCCTTCTCGGCGGCCTTGCGGAAGCGGGCCAACGCCCGGTCGGTCTCGGTGACTTCGCCCGCGGGGGCCGGTGCGCTCGGGTGCTTCTCCTCGGCGCGGAGGCGGGCGCTGAGGCTGTAGACGGCGGAGGCGCCGAAGCCGAGAGCGGTGGCGACGTGGTGCGAGGACGGCAGCTGGCCGCTCTCCGCGACGATCGAGACGCGCAGCCGCAGCCCGGTCTCGATGAGGCGCTGGTTCACGGCGGCGACGGCGAGGATGACGGGGAGCGGGGCGCGGGTGGAGGAGATCGCGCGGTCGGTGAGGACGGCGATGCCGCCCTGCCGGGTGGCGAACTGCTCGACGTCGTCGCAGAGTTGGGTGAGCGCGGTGCGCAACGCGTCGGCGTTGGCGGTCTCGTCGCCGACCACCGGGTCGTAGAGCATGTCGAAGCGTTCCAGCGGGACGATGCGCTGGTCGCGCAGGCGGACCATGTCCAGGTGGCCCAACACGGGGGAGGAGAGCACCAGTTGGCGTCCGGCGGCGCTGCCCGTGCCGTCCGGCTTGGGACCGAGGGCGACGCGCATGCTCATGCCGTCGGCCTCGCGGATGCTGTCCAGGGGCGGGTT
Organism: Streptomyces sp. N50; assembly: GCF_033335955.1. Lineage (GTDB taxonomy): Bacteria > Actinomycetota > Actinomycetes > Streptomycetales > Streptomycetaceae > Streptomyces. The sequence continues at coordinate 4,754,845 of NZ_CP137549.1, forward strand.
GGTGACCTGGGCGAAGCGCTGCGAGAAGTACTTCGCCATGCCGCCCTCGGTGTCGCTGAGCGCGTTGATGGCGTTGCCGTAGCCCATCGCGGAGATGCGTTCCGAGCCGTTGGCGAGCATCGGGTCGAGGAGGAAGCGGAAGCTCTCCTGGTTCAGCGAGTACGCCACGTACCGTCCGGCGAGGGCGAGATCGCCGTCGTAGCCGAGGGTGGTCGTGCCGCGGTAGTAGTCGGGGGCGGGCAGATCGTCGAGGTTCACCCGTGCGGCGTCGAGGAGTCGGGAGTACGGGCGGCGGGCGGCGAGCGCGTCGAGGACCTCGCGGGTGCGGAGGCGGCGGCCGGTGCGGTGGTCGACGACGAGCATTCCACCGGCCTCGATGCGGCCCCGGTGCACGACTTCGCTGTCCGGGAAGGCGACTTGACCCGCCTCCGACGCCACCATCAGGTACTCGGCGGTCTCGACGGTACGCAGCGGCCGTAGCCCGAGGCGGTCGAGGCGGGCGCCGATGACGTCGCCGTCGCTGAAGATGACGGCGGCGGGACCGTCGTTCTTCTCCTCGTAGAGGGAGAAGTACTCGAGCATGTCGCGGACGGTGCTGGGGAGGCTGCGGTCGTTCTCCCAGGCGGGTGGCATGAGCGACACGACCGCCTCGACGAGGTCCAGGCCGTCGTCGAACACCCGGCTCTGCAGGGTCTGGTCGAGGCGGCTGGAGTCGGACTGGCCGGGCGGGCGCACGATGCTCCGGGTCCGGGCGCGGGCCAGGGCCTCGTCGCTGAGGCGGTTCTTGCGGTCGGTGTTCAGCTCGCCGTTGTGCGCCATGAGGCGGAACGGCTGCGCCATGGTGGGGTGCGGTTCGGTGTTGGTGGAGAACCGGGTGTGGAAGTAGAGCGAGCGGACGGAGTGGCGGGGGTCGAGCAGGTCGCGGAAGTACCCGATGACCTCACCGGAGTTGAGGCGGCCCTTGAGCACCTGGGTGCGGGCGCTCAGCGAGAGCGGGTACAGCCCGGCGTAGGTGTCGTCGGCGTAGGCGACGGCCTCGATCGCGAGCAGGGCGCGGTGGGCGGCGGCGTCGACGTCTGTGCGGGACCAGGTCTCCGGGGCGCGGAACACCCACTGCGTGATGGGGAGTTGGTGCGGTTCGGCGGCGGGGCGGGCGACGGTGTGGTCGACGGGGACGTCGCGGACGAGGAGGATGTCGAAGCCCTGGTCGGTGATGCTGCGGCCGACGAGGTGCAGGGCGGCTTCGGGGCGGGCTGTGTCGGTGGGCATGAAGCAGTTGGCGACGCCGAAGTGCCCTGCGTGCAGTGCCTCCCCGGTGATAGCGGAGAAGAACTCCACCGACAGGTCGACGCTCACGCCCGCGCCGTCGCCGACGCCCTCGGCGGACTTGCCGCCCCGGTGGGGGATGGCACGGAGCGCCTCGTCGCCCTTGATGATGACGTCGTGGCTCGGCACCCCGTCGAGGCGGGTGAGGAAGCCGACGCCGCAGTCACTGTGGTCGAGGGCAGGGTCGTAGAGACCGAGGGTGGAGTGATTCACGGGCCCGTCCTGTGAGCGGCTGGTGCGGCTGGGGTACCTCCCGGGCCCTTGAGGCGTTGGGGGAGGACGGCCAGGCTGCGTCGGTGGAGCGCTCGCCGCGGGCGGACCGGTGGACGGTCGGACCCTGGATGGTGCGAAGAGTAATAGTAAGGGTTGCCTAACTTGGATGGCAAGGGTGGGTGGCGGGCGTCGATAGCACCCCGCGCGCGGCTCTGACCAGCGGTTCGGCGGTCCTGTTCAGGTTGCTTTCAGGTCCGCGCGGGTCTTGGGCAACTCATGCACCGTAAGCGCAAAAGCTCTGGCAAAGGGGGCTGGGGCGGGGGCCGGACACCGTGTCAGGGTGCCGCCATGACGACAGATCACCTCACCCACGCCCGGTCTCCGCGCCGTATCCCGTACGCGGCGAGCAAGGTGCCGGAGGTGACCGTCTACTTCTGGATCATCAAGGTGCTGACCACCGGCATGGGCGAGACGGCCTCCGATTTCCTCGCCCATCTGTTCGGCCCGATCCCCGCGGTCGGCCTCGGCGGGGTCGCCCTCGTGGCGGCGCTGGCGGTCCAGTTCGCGGCGCGTCGGTACGTCGCGTGGATCTACTGGACGGCGATCGTCATGGTCAGCGTCTTCGGCACGATGGCGGCGGACGTGCTGCATGTCGGGCTCGGGGTGCCGTATGCCTTGTCCACGCCGTTCTTCGTGGTCGTGCTGGCCGGGGTGTTCGCGCTCTGGTTCGCGAGTGAGCGCACGTTGTCCATCCACAGCATTACGACCCGTCGGCGTGAGGGCTTCTACTGGGCCGCCGTTCTGGCCACGTTCGCCCTTGGCACGGCGGCGGGTGACCTGACGGCCACGATCGGGCTGGGATATCTCGGCTCCGCCGTCGTCTACGGCGCCGCTATCGCCGTGCCTGCTGTCGCTCATCGCGCGGGGCGGATGGGTGCGGTGCTCGCCTTCTGGTCGGCGTATGTCATCACCCGGCCGCTCGGTGCGTCCGTGGCCGACTGGATGGCTGTCGGGCATGCGCGGGGCGGGCTGGCGTTGGGGCTCGGGCCGGTTACGGCCGCGTGGACGGTGGCGATTCTCGGGTTCGTGGGGTATCTGGCGGTGTCGGGTAAGGACGTTCGGCGGGATGTCACTGTGTGACGGGATGGTTCGGGGGTGGCTTTTCCGCCTTATGGGGCAAGGGAGTTCGGTGCGTCTTCGGCTCTCCCGCCGTATGGAGCAAGGGAGTTCGGGGGCGCTACGGCGTGGCGCCGCCCGGTGGCAGGGTGATCACGAACCGGGCTCCGGGGGCGTGTCCTTCGTCGTACGACACCTCGCCGCCCGCTGACCGGGCCAGTCGGCGGGCCAGCGGGAGGCCCAGGCCCGCGCCGGTGTGTCCGTCGTCGGGGTTCGCGCGTCGGCCGGGTTCGAAGAGGTGGCCGGCGAAGTCGGGGGGTACGCCGGGGCCGTCGTCGATGACGTCGAGGCGTACGCCGTCGGGTGTGTCGTAGAGGCGGAGGGCGACGGTGGAGCGGGCGTAGCGGCAGGCGTTGGTGAGGAGCGGGCTGACGATGCGTTCCAGGCGGGCGGGTGGGATCCCGGTTGTCAGGTGGGGTCCTTCGACGGTGATCGTCAAGTGGCCTGGTACGTCGAGGAGTTCGGTGAGTCGACGCAGGGTGGGTACGACCTCGGCGATGCCCGGAGCGGTCGGGGTGTGTTCGCGGGCGTCGGCCAGGAGGGTGTCGCAGATCGTGCGCATGGACTCGGCGGCGTCCCCGATGACCTGGTGGGTGGCGCGGGTCTGGGCGGCGGTGCGCGGGCGGGTCTGCCACCAGTCGAGTTCGGCGATGATGCGGCTCAGCGGGGTGCGGAGTTCGTGCGAGAGCTCTCCGGTGAGCTGTTGTTCGTGGCGCAGGAGGGAGCGGATGCGGTCCAGTATGGAGTCCAACGACGCCCCGAGCGCGGCGAGTTCGGCCGGGTGCCGGGTGCTGCCGAACCGTTCCCCGGAGGCTACGGCGCTCCACTGGGCGGCCTGGTCGGTCATCGCGCGGACGGGGCGCAGCGCACGGCCGACCGCGAGGCGGGTCAGGGCGTAGGTGCAGGCGAGCATGACCGCGTCCAGGGTGAGTGAGCCGACGAGCAGGGTGTGGGCCGAGCTCCGGTAGGGGGTCAGGTCCAGCGCGGTGACCACGGTGGCGGTGCTGCGGCCGCCGGGTACGGGCTGGGAGCACAGCTGGAGGGGCGGTCGAGGTCGGCGGTGACGCAGTGCCGGCCGCGCTGGGCGGCGAGGTGGCCGGCGATCGGGTTGAGGGGGCTGGTGCCCGGCGGGCCCTCCAGCAGTCGGTGTCCGGCGTAGATCCAGACGTTGGCGTCCAGGAGGTCGTCGTGGGACGTCTCCAGGACGCGGACGGTCGGGCCGCTGGTGTCGACGGTGGTGGCGACCGCGGCGGCCCGGGTGCGTAGCTCGTCGTCCGCCTGGTGCTGGAGGCGGTGGCCGGCCACGGTGTTGAAGGCGACGGTGAGGATGAGCATCAGGAGCGTGGCCGTGGTGAGGGCGACGAGGGAGAGGCGGCCGCGGAGGGTGTGCGGTGGGGTCGGGGTCGTGGCGGTACGGCGAGCCCGCCGCTTGCGGGGCCCTTCGCGTGTTGTCAGAGGCGAACGGGTTGGTGCCGGGTACGCGGCGGGCTGCGCCGTACCGCCACGACCCACTCCCGTCCCGTCGGCGGCTGCGGGCTCGTGGGGGTGAGGGGTGGCCTGGAGCACCGTGAGTCGCGGGCCGCGGTGGGCCTCGTGTGTGGCGGGCTGTGGTGGCTGGTCCGGTGGTTCGTGGTGGTCGTCGTCGGTGGGGGTGGGAGGTGGTGGTGGCCGGTGCTGGGGGTTGTGCCGGGCGTTGCTCGTGACAGGTGGTGGCTGATCGAGCGGTCCTTGTCGGTCGCCGCTCGGGGCGGGTGATGGAGCCCGATGCCGCCGCTCGTCCCGGGTGCCGCTCATGACAGGTGGTGGCCGATCCCGCGGGCCGTGCCGAGCGTACGGTCGCTGCCTGCCTCGCGGAGTTTGCGGCGGAGGCGGGTCAGGTACTGGTCGAGGGTGTTGTCGTGGACGCGGGCGCCCTCGGGCCAGCCTGCGCGGATCAGGTCGCGGCGGCCCACGATTCCGCCGGAGGCCGCCATGAGCGCGGCCAGCAGCCGGAACTCGGTCGGGGTCAGCGCGACCCGGGTGTCCCGGACGCCGACCGAGTGGCGGACCGCGTCCAGGACCAGGTCTCCCTCCGGGGCGGCGGGCGGTGGCGCGGTGCGCTGCAGGGCCGCTCGCAGGCGGGCCGCGAGTTCGGCCAGGTGGAACGGCTTGGTCAGGTAGTCGTCGCCGCCCGCCGAGAACCCGGACAGCCGGTCGTGCAGCCGGTGCTGGGCGGTCAGGAAGACGACGGGGGAGCGGAAGCCGTTCGCCCGCATCGCCTGGCACACGTCCCGCCCGTCGGCGTCGGGCAGCCCGATGTCGAGCACGGCGGCGGAGATGTCGCCCCCGGCCAGCCGCAGGGCGGTCGCCCCGTCCGGCGCGGGCACGGTGTCGAAGTCCTCGTCGCGCAGCCCGCGCATCAGCACGTCACGCAGGGTGTGATCGTCCTCGACGACCAGGATGGTCGGGCGCATGGTCCTCCCTGGGCTGACTGGTGCGACCGCGACCATGGTGACTACAGCCATGTAGACGGTCTACTGAACTGTAGACGAAGGTGCCGACACACGGCAGTCAGGATGCGTTCAGGTGTCCGCTGGCACCGTCGGGCCCCATGACCTACGAGATCTCCCGCAGCGGTGACGCCGTTGCCCCGCCCCCACTCCGCCCGCGCCGCAACAAGGTCCCCGAAGTCACCGCGTACTTCTGGATCATCAAGGTGCTGTGCACGACGGTCGGCGAGACCGCGGCCGACCTGCTCAATGAGAAGGCCGGCCTGGGCCTGACCGGGGTGTCGCTGCTGATGAGCGCCCTGCTCGCGGTCGTGCTGGTGGTCCAGTTCCGTACGTCCGCCTACCGCGCGGGCGTGTACTGGCTAGCCGTCGCCCTCATCAGCGTGGTCGGCACCCTGATCAGCGACAACCTCACCGACAACATGGGCGTCCCGCTGGAGACCACCACCACGGTGTTCGCGATCGCCCTCGCGGTCGTCTTCGTCGTCTGGTACCGGCGCGAGGGCACCCTGTCGATCCACAGCATCGACACGACGGGCCGGGAGGCCTACTACTGGCTGGCCGTCCTGTTCACCTTCGCCCTCGGCACCGCGGCCGGCGACCTGGTCTCCGAGCGCATGAACCTCGGCTACTGGCTCGCCGCGACCCTCTTCGCCCTGGCCATCGGCGCGGTCGCGATCGCCCACCGCGCGCTGGGCCTGGGCGCGGTGGTGAGCTTCTGGATCGCCTACGTCCTCACCCGTCCGCTCGGCGCCTCGATCGGCGACTACCTCTCCCAGCCGACCGGCGACGGGGGCCTCGGCCTCGGCACCGTCATCACCAGCGCGCTGTTCCTGGCCGTCATCCTCGGCCTGGTCGTCCACCTGGCGGTGACCCGCAAGGACGTCATCGAGCCGGTGGCAGAAGGGAGTTGAGCGGAGGGAGGGGGGAGGGGGAGGGGGTGGAGTGTCCGGACCCGGCGCCCCAGTGTGGCGCCCGGGACGGCCGTCCCGGAAGGAGCCGGCGCCAGTTGGAGGAAATCGGCCCCGGAACGCGCCGGTGTCACCGCCCGGCAACCGCTCGCCGTTCGGTGACACACCCGCGCTCGTGGACGCCGCCGACCGGGCTTCCGCTACTTCCCTCCCGTGGCGCAGAGTTCCGTGTCGATCAGCGCGTTCTGCGCCATCTCCGTGGACAGGTCGGACGCGCCGTCGCCCGTCGCCTCCAGGACCACGGTCCGGCGGCCGTCCGCGCTGACTCCGTCGCGGGTGGTGTAGCCGGGGAGGTCGCCGGCATGGCTGTAGTAGACGCCGCCGCAGGTCAGGGGGATCTCCATCAGGCCCAGGCCGTAACGCGCGCCGGGCCAGACGGGGTCCAGGGACGCGGCTCGTACCGTCGTCTTCATCTCCGCCAGCTGGGCCGGGTGCAGGAGCCTGCCGCCCAGGAGGGCGGAGAAGAAACGGCTCAGGTCGTTGGTCGTGCTGATCATCGCGCCTGCCGAACCGGCCGCCGACGGGTTGAGGTCGGTGACGTCGATGGTCGGGCCGGATCCCCCGAAGTCCGAGTAACCGTGCAGGTGTTGGCCGGGGATGCGGGACGAGGTGTCGGGGGCGGAGGTGTCACGCAGGCCCAGCGGGCGGATGACGCGCCGGGTCACCTCCTGCTGCCAGGTGTGGCCGGTGGCCTTCTGGATGATCATTCCGGCCAGGATGTAGTTCGTGTTGGAGTACTCCCACTGCGTGCCCGGCGCGAAGTCCGGGGCGTGGCGCATCGCGATGGCCACCAACTGCTGCGGGGTCCAGGTGGTGTAGCGGTCGGCCTGGAAGTCGGCCACCGTGCTGATCTCGGGGAAGTCGGCCGTGTAGTTGAAGAGTCCGCTGGTGTGGTTCAGCAACTGCCTTATGGTGATGGCGTTTCCGTCGTTCCCGTTCCCGGACACCGTTCCCGGCAGCCAGTGTTCGACCGTGTCGTCCAGCGACACCCTTCCCTCGCCGACCAGTTGGAGCATCACCGTCGACACGAACGCCTTGGTGCTGCTCGCGATCCGGAACTTGTCGGTCACCCGGGCCGCCCGGCCCGTGGCGGTGTCGGAGACTCCGGTCGTGGCGTAGCGCCGTCCGTCCGGGCCCGTCGACTGGGCTACGACGGCGACCGTGCCCGTCCTCTCGATCGCGTCCACGCTCTGCTGGAGGGTCGGGGTGGTGCGCTGCCGGGACTCCGTGGCGCTCGCCATGGGCGTCGCGAGGCCGAGACCGAGTGCGGCCAGTGCGGCTACGGCTGTGAGGTGACGGGTCGTCAGCATGGGCTGTCTCCTGAGGAGTTGGTGGTCCGGGACACCCGACTCGCGGTGTGTTCCGGTGTGTTCACCAACCTAGGGAGACGGCCCCCGGTGATCGATCCAGCCCGCAGGCCGGTCCGCCGTACAGCCAGCTGTACCAAGGACCTGGGGAAAACCTCAGGACAGCCGTCGTAGATCCTCCAAGTAGCGCAAGACGGCCGCGACCCGGCGGTCCACCTGGTCCGTCGGGGACAGGTCCAGCTTGGCGAAGATGCTGCGGATGTGTTTGTGGACGGCGCCGTCGGTGACGACGAGTTTCTCGGCGATGGCGGAGTTGCCCAACCCCTCGGCCATCAGGGCGAGTACGTCCCGTTCGCGAGGGCTGAGCCGGTCGAGGCGGGTGTCCTGGCGGGAGCGGGTGAAGAGCTGGGCGACGACCTCGGGGTCGATCGCGGTGCCGCCGGCCGCAACGCGGTTCAGGGCGTCGAGGAACTCCTCGACCCGGCCCACCCGTTCCTTGAGCAGATAGCCGAGCCCGCTCACCCCGCCGCCGAGCAGCTCGGTCGCGAAGCTCTGCTCCACGTACGCCGACAGCACCAGCACCGCCAGGTCGGGGCGTCGGCGGCGGGCCTCGACCGCGGCGACGATGCCCTCGTCGGTGTGGGTCGGCGGCATCCGTACGTCGAGGATGGCGACGTCCGGTTTGTGTACGTCGATGGCGTCGAGGGCCTCGTCCGGGGTGCCCGCGGTGGCCACCACGTCCAGGCCCTCGGCGCGCAGCAGCAGGGCGAGGCCCTCGCGCAGCAACGGGTCGTCCTCGGCGATCACGATCCGCATGTCAGTCACGCTCCATAGCTCCGGCACATCAAGTTCCGCACTGCAGGCTTCCGTTGCGCGTCATGATCCCCAACTCACGTACCGCACGGGAGATCTACGGTGAGGACCGTCGGGCCGCCCGGTGGGCTGGTCAGGGTGAGGTCGCCGTCATGGGCGCCGATGCGGCGGCGGATGCCGGTGAGCCCTGAGCCGCCCTCGGCGTCGGCTCCACCCCGGCCGTCGTCCTCCACCGACACCACCAGTCGGCCGCCGCTTCCGCGTGCCGTCACGACGGCGTGCCGGGCGCCGCTGTGCTTGGCGATGTTGGTGAGCGCCTCGGCGACGACGAAGTAGGCGGTCGCCTCGACGGAGGCCGCGCAGCGAGCGGGTACGTCCACGTCGATCCGGCACGGCACCGCGCAGTCCGCGGCGAGGCCGGAGAGCGCGCCCGCGAGCCCCCGGTCGGCGAGCACCGGCGGCAGGATGCCGCGCGCGACCGTGCGGAGTTCGGCCAGCGCCGTCTCGGCGGCGGACTGGGCGCGTTCGAGGAGTTCGTCGGCACCGGCCGGGTCACGGGCCACCATGCGGCGGGCCGCCCCGAGCAACACGGCCACGGAGACGAGTCTGTTCTGCGCGCCGTCGTGCAACGAGCGCTCGATGCGCCGGAGTTCGGTGGCGTGCGCGTCGAGGGCGGCGGCTCGGGTCGCGGTCAACTCGGCTACGCGCAGGGAGAGATCGACGTCGGGACCGGCCACGAGGAGTCGCCGTCCCGGGCCCGACTGCAGCCGGGCCATGCCAGGTGTCAGCCCGAGGATGATCGCGACCCAGCCCACGCCCAGCAGCGCCACGGCGAGGGCGTCCGGCCAGGTGTGCGCGTTGCCGATGCCGAGCGACGTGGCCGTCGTGTTCTCCGGCATGAACGTCCAGTACAGCGGGAACGCGGTGTCCCGCACGGCCGTGATCGGCAGCAGGACGCCGAGCAGCCCGAGCGACAGGCCGAGGGTGGAGTGCCGTAGCAGCCAGCGCAGTTCGCGGTGGGTGGTGGGGTTCACGAGGGCGGCCCGCAGCCGGGTGGGCGGAGGCTGCGGGGCTACGACCTCGGGGCCGCGGCGGGCGAGCCGGTCACGTTCGCGGCCGGCCAGGGCGTGCAGGGCGCGCAGTGACGCGGGGGCCAGCAGCAGTCCCACCCCGGCCACGCTCGTCACGGCGGTGAGGGTCAGCCAGAGCAGCAACAGCAGCGCGAGTACGGCCGTGTTGAGGCCCGAGGCGAGCTCGGCGACGGCCCGGCCCGCGGCGCCCAGGGTCCGTAGCGCGATGTCCTTGAAGCTCTCGCGCCGGGCGGCTGTACCACGGCCTGCCTCACCGCCCGCCTCACCGGCCGCCCCGCTCGTGCTCGCTGTCATACGAACGACCTTATGCCGTACGTGAGTTCTCCGTGGGCGGAGGAAGCGGGGAGTACAGCCTGCTGTACCCCGAACCGGGCGGGCTGCGGGATCGGCCGCGAGGGGTGCTGATCCATAGCGTCGGTGACGACAGCCGGACCCCCGGAACACACCGCTCAGCACCACGGGAGAACCCCCATGACGTCGCAGACGACGACCACCGAACCCGACCGTCTCACCCGGGGTGAGATCGCCCGCACCCTCCTGTGGACCGTGGTCGTGGCCAGCGCGCTCACCAACATGGCGGTCTCCTTCGGCGGCGCCGACACCTGGGTGCACCTGGTGTGCGGCGCGGTCACCGTGCTGTGCGCGGGCACCCTCGTCGTACGCAACCTGCGAGGCCGGCGATGAACACCACGGCAACCACCATGACCACCGCCGCCATCGCCCTGGAGGGCGTCAGCAAGGCCTACCCCGGAGGCGTACGCGCCCTGGACGACGTGTCGTTGACCGTGGAACGCGGCACCTTCCTCGCCGTGATGGGGCCTTCGGGCTCCGGCAAGAGCACGCTCATGCACTGCGCCGCCGGGCTGGACTCCCCGACGTCGGGCAGTGTCCGTATCGACGGGCACGAGATCGCCGGGCTGAACGAGACGAAGCGCACCCAACTCCGGCGCGAGCGGGTGGGGTTCGTGTTCCAGGCGTACAACCTGATCCCCTCCCTCTCCATCGAGGACAACATCACGCTGCCGCTGCGACTGGCGGGCCGCCGAGCCGACCGCGACTGGCTGCGCACGCTGGTGGAACGGGTCGGGCTGGCCGACCGGCTGTCCCATCGCCCGGGCGAGCTGTCCGGCGGGCAGCAGCAACGGGCCGCCGTCGTCCGGGCGTTGGTGGCCCGCCCGGCGGTCGTGTTCGCCGACGAACCGACCGGCGCGCTCGACCTGCGCAGCGCCCACGAGGTGCTGGACCTGCTCCGCGACCTCGTGAACGACCTGCACCAGACGGTCGTGATGGTCACCCACGACCCGGCCGCCGCCGCTCGCGCCCACCACGTGCTGGTGATGGCCGACGGCCGCGTGGTCGACGCCCTGAAGGCGCCGACCGCCGATGAACTGGCCGCCCGTCTCGTCGAGTTGGGGAGGGTCTGAGCCATGTTCCGTCTCGCGATACAGATGGTCGGGCACCGCGTCACCGCGCTGATCGCCGTGGCCTGTGCGGTACTCGGCGGTGCGGCGCTCGTCACCGCCACCGGCGTCCTGGCCGAGTCCGGCCTCCGTTCCCACCTGCCCGCCGGGCGCCTGGCCGGAGCGTCGGTCGTGGTCGCGGCCGACCAGGAGTTCCACCCGCCCGGCGATCTCCCGCTCGCCCTGCCGGAACGCCGTAGGATCCCGGCCCAACTGGTCGGTGAACTGGGCGGGTTGCCCGGTGTGACCGCGTCCGTCGGTGACCTCGGCTTCCCGGCCGCGCTCGTCGACGCGCACGGTCGGGTCGTGGCCGTGGCGTCATCGTCGTCCGGAGATCCGCAGGTGGCGGGGCACGGCTGGTCCTCGACGAAGCTGCTGGTGGGGGCGCGGGTCACCGGCAGCGCGCCGACCTCCTCGGGCGAGGTCGCGGTGGACAGCGCCACCGCCGCCGCGGCCGGTGTCAAGCCGGGCGACCGCGTCCAGGTCGTCGTCAACTCCCGCCCCGCGAGCGGCTATCGCGTATCGGCGGTCATCAACACCCCGGGCGCCGGTGTCTACTTCGCCGACGAGACGGCCGTAGGACTGGCTGGTCACTCCGGCCGTGTCGACCTGGTCGGCCTGCGGACCGCGCCCGGTGCCGAGGAGCGGGTCGCCGCCGAGGTCCGTACGAAGCTGAAGGGCACCGGACTCCTGACCGTCACCGGGGCCGAGCGGGGCGACACGGCCGCACCCGGCGCCGGAGCCTCACGCTCGCTGCTGGTGCTGCTCGCCGGGTCGCTCTCCGGGATCGTTCTGCTGATCACGGGGTTCGTGCTGGCGAGTGCGCTGGCCGTGGCGATCGGGGGGCAGCGGCGGGACCTGGCGCTGATGCGGGCCGTCGGCGCGACCCCGAAGCAGATCCGCAGGCTGGCCGCCGCGCAGTCCACGGTCGTCGCGGCGGTGGCCGTGGCGCCGGGGGTGGGACTCGGCTATCTGCTGGCCGGACAGTTCCGCGGGCTGCTCGCGGACCGGGGCGTCATCCCGGCCGAACTCCCCCTCACCTTCAGCCCGTTGCCCGCGCTCGCGGCGATCGTGCTGATGCTTCTCGCCGTGCAGGTGTCGGCCCGTTGCTCGGCGTGGCGCACCGCGCGGATGCCGGCCACCGAGGCGGTCGCCGAGTCGCGGAGCGAGCCGCGCAATCCGTCGCGGGTCCGGACCCGTATCGGCGTGGCCGTCATCGTCGTGGCGACCGTCGGGTCGGCCCTGCCGCTGTTCTCCCGCACGGTCATCGGCGCCACGGCCACCTCCCTCGCCGGGATCGTCGGGGCGATCGGGCTGGCCCTGGCGGGACCGGCGCTGGTGCGGGGCGTCGGCGGCGCGGCGGCGCGGGTGACGAGGTCGGGGGCGTCCGCGCCGACCTGGCTGGCGATGGCCAACCTGCGCGCCTACGCCCTGCGCAACGCGGGGATCGTCTCCACGCTGGCCATGGCGGTCGTGTTCGTGCTGACGTACACCTTCACGCAGACGACCGTGCTGGCCGCGACCGCGCAGGACACCAGCACCGGGACGTTGGCCCAACTGCGGCTGGGCGCACCGGGGTTGGGTGGACTCCCCGTCGACACGCTCGCCGCCGTACGGAAGACGGCCGGAGTGCGGGCCGCCGCTCCCGTCGGGACGACCACCGTGGTGTGGGAGTACGAGGAGTTCGGTGACCCGGCGGTCGATTCGGGGCCGGCGACGATCCTCACGCCGGACGCGGCGGGCGTTCTCGACCTCGACGTGCGGGACGGCAGCCTGAGTCGGCTGTCCGGTACGACAGTTGCTGTGAGCAGTGATGTGGCGCGGACCCGTTCCGCGGGGGTGGGGCACACGGTGGATCTGGTCCTCGGGGACGGAACTCCCGTCGCCGCCAAGGTGGTTGCCGTGTACGGGCGGGGGCTCGGCTTCGGCACGGTGGTGCTGTCCCACGACCTGGCCGCCGGGCACACGACCACGGCGCTCGACCAGTCCCTGCTGATCCGTACGGACGGTTCGGCGAAGGCGCGGCAGAACCTCACGAACCTCGCCGCCGCCCACCCCGGCCTGGTCCTCGGACCCGCCAACTCCCCTTCCACCGGCGGCCTCAAGGACGCGCCGCCCGAGGTGTGGATCAACCTCGCGACGATCGTGGTGCTCCTCGTCTATCTGCTGCTGAGCATCGCCAACAAGCTCGTCGCGGCCACCGCTCAGCGGCGGGTCGAGCTGGGCGCCCTCCGCCTCAACGGCACGACTCCCCGCCAGATCCGCGCGATGATGCGCCGCGAGGCCGCGATGACGGCGGCCACCGCGCTCACCACGGCACTCCTGCTCTCCGCGATCCCGCTGGCGCTGCTGGGCCAGGGTTTCCTCGGCCACCCCTGGCCGGCGGGACCGGTCTGGCTGCTGCCCGGACTGGCGCTCCTGGTCACGGTCACCGCCTTCCTCACCATCGAACTGCCCACCCGGCAGGCGCTGCGGACCCCGCCCGCCGACGCGATCCGCGCGCACTGAGCCGGATACGGGAGACAGCGGAAGGCCCGGGTCGACGACCCGGGCCTTCGCGAGGGAACGAGACGGCTCACGCGACGGACTTGTACCCCTGCCAGCCCGAAGCGATCTTCGTACGGCCGCCGAACGACCCCTTGCCGTTGCCACTGTTGCGCCACACGTTGCCACCGGTGTCGCGCGAGACCAGGTCGGCCTTCCCGTCCCCGGTGATGTCGCCGACCCCGACGACCGCGTTGTACGAGCCGCCCCAGGCGGAGAACACCTTCACCCGCGCCCCGAACGTCCCCTTGCCGGTGCCGTTGTAGCGGTACAGGTTGTTCGCCTTGTCCTGGACGAGGAGATCGCCGATGCCGTCACCGTTGAGGTCGCCGGCGCCGACGACCTTCTTGTACGTCTTCCAGTCCGCGTACAGCTTCACGCGCGCCGACAACTTCCCGGCACTGGTGCCCTTGTAGAGGTAGACGGCGCCGGTCGAGGTGTTGCGCGCGATCAGGTCCGGGCGGCCGTCCTTGGTCACGTCACCGGTCGAGGTCAGCACGTCGTACTGGTTCCAGCCGGAGGTGCCGAGCGAGGTGTACGACGTCGTCGGCGTCGGTGCCTTGCCGCAGGCGGGGTGGTAGGCGCGCAGCGCGCCGCTGCTCAGCCGGACCAGGATGTCGTTGCACCGGTCGCCGTCGAGATCGCCGTACGGCACGGACTTCGCGCTCGTCGGCCAGCCGTTGCCGGACACCTTGCCGCCCAACGTGCCCTTGCCGGTGCCGCGTTGGACGGTGAGGGTGCCGGAGGAGCTGAGGGTGACGAGGTCACCGACGCCGTCGTTGCCCGCGTAATCGCGCGCTGCCGCCGCTCCCGCCGTCACCGTGAGGCTGCCGGAGCGGGTGAGGGCGGCGCCCTTGCCGTCGGCGGGCCGGGCGGTGAGCGTCCAGGTGTAGGTGCCGTTGGGGACGAGGCGGCCCGCGGAGTCCTTGCCGTCCCAGGCGGCCTTCAGCAGACCGCGGGCGTCGGCGCCGGACAAGGTGCGCACGGTGGTTCCGGCCGTGTCGCGGACCGCCACCTGCCATCCGGCGGCGGGCTTCGACAGCCACCAAGTACCGGACCAGCTCGCGGTGTTGGCGGTGACCGTGGAGTCGATCGCGGTCAGCGCGGACGCCGCGAAACCGGCCGGCACGACATGGACGCGCTGCTCGGTGTCGGTGTACGCGATGCCGCCGCCGAAGCGGTCCACGGTCCAGTCGGTGCCGATCCGGCCCTTGTCCTTGCCGATCTCGGTCCAGTCGGCCACCTTGTGGCTCGGCAGATCGGTGTAGACGCCGCTCGACGGCAGTCCGCCGTGCAGGTCGAAGAGTGTCAGCCCGCTGGTCGACCCGGTGCCGGCGAGATGCTGGACCAGGTAGCCGTCGCCGAGCAGGACCCCGCCCTGGGGAGCGGTCGACGTCTTCTTGGTCGTACGGTCGTAGACGCCCGCGCCCCGGGCGACGCCCCCGAAGTCCTCGCAGGTCCAGTACACCCAGCGGCCCACGGCCTGGAGGTCGGCCGGGGTGCAGCCGTTGCGGGTGGTGAAGGACTCTCCTGCGGTGCCGGACGGGAGCCCGGTGGCCGTGATCGTGCTCCCGGTGGCCGTCCCGCTCCACAGGGTGTCGCCCCACACGGCGGCGGCGACCCGGTCGCGCTTCTGGAGCACCTTCGGCGCCGCGGCGCCCACGGGGAACTCGGCGACGTACTGCTGGCCGGAGGACGCCCCGTCGACGATCGCGTACCGCCCGGAGAGACCCTTCAGCTGCGGGGAGTCGTCGCCGGTGTCGAGGGTGGGGCCCCAGCCGGTGGCGCCGTTGGCGTACAGCATGGTCAGGCCGGACTCGGTGGAGTCCACGCGGCCGTGCCGGCCGGTGCCGTCGGCCAGCAGCTCATTGCCGTCCCGGCCGTTGACCAGGGCGTCCACACTCGACGTGACCACGCCGGGGGTGGTGCCGGTGGCGAGCCAGGTGCTGCGGTACGCGCCCTCGACCGTGGACGGCTCGTACAGCGTGCTGTTGCCGGCCGTGGTGAGGACGCCGCTGCCGAGCGCGAGTCCGTTCACCGTCGCGGGCATCGGCTCCACGGCGGTCACCCGGCTGCGGGTGACCGAGCCGTCGGCGCCCTTGGCGATCCGGTACACGCCCCAGTCGAGGTCGCCCCGCTCGACGTACGTGTCGGCCCCCGCCACGAGGACGGAACCGTCCGGAGCCTGGACGATCTGGTGGGCGGCCGGGTCCATGACCCTGGCCATGGACGTGTCCGTGCCGTCGGAGCTCAGGGCCCACAGGGGCTGGCCCCGGTACAGGTTGTCGCCGGGCGACACCGGTTCCACGCCGAGCAGCTTGTCGCCGACGATCCCGTACGTGGCCTGGTAGCTGAGGGAGCTGGTGTCGAACGTGCGCGGTGCGGCGGACAGGTCGGCACGGTCGTACACGTCGGCCTTGCTGCGCCCGCTCCGCACCCGCACCACCGAGTCGGCGCCCAGCCGGAAGCCGCTCACCTCCCAGCCGCTGTCGGCGTCGACGCGGTCGGGCAGCGCGCTGAGGACGCCGGTGGAGAGGTCGACGAGGCCCCAGTGGCTGTAGCCGTCCCCGTCGGCGCCGGTGTCGTAGCGGAGGATGACGGATCGCGCGTCGCCGTCCTCGACCTGGATGTCGGCGGCGCTGTCGGGCAGCCCGGTGACGGCGGTCGAAGCGGCCTGGCCCCCGTCCTGGACGCGCCACAACTGATAGGCGTTCGGGTTGCCGTCGGCGGCGTCGGTGCTGGTGAGGACGGTGTCACCGAAGGTGCCCTGGTAGGTGGAGCCCTCGGGGAGCGGCACCACGCCGGTGCCGCCCGAGGTGCCCGCGCCCTTGAGGAGGGTGACCCGGCCGTCCGCCGCCGAGTAGAGGGCGACGGTGTCCGAACCGTCCCCGTAGTAGCCGGTCTTGAAGGAGGCGGCGTGGGTGAAGTAGCCGGTGTCGATGTCGTACGCGAGCGGGGCGTCGAGCCGTTGCTCCAGTGCGGTCGTGGTGCCGGAGGCGTAGTCCGTCCACAGGAGCCGGTCGTCGCCCTCCTGGGCCCAGAGGAAGCCGCTGGTCCCCGCGTCGAGGATCTGCGTGGCCCTGGGTACGGCGCGGGCCGCGGCGTCCACCACGACCTCTCCGGCCACGGTGGCGAAGGCCGGGGACGGCAGGGTGGCGAGGGGGAGACTGAGCGTCAGCGCCGCCGCCAGGACGGCCGCGACACGTGCCGGGGGTGGGACGAGGCGCGCCGGACCCGCCCCCAGAGAGGGTCTCTGTCTGTGCGGACGCAGGCCGAGTCGAGCCACGATTCCTCCAGAAGGCAAGAAGAAGGCATGGCGGACGTACGGCAACGCCCTGGCATTTTCCCCCGGCCCCCCGACGGCTCCCCCATGCGCGTAAGGGAAGCGAGCCTAACAGCATGGGCATGACCAAGCGGGAGACGAGGCTCAGGCCGTCGGACGAGGGGCCGCGGGCCCGTCGTCGAACGCCTGTCGGGTCGGTCGGGTGGTGCGGCCGAACACCGGTCCGAACGAGTGGACTCGCGGGGATGCGTGCCGCAGGAGGAGCTCCCGTCCGGCTCCGGATGGTGCCGTGGCAGCCCCACCCCCGATCCGGAAGAAGCGCCCCCACATGCGACGTACCCCCTCCAGACGCCTCCTGGCAGCCGCGCTGCTGGCCGCGTCCGTCCTGGCCGCCCCGGTGCTGGCGACCACCGCCAACGCCACATCGGTGGTCCACCCCGCCCCGCACGACCAGGACCAGAACCAGGACCACTGCTCCTCCGCCGGCCTCGGCCGTGGCGTCACCGCCCGCCTCGACAAGGCCATCGCGGACGTCCGCAAGCAGGCCGCCATCCCCGGTGTCGCCGTCGGACTGTGGATGCCGGGCAAGGGCTGCTACGTCCGGGCGACCGGCGTCGCCGACAAGACCACGCGGCAGCCGATGAGCACCGACTTCTACTCCCGCATCGGCAGCGAGACCAAGACCTTCACGGTCACCGCGCTGCTCCAGCTCGTCGACGAGCACCGCATCGGGCTGGACGACCCGATCTCGCGCTACGTCCACGGCGTGCCGAGCGGCCGCCACATCACCCTGCGCCACCTGGCCGAGATGCGCAGCGGGCTGTTCCCGTACAGCGCGGACGCGGACTTCGCGCACGACCTGCTGAGCGACCCGACCCGCACGTTCACCCCGCGGGAGCTGCTGGCGTACGGCTACAAGCACCGCAACACCGGCGCGCCGGGCAAGGTGTTCGTCTACAACAACAGCAACCTCGTCCTGCTCGGCCTGGTGATCGAGAAGGTCACCGGTCATCACATCGCCGATGTCATCGACCGGCGGGTGCTGCGCCCGGCCCACCTCGACCAGACGCTGTTCCCCGACGGCCCGAACGTCCGTGAGTTCCCGGAGCCGCACGCGCACGGCTACACCAACCAGACGCTGACCGGCGCGGTCGCCGACTCCACGGACTGGAACCCGAGTTGGGCCTGGTCGGCCGGCGCGATGATCTCGACCATGCACGACCTGCGCGGCTGGGCGAGGACCGTCGCCACCGGGGAGCTGCTCAGCCCCGAGACCCAGAAGCAGCGGCTGAAGGTGCTGCCGACCGGATTCCCCGGCCTCGACTACGGCCTCGGCATCTTCGAGACCGGCGGCTGGATCGGGCACAACGGCTCCATCCCGGGCTACGAGTCCGTGACCGTCTACCTCCCCGCCCTCAAGGCGACCCTGGTCGTGCTGATCAACACCGACATCACCACCGGGGGCCAGGAGCCGTCCACGCTGCTCGCCCGCGCGATCACCCAGATCGCGACCCCCGGCCACGTCTACGACGGCTCGACCCCCACGCGCTGACGGCTTCCCGCCCGCCCGACACCACACCCCCAGGCCTTTGACCTGGGGGTTTCGTGTCGGGGCAGGTGGCCCGCCACCCATTTCGGCATGCGGCCAATCCGCCGCCCGACCTGATCCGGATTACGCGTGAACCCCTGACCGACGGGAGGACACGTGACGGAGATGGCGATGGAGCGGACGGCGCGGTACGGGCGCCGCACCGCCGTGATCGGGTCCGGGGTGGCGGGGCTGACCGCCGCGTACATCCTGGGCCGGGCAGGTCACGTCACCCTCTACGAGGCCGACGACCGGCTCGGCGGGCACGCGCACACCCACGAGCTGACCTCGCCGCACGACGGGCGGGTGCACCGCGTCGACTCCGGGTTCATCGTGCACAACCGGCGTACGTATCCACGCCTGTTGCGGCTCTTCGACGAACTCGGCATCCCCACCCAGGAGTCGGAGATGAGCATGTCCGTGCGCTGTGAGGGGTGCGGGCTGGAGTACGCCGGTGCGCGCGGCCCGGCCGGGCTCTTCGCCCAGCCCCGCAACCTCCTGCGCCCCCGCTATCTGCGGCTGCTCGCCGAGGTACCCCTCTTCCACCGCGCGGCCCGCCGCCTGCTGGCCCGGGGCGGTCAAGAGGCCCTGACCCTGGGGGAGTTCCTGGACCGTGAGGGCTACTCCGCCTATTTCCGCGCCCACTTCGTCACGCCGATGGTGTCGGCCGTGTGGTCCTGCGACGCCGAAACCGCCCAACGCTACCCGGCCGCCTATCTGTTCCGGTTCCTGGAACACCACGGCATGCTGTCGGTGAGCGGATCACCGGTGTGGCGCACGGTCACCGGCGGCTCGGGGACCTACATCGACCGGATCGCCAAGCACATCGGTGAGGTCCGCACGTCCACCCCCGTGCGGTCCGTACGGCGTCACGCCGACCGCGCCGACATCACCACCGAGGACGGCACCACCGAGTCCTACGACGCCGTCGTGATCGCCGTCCACCCGGACCAGGCGCTCCGGCTGCTCGCCGAACCGACCGACCTGGAACGGGAGTTGCTCGGCGCGTTCCCGTACTCCCGCAACACCACCCTCCTGCACACCGACACCCGCCTGCTGCCCCGCGCCCCGGGTGCCCGCGCCTCCTGGAACCATCTGATGCCGTCCTGCACGGCCGACTCCGGCCAGGTGCGGGTCAGTTACGACATGAACCGGCTCCAGCGCCTGGACGCCACCGAGACGTACGTGGTCACCCTGGGCGCCGAGGACCGCGTCGACCCCGCCCGGGTGCTGGCCCGCATGGTCTACGAACACCCCGTCTACACCCCCGAGTCGGTGGCCGCCCAGCAGCGGCTGCCCGAACTCGCCGGTGACGTCTGCGTGTTCGCGGGCGCGTATCACGGCTGGGGTTTCCACGAGGACGGTTGCCGGTCGGGTGTCGAGGCCGCGGCGGCGCTGGGGGTGCGGTGGTGAACGCCGTATCCGCGCGGGTGAGAGCCGTACCGGCGGAGGTGGGTGCCGTGCCGGCGCTGTACTCCTGCACGATCGCGCACGTGCGGACCACCCCGAGGCGGTACGCGCTACGGCACCGCACGTACATGTGGCTCATAGATCCCGACCATCCGCCCCGACTACCGCGCCTGCTGCGCCCCTTGGCCCGCTTCGACCCGCGCGACCACTTCACCGGCGACGGCCTGCCCTCGATCCGGGCCGGACTGGACGCCTTCCTCGCCGAGCACGGCGTGCGCCTGGACGGCGGCCGGGTGGTGATGCTGGCTCACGCGCGGGTGTTCGGGTACGTCTTCAACCCCCTGACCCTGTACTGGTGTCACGGCCCCGACGGCGAACCGCGGTGTGTGGTCGCGGAGGTGCACAACACCTACGGCGGACGGCACTGCTACCTGCTGCACCCGGACGCCTCCGATACCGCGCGCGCCGAGAAGAAGCTGTACGTCTCGCCGTTCTTCCCGGTCGACGGCGGCTACCGCATGCGGCTGCCGCAGCCCGGCGCCCAACTCGCCCTGACCGTCCACCTGGACCGCGAGGGCACCCGTGCCTTCACCGCGACCGTACGCGGCACCCGGCGCGAGGCGAGTACCGCGCGCCTGCTGCGGCTGGCGCTGCGCCACCCCTGGTCCACCCTCGCCGTGTCGGCCGCGATCCGCGTCCACGGCATACGGCTCTACCTGCGGGGACTGCCCGTTCAGCCCCGGACCGACGACCACCGCGCCCCGGAGAACGTGACATGACGACAGCAGAACCCCGCACCACCCCCCGCGTGCGTACCGCCGCCGTCGACCCCGCCCACTGGCCCGACATCGCCGCCGTACCCCCCGCCTCCCGCCTCCGTACCACCCTCACCGCGGCCCTCGTCCGACGAGCCCTCCGCCAACTCCCGCTCCGGGCGCGGTTCGCAGGGTCCTCGGACGTCGGCAAGGGCGGCCCGCTGATCGACGTCCGCGACCCGGCCGCCTTCCACGCCCGCGTCGGCACCCAGGGACTGATCGGCTTCGGCGAGTCGTACATGGCCGGTGAGTGGGACGCCCCCGACCCGGTGGCCGTCCTGACCGTACTGGCCGGGCACATGGCCGAGTTGATCCCGGCCCCGCTGCAACGGCTGCGCGCCCTGTGGGCCCCGGCCCACCCGCACGCCGAGCGCAACACGCCCGACGGCTCGCGCGCCAACATCAGCCGCCACTACGACCTGTCCAACGACCTCTTCGCCCTCTTCCTCGACGACACCCTCAGCTACTCCTCGGCCGTCTTCCGGGGCTTCCCCGCGAGCCACGACCTCCTCGCGGCGGCCCAACACCGCAAGATCGACCGGCTGTTGGACCTCGCGGACGTGGGCGAGGGCACCCGGCTCCTGGAGATCGGCACCGGCTGGGGCGAACTCGCCCTGCGGGCCGCCGCCCGGGGCGCCCGCGTCACCTCGCTCACCCTCTCCCGAGAGCAACGGGACCTGGCCGTCGAGCGGGTGCGCGCGGCCGGTCTCGGCGACCGCGTCTCCATCGAACTCCGCGACTACCGCGAGGCGTCGGGGACCTACGACGCCGTCGTCAGCGTGGAGATGATCGAGGCGGTCGGCGCCGAGTTCTGGCCGGTGTACTTCCGCGCCCTGGACCAACGGCTCGCGCCGGGCGGCCGGTTGGCGCTCCAGGCCATCACCATGCCGCACGAGCGGATGCTCGCCGCCCGGGACACCTTCACCTGGATCCACAAGTACGTCTTCCCCGGCGGCCTCATCCCCTCCACCGAGGCGATCGAGGAGACCGCCCGCGACCACACCGGCCTGCGTCTCGCCCGCCGCGACGCCTTCGGCGCGCACTACGCGGAGACCCTGCGGCTGTGGCGCGAACGGTTCACCGAGCGGGCCGGGGAGGCGGCGGCGCTCGGCTTCGACGAGATCTTCCACAGGCTGTGGACCTTCTATCTCGCCTACTCCGAGGCCGGGTTCAGGTCCGGCTACCTCGATGTCCAGCAGTACCTGTTCACCAAGCCGAACTCCGCCGAGGGCGTGGTCCGGCCATGAACGGCTTCTCCTCCGGCTTCCCCTGGAGCGCGTTCGCGCTCAACCTCGCCTGGGCGGCCGGGGCTTCCCTCGCGGTCATGCTCGCGACCTTCGCCGTGGCGTTGCGCATGGGCGTGCACCGGATCGTCGACGTCGCGTGGGGCGCCGCCTTCACGGCGGTGGCCGTCGTGACCTTCGCCGTCTCCGCCGGCGAGGGCGATGTCGTACGACGACTGCTGGTGACGGTGCTGACGGCGGTCTGGGGGCTGCGGCTGGCGGTCCACATCGCGCGCCGGGGCCGGGGGCACGGCGAAGACCCGCGCTACGAACGGATGTTGGCCAAGGCCCCGGGCAACCGGAACGCGTATGCCCTGCGCATGGTGTACCTCCTCCAGGGCGCGCTGGTCTGGCTGGTGTCCCTGCCGGTGCAGGCGGCGCAGTACGTGCCGGGTCGTCCCTCGGTGCTCAACTACGTTGCCGGTACGGCGCTGTGGGCGGTCGGCATCGGCTTCGAGGCGGTCGGGGATGCCCAACTGGCCCGGTTCCGCGCGGACTTGGCCAACCGGGGCCGGATCATGGACCGGGGGCTGTGGTCCTGGACCCGGCATCCGAACTACTTCGGCGACTTCTGCGTGTGGTGGGGCCTGTTCCTGCTCACCTGCGACTCTCCGGCGGCCGCCGCCGTGTCCGTCGTATCACCGCTGGTGATGAGCCTGCTGCTGACCAAGGGCAGCGGACAACGCCTGCTGGAACGGCACATGGCCGACCGCCCCGGATACGCCGAGTACCGGGCGCGCACGAGCGGCTTCTTCCCGCGCCCGCCGAGGGGGTCGGGACAGGCGTGACGACCGGGTTCGGGGAGGATGCGGGGGTGCGCACCACAGAACACGACCCCTTGACGGTACGACGACACCCCGCGAGCCCGAGAGCGGCCGTCCTGGTGCTGCACGGCGGCCAGGCGGACAGCGAACGCCCCGCCAGGCCTTGGCAGTTGGCCGCGCTGCGGATGGGCCCGGTCGCACGGGCGGTGACGGCCGCACTGCCGTACGAGGACGTCCTGATGGCGCAGGTCCGCTACCGGGTACGCGGCTGGAACGGCGACCGCGCCGACCCGGCCCGGGACACCCTGCGCGCGCTGGACGCCGTGGCCGAGCGCGTCGGAACCGTACCGACGGTGCTCCTCGGCCACTCGATGGGCGGCCGGGCCGCCCTGCACGCCGCCGGCCACCCCTTGGTCACCGGCGTGGTCGCCCTCGCCCCCTGGTGGCCACCGGCCGAACCGGTCGACCGGACAGCGGGCCGCCACGTCATCGCCCTGCACGGAGACCGGGACCACGTCACCTCACCGGCCGAGACGGCGGACTGCGTACGCCGGGCACGGGAGGAGGCGGGGGCGCGGGCCGGTATGGCGGTCATCGGCGGGGGCGACCACGGGATGCTGCGCCGGGCGGGCCTGTGGCATGCGACGACGGCCGCGCTGGTCGCTCATCTGCTCGACCCGGGGTCTTCCCCGGACCCGTTGCCTGAAGGGTGTTACGGGACGGGGGAGTTTCCGGTGCTGTGAGCGGTGCGATGAGCCCGGCCGTCCGGTCAGTCGCAGAAAGCCGCCTGCACGGCGGTCACGATGTTCGCCGCCTGGCCGTCGGTGAGACTCGGCACGGTGCCGCCCTCGAACCGTGCCTTGGCGTTGCTCCGGACGGTGGCCGTGTCCCTGCCGCCCTTGATGTCCGAGCAGACGTTCCGGGACCGGTCGACTGCCCTGTCCTCCTTGGCCGTCAGTCCCGGATCGACGGCGCTCAAGGCCCGGATGAGCGCCGCGGTCTGCGCCGCGTCCGGAGACGGTACGACCGAACTCGGCTCGGATGCGGTGGCCGACGGCTCGGCCTCCGCTGTCGCCGATGCCGTGGCGGACGGCCTCGCCTTGTCGGCCGTCGTGGAGTCCCCGCCGTCCTCGAACAGCGCGACCACCCCGCCGAACGCGAGGACGGCGACCCCCGTGATGATCCATGTCTTCCGCTTCATGCGGCCCCTCCCAAGGCTGGTGATCACGTCCTGCCTATCACGCGGCCGGGCCCTCCTCCCACATCACCCACGGCCGCTCGATCACCTCGGCGTAACTCGTGTGCCCGGGGTGGTCGCGGAGGTGGGCGAAGGCCCAAGTCTGGGGTGCTGTCGGGTCGTTGCCCGGGGTGGAGTGGGCCGCACACTCCGTGTCGTCGTCCTTGAGGGCCAGGCAGCGGAACGCGTACGTCAGCGGTGGCGCGTCCGTGTCGTGGTCGGGCCGTAGCGTCCAGTTGACGAAGCGGAACGTGCGGCGGATCGGGACGGTCACAGCACCTCACCCCGGCTGCGGGCGTTCGCGCGGGCGGTCTCGGCGCGGAGGCGTTGTGCGGGGGTGGCCGGCCGGACGTCCTCGGGGTCCACGGTCCATTCGGTTCCGCCGGTGACCGGCCGCAGGGACCACACCCCGCACCATTCCCCGCGGAACTCGCCGACCCGGCCGCGTGAATCCGCCAGGAGTGTGCCGGGGGCGGGGAGTTGAGGGGGTTCCTGCACATCTGGTTGTTCGGGCATGGCCCGCTCCTCTCTGTAGCCGTTCCGCTACCGGGAGGTCCCAGGTTGGCCTAGAGTCGAGAGGTCATCAACTTGCCCGAATTGTTTGGTCAGTTAGGCGGTGACCGTTGAACCGGAAAGAGTTGAACCCCGAGAAATCGCCGAGCGCGGCATTCGGGCTGCAACTGCGCACGTTGCGGGACGAACGGGGGTGGACACAGGACGAGCTGGCTGTCCGGGTCGGCTGTACCGGGTCGCATATCTCCGCCGTGGAAACTGGCCGCCGCCCACCAACTCGACGCTTCGCGATGAGTATTGACAGAGTCTTCGGCACCGGAGACAAGTTCGAACGCCTGAGCCGTTCCGTGCGCTACACGGCACTGCTCGAAGGGTTTCCGGAGTACGTCGCCCATGAGGCACGGGCGGCGGAGATCCGCTTGTACGAGGTGGGAGTCATCCCAGGTCTGCTGCAGACGCCCGAATACGGGGCGGCGTTGGAGGCGGACGCGGTGCGGCGGGAGGTGATCACGCCAGAACAAGCCGACGAACGGGTCGAGTTGTTGGCGAAGCGGCAAGGCGCACTTGTACGGTCACCGTCGCCCCTGCTCTTCGTGGTGCTCGACGAGGGGTGCATCCGCAGACCGATGGGGAGCCCCGCCGTCATGGATGCCCAGTTCCAACGCCTGCTCGGATTCGCCGAGTTGCCGAACACCGTGTTGCAGGTCGCGCCGTTCTCCATGGGGGCTCGCCGACCGTTCAGCCTGCCCGTCACCATGCTCACGATGCCGGACCGCTCGCTCCTGTCCTACGCCGAGTCCACCCACCGGGGCCACCTCGAACGCGAAAGTGCTTTCGTGCTGCCCATATTGGCGGCCTACCATCAGCTACAGGCCGAGGCGCTGTCGCAAGCGGCGTCTGTGGCCTTGATCAAGCAGCTGCGAAAGGGCACCCCGTGACGACCGAAACCCCCCGTTGGTTCACGTCCTCCTACAGTGGCAACGGCGGCCAGTGCATCGAGGTCGCCGTCAACCTCGTCGCCCCCCACCGCACCGTCCCCGTCCGCGACTCCAAGAACCCGGCCGGTCCGGTACTCGGGTTCCCCGCCCACGCCTTCACCGCCTTCATCGCGGGCGTCAAGGCAGGGACATTCGGCGCCGTCTGACGCCGCGACGGGGCCCGTTCCGGAGTGGGCGGGCTCACTCCCAGGTCAGGCGCTGGCTGTTCGGGCCGACGTGGAGGCGGAGGCGTTCCGCGGGTGGTGAGCCGGCTGCCTTCCAGCGGCCCACTTCAGCCGTGATGTCGTCCCACAGCCTCACCGGCCCGCCCTGCCGCGCGTACCACGAACCGTCTTCCTCGAAGACGGACGCCCAGGCACCCGCTTCCACGTCGATGACGATCTGTTCGTCCCGCCCGTTCCGCCGGAGTGTGAAGCGCTGCGCCCGGGGAGCCGCGAACTGGGCGACGAACCGTGTGGTCCAGTCGTCCAGTTCGTCGGCGCCCAGATCCGTCGGCGCGGCCTTCCCGGAGTCGAGATCCGGCAGCAACCCCAACGCCGGAGGCAGTTGCGGCCGGGCGAGCATGAACGAGACCTTGCCGCCCAGGACGGGTCCGCTTGCCGTCCCGTCCGCCGCGACGGTCAGCCGGACGAGTTCGGACGCGTTCATCCATCCGCCCACGGTGAAGAGGATCTTGCCGCCGGGGCGCGTCTGGGCGATCCACTCGCCGGGGACCGTCTGAACGCCACAGGTGACGATCACGCGGTCGTACGGAGCGTCTTCCTCGTGACCGGACAGACCGTCCCCGGCTACGAGAGTGGGCCAGTGGCCCAGCCCCGCGAGTGCTACTGCGGCACGGGCGGAAATCTCGGTGTCCACTTCCACGGAGGTCACGTTCTCGTCGCCCACGACGTGGCAGAGCAGCCCCGTGGAGTAGCCCGTTCCGGTGCCGATCTCCAGCACCCGGGCACCCTGGGTGACCTGAAGGTCTTCGAGCATCCGGACCACGAGTCCCGGGAGGGTCGAAGACGAGGTAGGCGTGTGCGAGACGCGCCCTTCCACCTGGCGCGGGACCACCGCCCCCGCCACCTGCGTGACGAGCGTGTCGTCCTCGTAGACCCGGCCGAGACGCGTCGGATCATCAGCGAGGGACACGGGGCGGTACCACCCGCCGTCCTCGTACTCGAACCACCCGTCATCGAGGAATGCCTCACGGGGCACAGCCATGACGGCCGCTTCCCACTCCGGGCTCCGCAGATCGCCCGACGCGCGAAGGCGCCGGGCGAGGTCAGCCCGTAGCCCTTCCGATGAAACCTTGTCGCTCATCAGTTCTCTCCGTGTTGCAGCAGGTCAGCGATGGCCGCTGTCAGCGGAAGGCCCGCTTCGTGCTCCAGCCAGGCCCACTGCCCGTTGGGATTGCATTCCAGGAACCACCACTCGTCCTCGGCGGTCAACGCGAAGTCGAAAGCTCCGAACCTGAGCCCGAAGCCGTCGAGGAAGCGCAGGAGCGCACCCCGTATCGCGTCCGGGCACCTGATCGCTTCGTAGGTCAAGTGCCGATACTCCGCCCGCCAGTCCACAACCCCGGCCGGGGCCGTGATCCGGGCGCAGAAGACCTGATCACCGATGACGACCGCGCGCACATCCGATGCCTTCGGCACCTGAGCCTGGAACAGATGCGCGCAGCCGCTCACCCGGTCGTCCAACTCACCGGGCTCGACCGGGGCCGCCCAGATACCGGCGGGTTCCCCGTCGACGTCGTACGCCCCGGCGTGCAGCGGCTTGTAGATCGTGGGCTGTTCCGCCGCGAAGGCCTTGGCCGCGGCCGGGTCGTTGGTGATCAGCGTGGCCGGGACGGTCAGTCCCTCCCGGACGGCCGCGGACAGCTGGGCGGGCTTGTACTCAGCTCGTGCGATGGCCTGGGGGTGACTCAGGTGGAGACAGTCGGGGAGAGCGCTCAGCACACCACCGAGACCGCGCCGGTTCTCCTGGGCGGCGAACCGGGCACCCTGCCCTTCCCCTTGTGGGGCATAGGCGGAGGGACGGCGGTGGTACAGAGCGCGTGCGTTCGCGAGGTCCGCCGTCCGGGTTCCTGCCGTGAGGCGTCCGGTCCAGCCCCCGGGCCCGGTGCGGGCAGACATGACGACGTCGGCCGGGAAGTCCTGTCCAGGGTCGAAGCGGAGAACGGGTACCCGGCGCCGGTTCAGTTCCGCGATGACGAGATCAGCGGTCGCGTCCTCACATTCGGTAGCAACCAGCACCGGGCGTCGGTCCACGCGGCTGCTCCTAGTCCTGGGTGGCGTCGTGGCCGGTGTCGGAGTCCTGCTTCCCGTCCTTGCTGACCTGGGTGGGCGGGTAGCTGTTGACGGACGTGCCGTGCTTGCCCAGTTCCGCCGGGGTCATCTGTCCGTCCGCTCCGGTCCAGCGGCCGGTCTGGGACTCCGGGTCGATGCCCGCGTACCGCCACGGGGACGGGGTGCCGTTGTTGAGCGGAGCCATGCGGCCCATACCCCACGGTGCCGGGGCCGGCTGAGTGATGGAACTCTGCAAGGTGTCTCCCTTCCAAGGGGCGAAGCGGATTCTTCCACCGGGGCGGGAGCCGGCTCCGTTCGCGTCGTGATCTCGTTTGTGACTACGCAACCGCGTAACGCGCTGTGGCGGTACCGTTGCAGCGGGTCCACGGTTATACATCGTTTAAAGCGCCCTCGGGGGAAGGGAGTTGATCCCGTGACGAAGATCCCGAATGAAGCCCTCCAGCGCCTGTACCGCGAAACGAACTGGACCTTGAGCCAGTTCGCGCGCGCCGTGAACCTTGTGGCCGGCGAGAACCGGACGCCGCTCAAGAGCAACCCGTCCACGGTCCACCACTGGTTGGGCGGGACGCTCCCCCAGAAGGAAGCCGTCCGCCGGTTCATCGTCGAAGCCATCTGCCGACGACTGCAGAGACCCGTCACGCATGCCGAAGCGGGCTTCCCTCCGCCCTCAGATCAGTCCCCGGCCGCCACGGATACCGTGGAAGGGATGATCGAGCTGGGGAGGCAGGACATGGAACCGTCCCGGAGAGCCGTACTCGGCGCGGGGCTCTTCTCCGTGGCGCTGACCATCCCCGGCTGGCAGGACGTGATCGGCCGGGCGGAAGCGGTGCGCGCCGGACGGATGTCGCGCATAGGGATGAACGAAGTTCACATGGTCATCGCCATGACCGAACGGATTTCGGACCTTGACGATCAGTTCGGGGGGCGCCACGCCCGTCCCATGGCCGCGAGTTTCATGGTCAACACCGTGGCTCCGTACCTCCGGGCCGATGCGACGGACGAGGTTCGCAAGGCGATGCTCTCAGCCGCTTCGGACCTTGCCTACCTGACCGGCTACATGGCTGTGGACGAAGGTGTTCACGGTCTCGCTCAGCGGTACTACGTGAAGGCGCTCGAGCTTGCCGGCGCCGCGGATGATCACCTGACCTACTGCACCACGCTGCGGGGCATGAGCGTGCAGGCTGTGGATCTTCGCCACGGCACGAAGGCCATGGAACTGGCAGATGCCGCCGCTGCCGCCTCCCCGAAGGCCGGGCCCCGGATGTCCGCCTTCCTCGCGGGGCAGCAAGCCCACGCCGCGGCCCAGACCGGCGACCGCGTGACCGCCCTCCGGAAGCTCCGGGAGGCGGAGTCCGCGATGGAACAGGCGGAGTCCCGAAGCCGGGCCTTCGGCTCTTACGACCCGTCGTCACTGAACTACCACGTCAGTCAGGTGCGGTACGAGCTGGGTGACGTGGCCGGGTCCATCGAAGCGATGCGGCAGTCCGATCAACTGCGCTACGGCGTATACCGGCGTGCGCGCGTCCGTCACCGAGCGATTCTCGCGGAACGGCAGCTTGAGCTCGGCCACCTTGAGGCAGCGTGCGCCACATGGCACACGGCCCTCGACGACTTTCCCATGGTCCAGTCAGGCCGGGCCGACGATCGAATCAAGGCCATGTTCGGGCTCATCCGCCCCCACACCAAGAACGCGACGGCCCGCGACCTGTACGAGCGGGCCCGGACGGCAGCCCCGCCTTCGCTGGTCGCGTGAACGCGAAAGCCCGTTGTCAGGCCTGACCTGTGCCGGTACCGGTTTTGCCCCCGGCGTCCTTGGCCAGCTCCGCCGAGAACTGCGCCCCGCTGAGCAGCGCCAGGTTCGACAGCCACAGCCACACCAGGAAGACGACACTGCCCGACAGCGACCCGTACAACCTGCTGTACGCACCCAGCGTCGTCGCGTACGTGGAGAAGCCCGCGGAGACGATCAACCACAGTGCGGCGGCCAGCACGCCCCCGGGCAGGCTGTGTCCGCGGCGCCGGGCGCCCGCCGGGCCGGTGTGGAAGACGACCACGACGAGCAGGGCCACCAGGCACAGCAGCACCGGCCAGCGCAGCAGGTCCCATGCCCAGGCGGCGGTCTCGTCCACCCCGGCCATGCGGCCGACCGCCTCCGCGAGCGGGCCCGTCAGCAGGAGCGTGAGGGAGCCGACGAGGAGCAGGCCGAGCAGCACCAGCGCGGTCAGTACGATGCGCGGTGCCTTGCGCCAGGGTGAGCGCCGGTCCTGCGTGCCGTGCATGCGGTGCAGGGCGCGGCGGAACACGGCCAGGTAGCTCGTGGACGACCAGAGGGCGCTTACGCTGCCGGCCACCAGCAGGGGCCACGCGGTGCGGTCCGTGCGCAGGACGTGGGTCAGGGCCGCGTGCAGTTCCGTGCCCGAGTCGGCCGGGGCGTACGCCGTCACGTGGGTGACGAACTCCTCCGCCGTGTCCGGGCTGATCATCCCGAACGCGATGACCGTCGCCAGCATCGCCGGCAGCACCGCGAGGATCGCGTAGTACGTCAGCGCCGCCGCGTAGTCCGAGATGTCGTCGTTCCACAACGACACCGGGGTGCGGCGCAGCGCGGGCCACCAGGCCGCCGGTGGCCGGAACCCGGCGATGCGGCGGACCCGGCCGACGTACGGCTCAGCGGACATGGGGCGCCCGGTGGTGGGAGGCGGCGCTCAGCCGGAGTCGGGTGTGGGTGGCGTACGGGGCCGCCGCGCCCTCGGCTTCCGCCGTCACCGTGCGGAGGGTGGGGAGTACGGCGGCCGGGGTGGTGTCCGGGTTCAGCCAGACCCGGAGCTCCACCTCCAGGCGCCGCCCGCGCCGGGGCAGCACCCGCGCGTGCCCACGCGCCACCCCGGGTACGGCCGACGCCCGCGCCGCCAGCGCCTCGGCCAGCGCCTGCGGACGTACCGTGCAGCCGGGGGAGGGGAGCGCCAGCCGCCGCCCCGACCCCGAACTCCCTTGCCTGAGCGCCCAGTACGCGAACACCAGGGTCAGCCCGACCGCCCCGGCCAGCACGCCCGGCGTCCACCAGCCCTCACCCCGCATCTGCGCCAGCCACCCCGGCCCCAGCAGCACGGCACCCGTGTCGGGCGAGGGCCACCAGGACGGCAGCCGGCGCGCGACGGTCCGGTCCGTGGCCGCGAGCCAGGAACCGGCGAGCAGGAGTCCAAGTCCGGTGACACCGAGGGCGGTTCGGTTGATGGCCGTGTGGGTGGCGCGCATCACTGGTCAACTTCCTTGATGGGGACGGTGGTTCAGGGGGGAGGGGGTGATGTGGGTGGGGGCGCCGGGCAGTTGGAGTGCGTCAACCGTCAAGACCGTTCGTGGCTACGACAGTTTCCGGCACCGAGGCCGGCTTGGGCGGCTGCCACACCGGGTCCGGGGTGACGGTGACGCGTATCCGGGGTTCGTGGCGCAGCCGGCAGGAGGTGACGGCGGCGCGCGCGGCCGCCGTCACCGCGGCGGACACCTCGGCCCGGTCGCCGAAGGCCAGCCCCGCCCGCACCGCGATCCTCCGGCGTCGTACCCGGACCCGTACCGCCCCGGCACCGGCCACGTCGGCCACCGCGTCGCGGACCAGGGACTCGACCGCCGAGCGGTCCACGGCGGCGTCGACGCGCTCGGCCGCCGAACGGACGGTGGCCCGGTGCCGTAGACCCGGAGTGACGGCGAGCACGATCATCCAGACGCCGAGCAGGGCCGTCAGGCCGCCCGCGAGCACCACGGCCGGGTCCCCGGGGCCGTGCCCGGAGAGCCAGTGCACCGCCGAGACGCGCCAGGCCGCCGCCGCACGGTGGGCCAGGTGCACCTCGATCAGGTCCACGGCGAGTGCACCGCAGCCGAGCGCGGCCACCGAGGTCAGCAGGGCGACCGGGACGCGGCGGCCGGACCACCAACGCCTGGGTGTTTTGGGGGAGTTGGTCTCCTCGAACGGGGGCACCGGAGCGCGGGAGTATCTCGGCGCCGCGAGGGCGGTGACGTTGACGCGTGCGGTCGGTACGTCCAGGCCCGTCAACTCCCGCGTACGTTCCACCACATGGCGCTGGACGTCCCGTGCGCCGTCGGCCAGCGGGGCCGGATAGGGCAGCGTCACGCCGAGGGACACCTCCGCCTTCCGGCCCCGTACGGTCGCCGTCGCCCGGGCCGCGCGGCCGGGCAGCGCCTCGGTGGTCGCCCGCTCGGCGATCCGTCGGACCGCGCGCTCCGAGACGGTGGTGGTGCCCCGCTGTGCGGCGGGCGCGGGCGCGGGCGCGGGTGTGGATGTGGGTGTGGGTGCGGCTGGGGTCGCAGGCGCGGGCGCCGTTGCGGCGGTGGTCATCGACGGCTCCGTTCGAACGCGTCCCGTACGTCCTGGACGCTGCCGCCGCGTTCGAACCACCGGCCCAGCGCCCAGCCGAGGCCGCCGAGCGCGGCCACCAGCAGGAAGGCGCCGAAGCCGCCGAACCAGCCGGCGAACGCCAGGGCCATGCCCGCGATCATGCCGACGAACGGTGTGTTCATGCCCGTCCACCTCCACCTCTCCACCGGATCCACCACTCCTGCCCGTGCCCCTGACCGGGCGCCCTACTCCACCCGGGCCTCGCCGGTGTGCGCGGTCTCGTCCTCGTCGGGCAGGTGGACGTCGTTGACGGTGACGTTCACCTCGACGACCTCAAGACCGGTGATGCGTTCGACCGCGGAGATGACGTTCTCCCGCACGTCCTGGGCTACGTCCATCACGGACACCCCGTACTCGACGACCAGGTCCAGGTCGATCGCCGTCTGCCGCTCGCCCACCTCGACCTTCACGCCGCGCCCCACGTTCGGCCGGCCACCGGGCACGCGGTCGCGCACGGCGCCGATGCTCCGCGAGAGACCGCCGCCCATGTCGTGCACGCCGGGGATCTCCCGGGCGGCGATCCCGGCCACCTTCACGACGACGACGTCGGCGATCGACGTACGGCCGCGGTCGGCGGCGGGCTGGTCGGCGCCGGTGGCTCCGCCGGATACGGCGGTGGTGGCCGGGTCCTTGCCGGTACGGCCGTTGCCGGTACGGACGTCCGTGGCGACCGGTGCTGTCTGAGTGGTCATGGCGTGCCCTCTCTTCGCTTCTTCTGTCGCGGCTTCTTCTGTCGCGTTCGCCGGTTCGTGGCCGATGCGCTCTCACCTCTTCAGACCCGTGCCCGCCGCGTCTGTGACGCGGCGGGCACGGGAAATCCTTCGGGCGTCAGGCAGTCGGCATCAGCACCGTGTCGATGATGTAGACGGTGGCGTTGGCGGTCTTGACGTTGCCGCAGACCACCTTGGCGGAGTCGTTGACGGTGTACGACTCACCGGAGCCGGCGGTGGTCAGCTTCGACTTCTCCAGGGTGTCGAAGGAGCCCTTCTCCAGGTCCTTGGGCGTGAGCTGCTGCCCCACGACGTGGTACGTGAGGATCTTGGTCAGCTGGGCCTTGTCGTTGAGGACCTTGTCCAGGGTGGCCTTCGGGATCTTCGCGAAGGCGTCGTTGGTCGGCGCGAACACGGTGATGTTCTGGGCGTTGTTGAGGGTGTCGACGAGCCCGGCCTTCTTCACCGCGGCCACGAGCGTGGACAGCGCCGGATTGTTGGAGGCGGCGGTGGCCACCGGGTCCTGCGCCATGCCGTCGAAGGAACCGGAACCGCTCTTCGGGACGGCCGCGCAGCCGGTGCCGAAGGGCTGGTCGGCCGAGGCGGCGGCGGTGGACCCGGTCATGCCGTCCTGGGAGGTGGACGTGGCGGATGCCGACGACTTCGCGGAATCACCGCTGCCGTCCGAACAGGCGCTCAGGGCCAGTGGCAGTACGGCGGTGGCGGCGAGGACGACGGCGGTACGGCGGATACGGACACGGGTGTTCATGAGGGTTCTCCTGTAGATCGGTACGGCGACGGACGCCGCCGGTACACGGGGGCGGGAAAGACGGTCTGTGGGGTCGGTCAGTCGACGGTCACGACCACGGAGTGCCGTCCGCTGGCGCCGTCGGGGATGGTCTTGGTCCGTTTCTCCGTCTGCACCTGGCCGGTGCGGTCGGTGGCGCGGACGGTGAGGGTGTGGCCGCCCTTGGTCGCCCGCCAGGGGAAGGACCACTGGCGCCAGGTGTCCCGGGTGTCCTCGGCGGCCAGCCGGGCCTCCTGCCAGGGGCCGTCGTCGACGCGGATCTCGACCTTGTCGATGCCGCGGTGCTGGGCCCAGGCGACCCCGGCCACCATCACCGTCCCGGACTTCGGCCGGGCGAACGGCTTCGGAGTGTCGATCCGCGACTCGGTCTTGATCGGCGCCTTGCGGGCCCAGCCGCGCTTGACCCAGTAGGGGTCGTAGGCGTCGAACGTCGTCAGCTCGATGTCCTTGATCCATTTGCAGGCCGAGACGAAGCCGTACAGGCCGGGCACGACCATGCGGACCGGGAAGCCGTGCGCGAAGGGCAGCGGCTCGCCGTTCATGCCGAGGGCGAGGAGGGCGTCGCGGCCGTCCATCAGGTCCTCGACCGGGCTGCCGATCGTCATGCCGTCCACGGAACGCGCCACCAACTGGTCGGCCGGGCCGCCCTCGGACGGTGGCTTGACCCCCAACTCGGCCAGCAGGTCGGCCAGTTGTACGCCGATCCAGCGCGCGTTCCCGACGTACGGGCCGCCGACCTCGTTCGACACACAGGTGAGCGTGATGTCGCGCTCGATCAGGTCGCGCCGCAGCAGGTCGTCGAAGGTGAGGGTGAGCGGGCGGCGTACGCCCTGGCCGTGGATGCGCAGCCGCCAGGTCGTCGCGTCCACCTTTGGCACCACGAGGGCGGTGTCGACGCGGTAGAAGTCGCCGTTGGGGGTGATGAAGGGGCTGACGCCGGGGACGCGCAGCCCGGCGCCCTTCGGTACGGCCCTCGCCCGGGAGCCCGGCGCGGGCAGGACCAGGTTCCGGCGGGAGGCGACCGCGTCCCGGCCGCCCGCACCGCTCAGCGAACGGCCGAGCAGCCCGGCACCGGCGGACCCGACGGCGGCCGCGCTCGCCGCGATCACGAAACCGCGCCGGTCCCATCCCGCACCGGGGGGCGCCACGGTGTCCTGGTCGGCTGTTCCCCGGGGCCGGAGTCGGCCGATCAGGACGTACAGCACCCCGGAGCCGACGACGGCGCCGACCACCGAGGGCAGCGCGTCCGTGAGCCCCGTGGAATCCGGCCGGCCCGTCGCCGCGACCGCGCCGACGACCCCGAACAGCAGCACACCGGCCGCGCCCGTACGCCGGAATCGCAGCGCGACCATTCCCAGGGCCAGTGCGAAAAGCGCCAGTACCGCGAGAATTCCCAGCTGGAGAAAGAGTTTGTCGTTCGTGCCGAAATGGCGGATCGCCCAGTCCTTCACGGCGGCGGGCGTACGGTCGATCGCCGCGCCCCCGACCGCGACGACCGGCCCGGCCTGCGGACGGATCCCGCCCGCCACGGCCTCGGCGACCGCGAGCGCCGCGAGACCCGCCAGCGCGCCGCTGAGCGCGGCGAGCGGCAGCAGTGCTTTGTCGGGTTTCCGCTTGTTCTCGGTCACGGGGGGAATCCGGTTCCGAAAGCCGCGCGGATTGGTCGCCCCACGATCGGATGAATTCTTTTTCCGGGCCAATCCGCGGCCGCCTCGGCTCCGGAAGAAAAGACTGAGGGGGTACTCGCGTCACAGGGACGGCGCGGCCGTGTCCAACCCTCGTACAGACCGGACGAGAGGAGCCGCCCAGTGGCGGGGCCCCGCACACCCGACGCACCACCGGACACCCGGGCCGAGACCGATGACGCCTTGCTGGCGGTCCGGGCCGCGGAAGGGGACGAGGACGCCTTCGCCGTGCTCGTGCACCGGCACGCACCGGCGCTGATCCGGCTCGCCACGAGTCTGCTCGGTACCGGCGCGGAGGCGGAGGACGCCGTACAGGACGCCTTTCTCAGTGCCTGGCGGCGGCTGCCGGAGTTCCAGGGGCGCAGCGCCTTCGGCACCTGGATGTACCGGATCGTCACCAACCGCTGCCTGAACGTGCTGCGTTCGCGCAGACCGGTGGCCTCGCTGGAGGCGGCCGGTGACGTGGCCGCCGCCGAACACACCACCTCCCCGGCCCGGATCGCCGAGGGCCGTGGCGCGGTCCGCGAACTGCGCGAGGCCCTCGACCTGCTCTCGGCCGAACAGCGCGCGTGCTGGGTGCTGCGCGAACTGGACGGCCGTTCCTACGAGTTCATCGCGGACGCGGTCGGGATCAGCCAGGAGGCCGTCCGCGCCCGGGTGTTCCGCGCCCGCCGATCTCTGACCCAAGCAATGGGGGCCTGGCGATGACCGACCGCACCGACCAGCCGAACACCACGGCCGCCGCCTCGGCCGCCGCCCCGGCCGACGACGAACTCCTGCCCTGCGGACGGCTGTTGTCGCGGACCTGGGAGGACTGGGAGCGGGGCGCGGACGACCCGCACCTGCGCACCTGCCCGCACTGCCGCCAGGCCGTGCGCGGGCTCGACGACCTGGAGTCGGTGGTGCGCGGCCTCCAGGCGGAGACGGACACCGCCGCCTCCGCCTACGACACCGAGCCGCTGACCCGCCGGATCATGGACGTCGTACGCCTCGAACTGCGTCCGGGGCGCCCGCTGCCCCTGGGTGAACCCGTCGAGGACCTCTGGATCATGGAGGCGGTCGTGGCACGCGCGCTGCGTGCGGCGGCCGAGTCGGTGCCGGGGGTCCGGGCCGGTTCCTGCCGGCTGCGCGAGGGCGGCGATGGTGACGGCGACGGCGGCACGGTCGAGGTCCGGCTGGAGATCCACGCCCCGGCCGACGCCCCGCTGCCCGAGCTCGCGGCCCGGGTCCGCGAACGCGTGTGGGAGGCCGCGGACCGCGAACTGGGCATGGACATCACGGCAGTTGACATCCGGGTGACGGACCTGGTGCCCGCCTCGCTGTCCGACGACGACGATGACGAGGATGACGACGATCAGGAAGGCGGTGCCGCATGACCGCGCAGCACGCCGAGGAATCCGCGCCGTACGGGAACCCGGCGCTCGCGACGCTCGCCGCGGAAGTCGCCACGGCTGTGGAGAGCGTCTCCGGGGTCGCCTTTCTCCGGCCGGGGCTGACGGACCGGCTGCGGTCGGCGGTGTCGCGGCCCGGGGCGGCGCCCGCCGGGGTGCGGATGAGCCGTCCGGACGGTGACGGTCCCTGGCAGGTCGAGATCCATGTGGTCGCGCTGCGCCGGGCCAGGACCGTGGACGTGGCACGCGGGGTCCGGGACACCGTCGAGCGGCACCTGGACACCCTGGCGCCCGCGCGGTCCGCGCCGCGGGTCACCGTGACGGTCACCGGGCTCGTCTGACCGCGCCGCCCGCGTGCCGTCCCCCGCCTCAGCTCGGGAAGGTCATCAGCGCGAGCGGGGCGGAGGTGGGGTGGGGCGAGCCGCCGTCCGGTTCGACGGTGATGCCCATGCCCGACGAGCCGTCGACGGTGCCTCGCAGCAGGACGGCCTGGTCGGTGCGGGCGGGGTTCATCAGACCGGCCGACCGCATCGTTCCGCCGTCGTCGAACCACAGCTGGTAGACCTTGCCGCCCGGCGGCCGGGCCATCCCGGAGACCACGAACACGGCCCGGTCCCGGTCGCGCGAGACGACGACGGTACCCGTGGCACCCCCGGCCAGCCCGGCGGCCCGGGTCCGGGCGTCCGGGGCGGCCAGCACGGCGGCGATCTCATCCGACGCCTGCGTGGCGTGCCGTGCCTGGTCGCGGGCGTCCTCGGCCCGCTGGTGCTGCCACACCGCCGTACCGCCGAGCGCCGTGGCCGCCGCGAGACAGGCGGCGAGCGCCCAGCGGGAGAGCGTACGGCTGCGGAGGCGGGCCAGTGCGGTGCGGTTCTGGGGGCGCCTGCCGGGGGTCTCCTGGCGGACGCCGGTGATCCGGCGCAGTACCTGTGCGCGCAGTGCGGCCGGGGGCGTCGAGGCGACGGCGAGGCCCAGGCGGGCGGCGGTCGCGCTCAGCTCGGCGGTCTCCTCCGCACAGGGTTCACAGCCCGTGAGGTGCCGTTCGAACGCGGTGCTCTCGTCGTCGGGCAGTGCGTGCAGGGCGTAGGCACCGGTCAGCCGGTGCAGGTCGGTGGTCGTCACGCGGTCACCCCCAGGCAGTCGCGCAGCCGGATGAGTCCGTCGCGCAGGCGGGTCTTCACGGTGCCCAGCGGCAGCGCCAGCGCCTCCGCCACCTCGCGGTAGGTCAGGCCCCGGTAGTACGCCAACGTGACGGACTGGCGCTGGAGTTCGGTCAGGGTGCGCAGACAGCGCCGTACCTGTTCGCGCTCCAGCCGGGCCTCGACGCGTTCGGCCACCTCGTCGTACTCGGGGAGCTGTGCGAGCAGCGCGGCCTTGTGGTCCCGGGCCGCCGCGGCGTCCACCGAGCGCACCCGGTCCACCGCCCGGCGGTGCGCGAGGGTGAGGATCCAGTTGACGGCGGTGCCGCGGTCGCGCCGGTAGCGGGGAGCGGTCCGCCACACCTCCACCAGCACCTCCTGCGTCACCTCCTCCGACTGCGCCTGGTCGCGCAGTACCGCCCGCACGACACCCAGCACCGGCCCCGCCACGGCGTCGTAGACCCCCGCGAAGGCGTCCTCGTCCCCGAGGGCCACCCGGCCGACCAGTTCCTCCAGGTCGGGCCCCGCTGCCGGGTTCCTGCCGATACGCACTGCTTCTTTCACCGAGGGCCTCCGCGGTCGGGACATGTCCGGGCGTAATCCGTTCCTGCCGGGACCTTGGATTGGATGCGGTGCCAACGAAAACACCGGGAGAACGGGTACGGGTCCGGGGCCCGCCTCGGTACGGGCCCCGGTGCCGGTCCCGGTCAGCCGGCGACGATCCCCTCGCCGCCGACCGCCCCCGGCACCACGACCGAGCCGATCGCGGTGAGTGACCCCTTCGGGCCGACCCGGAACTCGTCCACCGTGCCCTGGGCGCCCGTCTGGACGTACAGGTACCGGCCGTCCGAGGAGGCCGCCGCGTCCACCGTGCCGGGGTGGGTGGCCGTGTTGCCGAGTGCGGTGAGCCCGCCGTCGGGGCCGACCCGGTAGCCGGAGAGGGTCCCGCTGGCCGCGTTGGAGACGTAGAGCTGGTCACCGGCGGTCACCGCCCAGCAGGTGGCGGTCTGCCCCGTCGGGACGGTCCCCTTCGCCGTCAGTCCGCCGTCACGCCCGACCGTGAAGGTGCCGACCGAGTTGGTCCCGGCCTCCGTCACCCGGATCCGCCCGGCGGAGTCGAAGGCGAACCCGAACGGCACGGCGCCGGGGGTCGAGGTCACCACGGGCCGGGCGGACGGTCCGCCGTGGGCGCCGACCGGGAAGACGTCGATGCTCTGCCCCGAGGCCTTGGTGGTGACGACGAGCTTCGAGCCGTCCGGCGTGAAGGAGATCTGCCCGACGGCCGAAGTCGCCTTGTCCAGACCGAGGTCGCGATGCCAGGAGGGGACCTTGACCAGCCGCTCACCGGTCCGTACGAAGCCCTGGACGGAACCGCCGCCGAGCGTGTTGGCGACGTAGACCCGGTCGCCGTGGAAGGTGACGCCGACCGGGAAACTCCCGCTGCTGGAGATCTCCTGGACCCGCCGCAGGTGCGTGCCGTGCACGGCGAAGACGGTCACGGTGTCGCTGCCCGCGTTCACGGCGTAGAGCAGCTGGTGGTGCCGGTCGTAGGCGAGCGACCCCTGCGAGGCGAGGTGGTCGGCGACGGTACCGGCCAGCATGCCGCCCTTGCCGCCGGTGGCGTAGACCCCCTTCTGGGCGAGGGTGCCGTCGGCGGCGCGGGCGTAGGCCACGACGGTGTTCGCGGCGGTGTTGTCGCTCTGCACGAACACGCTTGCGCCGCCGCTGTGTTGAGGGTTGCGGTGCGCGTCGGCGGCGACGGCTGCGGGCGCGGCGAAGAGGGCGGCCGCGGCGAGTGCGGCGCCGGTGCCGATGACGCGGGCCTTGGTGATGGTCATGCGTGCGTACTCCTCTTGCGGGAAAGGGGAATGGGGGCCGGCGGGGTTCTCACGCGCGTCGCCGGACGATTCGCAACGCTAGACCGAGAGCGACGGGACGAAACGCCCATAGTGCGCACTTCTGGTCGACGTCCCAGGTTCGTAAGAGGTCATGAAGGCCGGTGGACGCCGAAGAAGAAGCTCAGCACGACCGTGACAGTGAAGGTGACGGTCAGCCGCAGCGCCCACGCGGCGGCCGAACCGTCCTCGATCGCGGAGGTGAAGTCGGGCCCGTGCAACAGCGCACTGCCCAACGGGAACGAGCCCGCACAGCTCAACAGGCAGACCCACAACGGCGGTTCGTTCGCCACGATGAGCACCGAGGCCGAGACGACGACGATCACACTGAGGACGACGGTGAGCGAAGTGATGTCCATGGCCGTAAGCATTCCGTCGCCCGGCCGTCGATTCGTCGACGCGACGGAGGAGCGGAGCCTCTACCCAGAGATGGAGAAGCCCCCCGCCTACCCCACCCCTGCCGTGGCCAGCCCCCAGATCTGGGCCGCTGTCTCCGCTGCGGACTCGGCCGGTGGTGGGTCGTTCGGGAGTTGGGCGGGCGCCGTCGTGTTCTTCTTCTCGCCGGGGCGGTCGGCGAAGAGGGCCACGGTCAGGGTGAGTTGGGGGTCGAGGGTGGTGGACCAGAGGGTTCGGCGGGTGGTGCCGCCGCCTGCTCCGGCCGTGAAGGAGGCCGGAAGGGTCTGGGGGGTCTTCTGGGCGGTGAGGGGCGATGGGATCGCCTCGGATGTCTTGGACATCTGCGCGCTCACCATGAACACGTCCCGTTCGTCCAGCAGGCGCCGTGTGTCGGGGTGCGCGGTGTACAGCTGGCGGCCGTCGCGGGTGATCTTCGTGATCGTGTACGGGGTCGCGTACACGCCGTTCGCCGCCACCGTCGCGTAGGCCGAGGCCAGTTTCAGCGGGGTGGGGGCGGGGGTCTTCCGGAGGTCGGTCAGGGGGGAGGGGAGGCGGACCTTGGCGAAGGGGTCCAGGGCCGTTCCCGCTTCTACGGCGCCGCGCACCGCGTCGTTGAACGGCTGGCGGGCGTAGTCCGAGCCGCCGTAGAGGAGCCGGACCGCTCCGTCGCCGGGTTCGATCGCCACGACCGCCGTGTGCAGGGTCGTGCCTTTGCCGGCCTTGAGGTTCTTCACCGCCTCCGTCGTGGCGTCCTGGAGGGCCAGGTCGAATGTGGTGTGGACGGTGTAGCCGCCGCGGGCCAACTGGTCCTCAGTGATGCCGAGTTCGTCCGCCGCCTCCTGCGCCGCCACGTCGATCATGTACTGCCGTTGCCCCTCGGTCGTGCCCGGCGGGTAGAAGCGGAAGGCCGGGAAGGTGGCGTCGGCGCGTTGCTTCGGTGTGATCGTGCCGCTTGTCGCCATCGCGTCCAGGACCCAGGTCCAGCGTGCTTTGAGGGTGGCGGTCACCGTCGGGTCGGAGCCCGCCTTCTCGTAGTACGACGGGATGTTGACGATCGACGCGAGCGCGGCGCCCTGGGAGACGGTCAGGTTCCGGGTGTCCACGCCGAAGTAGTTGCGGGAGGCGGCCTGGATTCCGGCCGAACCCCGGCCGAAGTAGACCGTGTTGAGGTAGCCCGCCAGGATGTCGTCCTTGGACCGGGTGCGGTCGAGCTTGATCGCGATCAGGGCCTCGCGGGCCTTGCGGGACAGGGACTGTTCGGGGCTCAGCAGGGCGTTCTTCACGTACTGCTGGGTGATGGTGGAACCGCCCTGCCGTTCGCCGCCGGTGAGGGAGGCCAGTACCGCTCGGGCGATGGCCCGCGGCGAGACTCCGTCGTCCGTGCGGAAGGAGCGGTTCTCGGCCGCGATCACCGCGTCCTGGACGTACCGCGGGACCTGCGGGAGGGGTACCTCCTGACGGTCGACCGGGCCGCGTCGGCCCAGGTAGGAGCCCTTGTCGTCCACGAAGACCGTGCTCTGCGTGACCGTCTCCGGGTGCGGCTCGGGGATGCCCGTCAGGCGGTACGCGACGACCGCCGCCGTGCAGAGGGACGCGATCAGGAGCACGAGGGCGACGAGGAGTCGGCGCAGCAGGCGGCCCCGGGTGCGGCGGAGGCGCAGGCGGAGCGGGATGCGCCGCAGGTGGGCGCGGGCCCGGGTGCGGTGCTTCACTCGGCCGCCCCGCCCCGTGCGACGGCCTTGCCGGCCGCGTCGTACACCGTGACGGTCGGGCCGCCGTCGACGGAACTCGCCTTCAGCTCCTCCGGCGACAGCGGTGTGCGCGCGTACCAGACGCCCCAGCCGGGGCTGCCCGCGAGCGTGAGGACCGTACCGGTGATGCGGCGGTCCTCGACGGTGACCTCGACGCGTGCCGGGTCGGCGGACAGGCCTCGGTAGAGGCCCGACAGGAAGTACGACGTGTTGTTCAGCGGGTCGGGTTGTACGGAGACGGTCGGTTTCCCGCTCTCGGCGCCGACTTGGGAGTCGTTCCCGTAGTCACCCTTCTGGTAGCTGTGTCGGTATTTGTAACCGCTCTCGGAGCCGTCACCGGTTAGGTCGAGGAACAGGTTCTGCGCCTCGGGTGTCGACCAGTGCTTGCCGTCGGCGGTCAGCCAGACCTGCACCCCGGGTACGGCGTCCACCCGTTCGCCGGGTGCGACGATCCGGACCGGGCTCTGCGCCACGTCGGAAACCCCGCCACCCGAACCGGCCGTAGAACCGCCGCTCATGAACCGGTCCGCGCCGAACACAACCCCTGGCACGAGCAGCAGCGCGCAGGCTGCCGCGACTGCTCCCCTACGACGCCGCCGTAGCGCCCGGCCGCGTTGTTCCACGGCGTCGAGCGGAACGTCGTCGGACGGGACCAGGCCGGCAGCGGCCTCGGCGAAGAGCTCCCGCAGGCGCTCGGCATCACCCCCGTGAACCGCCAGCCCCCGCCGGGCCCGGCTCCTCACCGCACCGGAAGACCAGCCGAGCAGCTGGGCGATCTCCGCCTCGCGCAGGCCCTCCCAGTGCAGGAGCACGAGTACGGCCCGCTGGGCCTTCGCGCGGCGGGTCCGGCCCCGCGCTCCGCGCAGATACTCCTTGACCAGGGACCGCCGTACGTAGAAGTCCACGTCGTCCCGGGGTATTCGGCGCCACCGCGCGCACACCCGCACCAGGGTTCTCCGCGTCAGCTCGGTCGCCTCTCCGGGGGCGCCCGGGGTGCCGGAGAGCAGGTGGGCGGTGGTGTGCAGCCTGGGCAGGCTCGTGTGCGCGTAGGGGGCG
Source organism: Streptomyces sp. N50 (assembly GCF_033335955.1). Lineage (GTDB taxonomy): Bacteria > Actinomycetota > Actinomycetes > Streptomycetales > Streptomycetaceae > Streptomyces. Next base: position 4,797,662 of record NZ_CP137549.1, read on the forward strand.
AAGTCGTCGGGGGAGTGCGGCACTTCGGGGGTCCTCCGGTACGGCTGTGGGGGAAGTGGATCCAGGGGCGCGTGTTTGTCGTCTTTCCTGTGGGGCGTGTGGTGAGGACGCGGCCATCGGGACCTGTACGCACGGCGAGGGCGGTCAGGTTGCACGGGAATTCCAAGACTCCGGTGAGGTCATGACCGAGGACGAGTTCGACGCCTTCTACGCGGCCGCGTTTCCCCGTCTCACCGGTCAGCTCTCGGCGTTCACCGGGGACAGGGAGGAGGCGCAGGACGTGGTCCAGGAGGCGTTCGTACGGGCCTGGGACCGGCGCGGGGACTTCCTCGCGGACGAGGCGCCCGAGGCGTGGATCCGTACGGTCGCCATGCGGCTGGCGGTGAGCCGCTGGCGCCGGGCCAGGCGCTGGCTGGAGTTGGTGCGCCGCACTCCGCCGCCCGGGGCGGTGCCGGGACCCGACCCCGATCACACGGCACTTGTCGCCGCGCTGCGCCAACTGCCCAAGGCACAGCGGATGGTGATCGTCCTGCACCATCTGTGTGACGTGAGTGTCGAGCAGATAGCCTCCGACACGGGTGCGCCGGTGGGGACCGTCAAGGCCAGGCTGTACCGGGGGCGGGCGGCGCTGGCGAAGCATCTGGCGGTCGACGAGGCGGACGCGTCGGTTCGGAAGGAGAGCGGCCGTGTCTGACGAACTCTCCACCGCTCTGCACGAGTTGGCGGCAGACAACGAGAGCTTCCCGGCGCTCAGCGGCGCCGAGGTCCGCGGCCGCGCCGTGCGTCGGGGGCGTCGGCGGATGGCGGGCGTGCTGGGTGCGGGGGCGGTGGCCTGCACCCTTGTCGCCTTCGCGCTGACCGTGGGTTTCACGCACTCCGCGGAGGACGGGAACGGACGTCAACTCCCGGCCGCCACCCACGCCGAGCCCGTCCCCTCCCCCCGGGTCCCCTCTCCTCGGGTCACCTCCCCCCGGGTCACCTCCCCCGAGGTGGTAACTCCCGTACCGCGCGCGTCCGTCACCGGCACGGTCGTCCTCGGCAAGCGCGCCCTGATCGTCGGGGGCCGGGTCATGCCGATGACCTCCGGCCTCCCCGACAGCCCGGAGCCGACAGGGCCGTTGACCGTCTACAAGAAGCACGAGACCAAGGTGGTGACCGTCACCGACCTGACCGGCGGAGTCGCCTACACCACGACGATCTCGCTCGCGGTCGAACTCCGCGATGTCAACAACGAACCGGTCTACGTCGGCATCGCCTTCTCCTCCAAGGAGAAGAGCACCGGCGAGCAGGACACCGGCGCCGGCTGGATCGGTCTCGACTCGGCCGACGCCAAGTGGTTCTACGAGGACGCGAAGATCGGAAGCGTCCTCGCGGTCACCGGCGCCACGTCCTGACACCGCCTACCGCCTACCGCCTCGGCCCCGCGAGCGCGTATGCCGCGGTGCCGACTCCCAGCAGAAGCACGGCAGTCCAGGTACCCGCCGCCGCGCCGGCCGGCAACAGCATCCAGGTCGCCACCCGCATCGCCGTACCCGTACCGGCCGGCGCGAAGAACGAGAACGACAGCCAGCCGAACGGCAGCGTCCACGCGTACCGCCCGCCCGAGAGCGCCGCACCCAGCGCGGCAAGCCCCGTCAGCCCCGCACTGTCCCGCACGACGAACCCGGCGTCGGCCATGGATGTCCCCATACCCGAGCCCACCCCCTGCACGGCCACCAGCACCGCCGCGACCACCGCCCCGCCAAGCAGCACATGCGCCGCCCTGCGCGGCACCCAGCGGATCGCGGCCGTCCGGTCCAGCGCGAGATCCTGCCCGCTGAGCCCGATCGACGCGGCCATCACCCCGGTGGCGAGGACGAGCACGGGCACCCGTGGATCACCGGCCCCTTGGCCGCCGTCCCCGCCAAGCACCCGCATCGCCGCCGCGCCGATCGCCAACGCGGCGAAGGACGCGGGCACTTGACGCGAACGTGCGTACAGCGTCAGCCACCTAGCCGGTAGCCGTGTCACCGGGACGCCCCGCCCGACAGCACGTCAAACGGGTCCCCCTTGCAAGCCAGCGCAGCGCCCCGCATGGCGTTGATGCGCGCGACCTGCTCAGCACGCGGAAGCGCCATGAGCCTCTTCCACACCGGGCGGGTCTTGGCGTCGACCCCGTACCGTCCGGCCGCCGGTATGCCGGGCAGCGGCCTCAGTTCCCCCAGGACCCAGCCCACCGCGACGGTCTGCGCGTACTGGTCGCCCCCGAAGCCGCTCCAGCCGACCGGAGTGCACCCCGGCACCAGGCTCTTGGCGAGGAGGGCCCAGGTCAGCTGCTGCTCGCCCCTCGCCGCCGTGACGAGGTCGTCGTCGAAGTCGAAGAGCACCGCCGTACGGGACCACTTCGGCGTGGAGCCGTACGCCTGCACGACGTTGTTCTCCCGCACCGAGACCGGCGCCCGTCCGCCCAGCGCGCCGCGCAGCAGCCGTAGCGCTTCCTTGCCGGGACCGGCCAGTGCGGCGAGGTGGTCCTGGTGCGTCCTCGTCACGCACACCGGCCCGTCGCACACCAGCTCCGCGGCGGCCTTGTCGACGACGTACATCCGGCTCGGGTCGGAGGGGAGGACGAGCAGGGCGAGGAGCGCGCCCGCGAGGACGGGGGCGAGGGCGATCAGCCGGGCGCGGCGGGTCGCGGCGGCCAGGAGCGCGAAGCCGGTCGCGGCCATGCCGAGGACCCAGATCGTCTGCCCGACGTGGACGGAGGCGGAGAGCGTGACGAGGGCGCTGTGGACCTCGTCGACCTCGGGTGACAGCAGGGAGAGGCGGTTCGGTTCCGTGGTCGTGAAACCCGTCGCCGGTTCGGTCGTCGCCGTACGGCCGAGCGACATGTGCATGAGGGCGGTGAACGCGAAGGCGCTCATGGCCAGCAGGGGCGGGGTGAGCGCGGACGGCAGGGCCCGTCCGACGCCCATGCCCAGCACGGCCCCCGCGACGAGGAACAGCGCTCCCACGAGGGAGATCGGCAGCCAACCGGCGTGCGTGTAACCGGTGTTGGCGAGCACCTGGACCCCGCCCACGAGGACGAGAAGCGCGTAGGCCGAGGCCAGTGCGATCGCCGCCGCGCCCGCCGGTACGGCCACGCGGTGCCGGGCCGGACGCGGTGTGCTCGTCAGCAGCTCCACCATCCTCGAACGGCGGTCGCGCAGCCCCTGCAACGCCCCGAACCCCACGGCGAGCGGCCACAGATAGAACAGCAGGCTCCGGGTCCACAGGGCCAGGGACGTCCACTGGGCCGTCCACGCCGTGGTGCCGTTCCACCAGCTGCCGTTCACCAGATACAGGAACGCCAGCGCGCTCGCCAGGATCACACCGCCGGCCCAGGGGGCGACGGAGCGTCTCAACTCGGTACGCAGGACACGGAAGTTGACGTCGATGTGCGGGACGCGGACGTTCAAGTCGGCTGGCGGGATGCGGTAGTTCACCAGGAGCCCCGCTCCCGCTCGGGGTCCAGCAGCAGCGCCGAGTAGCCCCGCTCCAGCGGGCTGTCGCCCACATGCTCGGGACCACCCGCCGCGGCCAGCTCGTCCGGGGTGCCCTGGAAGACCAGCCGCCCCTCGGCGAAGAGCACCACATCACCGCAGGCGGCGGCGACATCCTCGACCAGATGGGTCGACACGACCACACACGTGTCCGCGCCCAACTCCTGCAACAGCCCCCGGAACCGCAGCCGTTGGGCCGGATCCAGCCCGGCCGTGGGCTCGTCGAGCAGCAGGATCGCCGGATCGTTGACGATGGCCTGCGCGATCCCGACCCGGCGCACCATCCCACCGGACAGCGCCTTCATCCGCTCCTCGGCCCGGTCGGCCAACCCCACGCGTTCCACGGCCCGTTGCACCGCACCGGGGATCTCCGCCTTCGGCACTTCCTTCAACCAGGCCATGTACTCCACGAATTCCCGCACGGTGAACCGCTTGTAGTACCCGAACTCCTGCGGCAGATACCCGATCCGCCGCCGCAGCGCCCGATGCTCACCCACCCCGCCCGCGGACTCCCCGAGCAGCTCCAACGTCCCCTCGGCGGGCCGCAGCACGGTGGCCAACGCCCGTATGAGAGTGGTCTTTCCGGCCCCGTTGGGCCCGAGCAGCCCGTGCACCCCGGTCCCCAACGACAGGTCCAGCCCGTCGACGGCCATCCGCTTCCGGCCGGCCCTGACCTTCAGCCCGGCGGCCCGGATCTCCCAGGCGTAGGGCGTCGGCGCGAGGTCGGCCGCGCTCACTGCGGGCATCATGTGATGGTCCTTTCCAACTGGGTTCTCCACGGCTCTTGTTGTCGATCTCCCGCCGGTCACCGATGGGCTCCCAGCACGGAGTACGCGCCCCGGCGGACGAACACGACCCCGACGCCGAGTGCGAGAACCAGCCCCCACACCGGCAGCCCGCCCGCCTGCAGCGCGAAGGTCGTCCGGTCGGCGGCCACGGTCGGCGTCAGAACCACGGCGGCCCACACGGCCACGACCGCGACGGCGGCACGGGTCACCCCGACGACACCGCCGAGCGCCAGGGTCGTGGACGTGAAGGCCAGACAGGGCAGCAGCCACTGCACGGCCGTCACCCCCGGCACCCCGGTGGCCCAACCCCCCACCAGCAGCGCCGGAACGACGACCGCGAGCACGGAAGCCGTACGCCGCAACACCAGTTGGAGCCCGGCCCTGGGCACCGACGCCGTCAACTCGTAGGCGGGATCGAGCCCTTGGGACCACGACGCCGCGACACCGAGCACCGGCAGCACCGGCGCGAGCAGCAACACCACCGACACCCGGCCGGCCCCGACCCCGAACCCGTAGCCGCCCCCGACCAGATCGAGCAGCAGCGCGAGCAGAGTGACGCTCACGACCATCCCCACCCACGGCACCATCGTCGGCGTCAGCCAACTCGACACCCGCACCGGCCGATACCGCCGCCGCGCCACCGGCACATCCAGCCGAGGCTCCAGCCCGTCCCGCACACTCCCGACGAGCGCCGCGACCTCCGGCACATCCGAGGCGACGACCGCCGCGAGCCGGTCCCGGCACACCCGACACATCTCCAAATGGGCTTCTACGGCCCACAGTTCATCGGCGGTGAGGTCGTCACCGCCGCCGAGTCCGCGCGCGTACCTGTCGATGATCCGCGCGGAAGCGTGCTCCACGCCCATGCCGGCCCTCATGTCAGCGCCCTCCGCATCGCGATCCGGGCCCGGCGCGCACGGGTCTTGACCGTGCCCTCGGGCAGCCCGAGCAGGACGGAGGTCTCCCGGACGGACAGCCCGTCGAGCACCAACGCCTGCAGTACTTGCCGGAGTTCCGGCGCGAGGGTCCGCAGCGCGTCCCCGACGTCCCCGCCGACGGTCGCCGCGAGCACCTCCTCCTCGGCGCCGGGCGCGGCGCCGACGGACGCGGCGGCCGGCGGCGGCTCGGCGTGATGGGCCCGCCGCCGGAAGGCGTCGACGAGCCGCCGCGCCGCGATCGTCCACAGCCACCCGACGGCCGTACCGCCCACCGAGGCCCCCGCGAACGCCCCCGCCGCCCGCCACACCGCCAGATACGTCTCCTGCATCACCTCGGCGACGATCTGCTCGTCGGCACAGCGCCGGCGCAGCCGCACCGCCATCCACGGCGCGGTACGCCGGTACAGCTCGTCGAACGCCGCACGGTCGCCCCGCGCCACCAGCCGCACGAGACGCTCCTCGTCCAGCTCGCCGGGTGCCTTCCTGACTGATCTCACACCGGCTAGACGCGGGGCGGGGGCCACCGGTTTTCCCCTCGGTGTGAGCCGCGTCACACAATCAGGGGCGCTGCTCTGTGTGCCGTCGGCTTCGCCCGGGTGGTGTCGCGGGCAACCAGGCCGGGGCGATCAACTCGCCGGGGCGACACCGGGGACCGGGCACGGCGCTCGCACGGACGGTCGGGGCGCGGTCGCCGCCCGCGCGGTGGCAGGGAAGCGCCGACCCGCCGGGTGACCGGCGCCGGCGACCGCTCCGACGTCCGCGCACGTCCGGCCCGGCACCGGTTTCCACGCCTACGGCGTGCTGACCTCGCCGGGCGACCTGACCGGGGAGGGCCGCCCCGACCTGACCTGACCGCCCGCGACACCACCGGCCGATGGCGGCGGCGCGCGCCGAGATTGCAGCGCCGGCCGGTCAGTCGGGCTGGTCAGTCGGGCTGGTCAGTCGGGCTGCTCAGTCGGGCTGCTCAGTCCGGCCGGTCAGTCGGGCCCGGCCGGGCTCCGGGAGAAGGCCGTGTCCCCGGCCGTCGCCACGATCGCGTCCTTGACGAGCAGCACGCGCGGCGGATAGCTCTGCACCTTGTCCCCGGGATCGTCCAGCGCCGAGGTGCGCCAGACCTCCGCTCCCGTACGGCTGTCCAGCGCCAGCAGGCGGCCGAAGCGGTTGGCGAAATAGACGCGCTTGTACGTCGCCGACACCGCGGGCGCGGACAGACTCTCCACGTCCGTCGCCTTCTGCCAGAGCTGCTTGCCGTTGTCCGCCGACACCGCGGTGACCGTCCCGTCGGACCGCACGAAGTAGACGACGCCGTCCACGAGGGTGGCCGCGCCGGTCAGCGGACGCGCCAGCGGTATCCGTCGGACCTGTCCGGTTCCCGAGGCCACCAACAGCAGTGCGTTGTACGGCCGTTCGTACCCGGATTCGTACACGTCCTTCGCGGTCTGGGGGGCGAGGAACAGGGGCTGCCCGCCGACGGCGCCGAGCGCTTCCGCCTTCTGGGGCAGCGTGGCCGTCCCGGCGAGGCTGTCGGGCCCGAGCTTCATCAACTCGACCGGGGCCTGGCCGGGCTCGTTGCCCTGCGAGCACAGGGCGTAGGGGGCGCCTCCCAGCGCCGACGGAGTGCAGTACTCGTCCAGCGAGGGCGCCTGCCACAGCTCCTTGCCGGAAGGACCGTAGGCCACGAACGACGCGTAGTCGGGAGACATGGTCAGCAGTCCGCCGTCGTACAGGACCGCGTCCTCGGACTTGTTGATGTCGCGCTGCCACCGCCGCTGCCCGGTCGTGGCGTCGACGGCCACCACGCGCCTGGTGCTGTCGTCCGGATCCTCGTACACATAGACCAGCCCGTCGCGGACGCCGATCGGCTGCGCCCCCTGGGGGCGGGTGCCGGTCCGCCACTGGATACGGCCCGAGGCCGCGTCGATCCTGGCGGCCGTGAAACCCGTACCGCCGCAGAACAGGGCGCTTCCCTCCGCCACGCATCCGGGACCGTTGTACTCGAGGGGGATGCCTTTCACGGCGTACCGCAACGACGTCTGCCACGGCCGCCAGCCGGCGGGCAGGGACGCGGCCCGGGTGGTGGCCGTGGAGGTGGAGGTGGAGGTGTTGGCGGTGGCGGTGGCGGTGCTGTCCGAACCGGACACGAAGACACCCACTCCGACACACAGCCCCGTGACGGCCAGCACCGCGCCGAGGCCGGTGAGCAGCGTCCGGATCCGGCGTCGCCTACCGGTACCGGTGTCGGTCGTGGCGCCCGCGGGGGTGGCGGCTGCGGGGGTGGCGCCCGCGGGGGTGGCAGCCGAGCTCGGAGAGGCCGGGCCGCGCAGGGGTTTCGCGGACTGCCGGGTCTTCGGGGACCCGATGGTGTCGGATTCCGGCAGGGCCCGGAGCATGCGGTGGATGTCCGTCAGTTCCGGCCGTGCGGCCGGGTCCTTGTCCAGGCAGCGCTCGACGATGCCGAGGAGCGCTTCGGGCACGCCGCCGAGGTCCGGGGTCCCGAACACCACCTGATACCCCGTTATGTACGGGCTGTCGGCGTCGAACGGTCCCGTGCCGACGGCCGCGAACACCAGCAGCGACCCCAGCGAGAACACGTCCGAGGCCGGGGTGACGTCCCGGGGAGAGGACACCTGCTCCGGCGACATGAAGGGCGGGGTGCCGATCATCCGCCCGGTCGTGGTGAGGCTCTGGTGGCCGGAGGCCCGCGATATGCCGAAGTCGATGACGCGCGGCCCGTCCTCGGTCATCAGGACGTTGCCCGGTTTGAGGTCCCGGTGCACCAGGCCCGCCCGCCGGATGTCGCGCAGCGCCTCGGTGAGCCCCAGCCCCAGCGCGCGCAGTTCCCGCAGGCTCAACGGGCCGTCCTTCTGCACGACTTCGGCGAGGTTGGGCGCCGGCACGTACAGCGTCGCCATCCACGGCTGGTCGGCGTCCGGGTCGGCGTCCACGACCGGCGCGGTGAAGGCGCCGCTCACTCTGCGCGCCGCCTCGATCTCCTGCCGGAAGCGCGTCCGGAACTCCTCCTCCTGGGCATACGGCCCGCGCACGAGCTTGACCGCGACCTGCCGTCCCGACGGGGAGACTCCCAGATAGACGACCCCCATGCCGCCCGCCCCGAGCCGACCGAGAAGGGTGTAGCCGCCTATGGACTCCGGGTCCCCGGTGTTCAGGGGCGTCATCGCCGATCAACCCTTCCCAGCGCCTGCCTGCCTACCGGGGATCAGAGTAGGGCCTGAGCCGCGCCCCGGTTCCTCCGTCCGGACGAGCACCGGCCCCGAATCGGCCTGGACAACGAACAACCCCCAGGCCATGGACCTGGGGGCGGATTCTGGAGCGGGTGACGAGAATCGAACTCGCACGCTCAGCTTGGGAAGCTGTGGGCGTTTGGGGGCGGTTCTGGGGTTGACCTGGGCGAACGGTTCGGGTGCGGCTTCGTCGGGCTCGGCTGCTTTCACCGTGGTTCCCCGCTGCTCCCCGCTGCTCCCCGCTGCTCCCCGCTGGATCTGGTGCGGTTGTGGTGCGGCGCTCGGTCAGCGAAGGCGCCCTCGTGGCGTAACGAGTCAGGCACCCCAGGGTATGGCGGGCCTTCAGTCGTGGACGAAGATGCGGGCATGGGATCGATGCAACCGGACATCACTTGGCCGTTCCCCGCTGGCGTCTTTCCCGCGGGGCTACTGGCAGTGGTGCAACGCACTGTCGTGGACGCGGAGTTTCCGGCCCTGACGGTGATCCATGACGATGAGGACGACTGGCTTCTGTGCGACGGTCTCCACGATCCAAATGCGGACGGCGCCTCGATCGTGGCGCACATGGACCACGTTCTGACTCAGGACCCGTCCCTCATCGAACTGGCCGACATGCCGCCGGGGCACGTTGCTGAACGATCGAGCGGTGAAACTCCGTGGGAGATCCGATCATGGGCGTACCCGAGCGACGGAGAGACCTGATCTGCCGCCAACACGCTTTCCAACTGTGGTGGTGGGGCGTTGGCGCTCGTACGCGGGCGTTCACCTGGGTTCATCGGCGGTTGGCCACTGGCGTGGGGACAGCTCCGGGTCTCGCCTGAACCACCGTGAACGGGGCTGAACGAGACGGAAACTGAGACGGCCTGAGCCAAATCACCGTGGCTTCCTCTATGAGGAGAGATCGTCGCAGTACTCGCTGAGCAGAGCGATGGTGCCGGCGCTCGCTGGGCTGGCGACGGCGTCCAACTGCTCTTTGAACGTGGCAATGTCATCGGCCAGAGCCAGATCCGCCGCATCCGCTGCGCTCTCCGCTTCTGTCTGTGCTCTCAAGCCACCGTCGCGGTCCAACTCTTTGGCCGCCTGGCACGTGGTCTCCCTGTTCGGCTTCCTGCTACTGCCGGTCTCAAGTCCGCATACTGCCTCAGAGACGCTTTCCAGGCCTTGAGCCTGCTTCACGATCTTTGCCGCTGCCGTCAGGGTTTCGTCACTCAGGGACGCCGCGGTCACCAAGAGGTCACCAGACTTGGACAACGCTTCGTCGGCCTGGGCAGATGCCGCGCACGCTGGGACGGTGGGGGGCGGGGGCGCGGCGCTGCTGACTGACGGCGCAGTTGTCTCGGTAGTTGATGCCTGGGACGCGGGTGTTGGCGAGCAGCCTGCTGTGCAGATGCCAGCCACCAGCACGACTATCACGAAGCGATGCACGGCTTACTCCCGAAGCAGATGTGGAAGTCGGCTGAGCATATGACCTCATGCAAGATCTACTTTCCACAGATGGGTATCTGTGACCTGAGCTTGGGAAGCTAAGGGCATCTAGGGCTGGCTTCAATCCTGAGCTGCGGCGGAGGGACGTAGACGCTCGGTGGATGGTGGACGGGCTCCCCGCTGTTCCCCGTGGTTCCCCGCACGATCTGGCACGCGTCTGGCACGAGTCATTCGTGGCGCACCTAGGTTGCCGCTCCCTCCGCGGGCTCCCTGGCGCGCAAGGACCCTAAGAGCCTTGAAACGCGCTAGAATTTCGCGCGATTGCCTGGGGGATTGCACGGTGACCGCGCGACCGAGGTGATGGTTCCGGTTTCATTGCTCGTAATCCAATGCGGCGCAGATGTAGCGGTTGCAGCACGTGCATGCTTAGTTCGACGCTCGCCAAGGGGACACGATGGAAGATGTTTCAGGGCTACCTGAATTCTGGAAGGAGTTCAGCTCTCTGGGGCAGGAAGTTGACTACTTTGTGACCGCCAGACTGTTCGAAGGAACACCCGCGGTGTGGCCTCATGAACTCAGCTATATTAAATGGCGACATTTGGTTGCAACCGAGCTAGGCGTGGACCCGATCGCCGTTCAGTTGGTCGGCAGCGCTCGTCTGGGATATTCCATGAACCCGAAGAAGAGGTACAGGAAGTTTCACGGAGGCTCGGACTTGGACATCGCGGTGGTCTCGCCAGAGCTGTTCGAAAAGGCATGGGCTGAGCTCCGAGAGATAATTGAAGACGAGCTTTTCTCCGACGATAAGGACGACCTGCGGAAGCTGGTTTTCGAGGAGTGCATCGCCCTCGATATTGTGCTGCCGCGGCTGTCCTTCGGCGAGCATTGGTCACGGTCGAGAGACCTCTTCGTTCAGGATCTCGGTGTCGCCTTCAGGAACTGTGAGGTCAATTATCGGTTGTACCGCAACCATGGGTCACTCAGAAGCTATCAGGTGAAAAATGTAAAAATCGCGCGCGATCGCGCGATCGAGGAGGGCGTGGACCATGGCTGATCACGGACTCAAGTTTGAGATCGAGTCGAAAACGGTGGCAGAGTTTCGGTCGCTGGACAAGTCCGGCGAGCTGATTCTCCAGCCTGAATACCAGCGCCAGGCTGTCTGGCCCGAACGTGCCAAGGTGTCCTTGATGGAGACTATCCTGCTCGGGTATCCGATCCCGGAGATCTACCTCTCGTATGAGACATCGCCGGAAGGGGAACAGACCGCGTCCGTTGTGGACGGTCAGCAGCGCCTCACCTCCTTGCTTGAGTTTCTGAACAACAAGTTTCCACTGGAGGGGCTGGAGGACGAGGCCCTACGTGAGAAGTTCGAGGGAAAGCTATTCAAGGAGCTGCCCGATGCCGTGCGTCAAGAATTTTTCCAATACCGTTTCCCGATCCGGCGCTTGTCCAATCTGGCCGACGAGTTTGTGCGCGCAGTTTTCGCTCGCGTCAACAGGGTCAACATGGTACTAACGGAACAGGAGCTCCGAAATGCCTTGCTCCCTGGACCGTTTAATGATTTCCTCAAAGACTGCGCAGCTCACCAGATTAGCACAAAGTCTGGCATCTTCAGCGGTGAGCGACGTAAACGAGGTGGTGATCTGGAGTTTTATGCCGAGGTATTCAGCACGTGCATCTTCGGGCTTTCTAATAAAAAGGCCGAACTCAACGAACGCTATGACAAGATCTCCGCAGATTTCGAGGAATATCAGGACCGCTCGGCGGAATTTATCGAACTGCTGACGATCCTCAGCGACACCGTTAAGTGGGTTGGCCGAACCAGGTGGTCGAACATCGTCGACATGTTCACGCTGCTGCATTCATTCTGGGAGATGCGAAAGGAGCTAGGCAACACGAGCGCGGACCAGAGAGCGCAGATTCGAGACCTTCTTGACCTGTTCCAGCGCGCCGTCTCGGTTAGGAAGCGCAATAACGAAGACGAAGAAACTGCCAGCCTCTTGGCGTCTCTTGCAGCTATGGTCGACATGACAGTTGAGGATGTCAAGGAGATCGTCGAAGAGTACACTTCAGGTATCCGGAACTCGTCCGACCTAGGATCACGCAGAGTTCGCTCTCGGCAGTTGACGTTGATTATCTCAAAGAAGCTCAAGAGCTGAGCGCTTTTCTTTGAGTCCCCCACTTCGATCTGAGCTCCCAGGGCCCTCGACAGCTTGTGGTCCCTACACCAAGTCGTCAGAACCAGTCTCCTTGAACAGTGCACGTAGGTTCCGATGCGAGTCGCTGGGTCAGGAAGTTGGTTGATTTCGCGCTTGGTTAGGCGGTGCACCTCACGACAAGTATCACCGCCGATGGCGAGCGAGGAAGTACGACTTGCCCAACCAGCGGAGCCATGAGGCTGGCGAAGGCGGGACTTCTCGCGATGGTTGGCGCACTGACTTGCGGCGAAGCAGTGTCGCACCCTTGGCCCCTGTTAGCCGTAGTTCCCGCTCGCATGCTCTAACCCGCGAATGGCATGCCTTTCCCGCAGGTGTTCGAGCCTTAGCCGACGACAGCCAGCCACGTTGGAGGGTGCGTCAACCGATCAGGCGCGCGTATGCCAGAGCAGCCACCACCAAGCCTCAGCCACGCTGCTGGTGGCGTCCGTCGGGGCGGCCTCGCCGGCGGGCGAGCAGCGGAAGGTTATGTATGACCCTCGGGGCCACATGAGTAAGCCTTCGTCCACGCACTTCGCTTCACGGGCTCATCGGCGCCTGAGCGCGTACCAGGAGATGCAGCTGTCGACGGATGCCTGGCTGCATGTTAGCTGGCCCAAGGCGATGGTCTGTTGGGTGCAGCGGCTACCAGTTCGGTGGCAACGTGGCCTAGTCTGGAGGGCTGTGCGGCTGGATCCCGCTGAGGATGAGACCTCGGGGTCGTAAGACGGGGGTAGAAAGAGCGTAATGGCCCGTTCGGTTGTCCCTCACCTTGACAAAGCCTGGGCGCGCCTCTACAGGGGCCGCGGGCAATCGGAAATTCCAGACGTAATAAACCTGGCCGACATAAATTCTTCATGGCCGGAGTTCCGAGCACAGGTACAAGCCAGCCTCAAGAGTGGGCAGGTTGGTCCCGATTACGTCGAGATCATTGATGCCCCGAAGAACCCCTTTGCCGTTCGGCCTATCGCGCGCCTTACCGTTCATGACCGCCTCGTATACGACACCTTGGTATTCGCTATCGCCAGTCTGATCGAAAGCCAGTTGCGCGAAAGTGTGTTCAGTGCCCGATGGGGGAGTGATGGCGAAGATTTCTGGAGCCCCGTCAATTCATGGGTGTCCATGCAGAAGCGGGGCGTCGAAATCATAAGCGATAACCATTATCAACTTGCCCGAACGGACGTTGTTTCGTTCTATGAACATATCGACATAAGCACCCTGGCCATCGATATTCAAGCTGTTGGAGCGAGTCCGCAAATAACGGAGAGGTTGCTTCGATATCTGAGAATGTTTCAGCAGTCGAGTCATGCGTGGGGTATACCGCAAGGACCCGATGCCTCAGGAATTCTAGCGAACATTTACCTACTGCCAGTCGATGAATTTGTGCACCGTGCAGGCTTCAGATATCTGCGGTACTCGGATGACATGATGATCTTTGACACGGATAGGGAATCTTTGCGTAATGCCCTTCTTGAGATAAACTCCATTCTCCGTTCTAGACGTCTTTCCATGTCCGGCGCAAAGACCAGAATATATGATCACCGTGAATCGATAACACAGCTTGAGGATTTAGAAAAAGATGCGATCAACTATGGCATAAAAATAGGTGAACCGAACGCTGGAGAACGCCTCTACAAGCTCTTCACGGAAGCAATAGAAGGGATCCAGCGGGATCGAGATGTGAAGTTTGCTCTTTTCCGCATGGGGCGTCTGAGGGATGACCGGGCGCTGCCGTGGGTGCTTCGAAACCTGAAGGACAGTCATCATCTATCCAGTCAGCTTCTGCAGTATCTCGAATGTTTTCCTGATAGGAGGCCAGCGACAGGCCGAGCTTTTATCTCGAGCATGCAGCTGGTTGCCGACCATAAATACGACCATCTTGAGCAGCGCATACTGCAGGCAGCGACTCGCCAGCGCGTTCATTCCCCGACTATTAGAGATATGGCTTGGGCAATTCTCGAAAATAAAAATAAATCAAATCTTCCGCGGGAGTTCGCTGCCAGATATTTAGGGCGAAATAGTACCGTTGCTGATGGGCAGTTATTGCGGCGACAGTACGAGGACGAGGAAAATGTCAATGTCCGGCGAGCATTGTTGGTCGCAATGTACGAGGCCAGGTCTGTTTCCCGGGTGCTGCTAAGAAGCCTTGCGTCATCGGACTCGCATCTCTCGTGGGTGAGTCGATATCTACTGAAGGACCCCTACGTACCATTGCCTCGCTAGGAGTGAAAAATGGTCAGACTTTTGATCTACGTAGCGCTGGCACTAGCATCGGGAGTCGCTAGCTTTTTTATCTCAAACTCTACGATCGTTAACATGACGGCTGGCTTCAGTGTTGGAATGCTCATTCCGGTCGTGGACGAGGTGGGGCAGAACTGGGAGCGACTTAGGCACCTCTGGTATTCTCTCCGATACCGAAATCGGTCGATCAGGGTATCCACGTCTTATCTCTTTCGAATCGTGATAGACGGAAAATTCCTCCTGATTCGAGGTTCACGGTTCCCGAATCAGTTTCAGCCGGTGGGTGGCGTGCATAAGGTATCCCAACAAGGAAGTGCGGCACTGTCGGCGATGGGCGTCGTTGGGGACGATCTTATCCCGGTTGATCCGAATAGTGACGGTGATATTCGAGTTCGAGTTCCGGGGGGTAGGATTGTGCAGTTCTTCCGGTGGTTTGATTCCCGTGAAGGTCGAGAAGACTCCCCGTGGCGCGAATTTCAAGAAGAATTGCTTGCTTCTGGAATTTTGCCCGCAGGCAAGTTTCCGCACATTATGCATAATTATGTCCGGCGAGATGTGGATAAGATCAGATATAGCCCTTGGGCTGATTCGCTTGAGATCCTGGTCGCGGACATTTATGAGCTAGTTCCCAGTCCAGAGCAAGCTAGTGCCTTGCGCCAGGTAATGCAGGCAGGGAATCCAGACCTAGTGTGGGTGACACCCTCACAGATTCAGCGGCGAGGTGCTACTCCTGGGCAGCCCCATAGCGTTGAGGTTGCGGAGCATGCACAACGCCTCCTTTGACTCACGAGCAGCTGATCGTTCCAGTCGCGATGCACTCCTCTCTGGCATCAGACGACTGAACGCATAGAGCGCGGTACGGGCGTCGGCCGGGCTGGAGCGGGGCGGAGACAGGAGCGCAGGCCCGGCCGGGGGCCGGGCCGCGCGCGGGGAGCGGAGCGAGCCGCCTTGAACCAGTAGAGAAAGTTGTAACTCACCTGGCTGGCACGGTGGTTGTCGTATCGCGGTTGGAGGCTGACGTACGGCTCTTGCCAGGCCAGCCCGGGCGGTTGAAGCACAGCCATCCATCGACACTGGTGGTCGCTAGCCTGTCCGAGTGATTACCCATGATCGACAGTTTCCCGAGGCGTTGGCCGCTGCGCTGGAGCTTCCGTTCGAGTACAACGACGGAGATGGAGTCGACTTCGAACCCTTCCCAGCCTTCCTGTCTGCGGAGGAAACGACCGACTGGTTCCGGGCCTGGACTGGCAACGCGGAGTTGAGCGGGGATGATTTCCGCGTGTTCGGCCAGGATGGCTCGGGTGGATACGTGGCGTTCTGGCTGATCCGCCAGAGCAGCCTCCTTGTCGATCAGCCGGTGGTCTTCCTGGGGTCGGAGGGCGAGACCGGTGTTGTGGCGTGTGATCTCGGCGCCTTCTTGTGGCTGTTGGCTGGAGGCTACGGCCCCTGGGAGGCAGCGACCTCCTACGAGCCTGACTGGACGCCGTCTCCCAATCGCCAATTGGTGGCCGTCGCGGAACGATTCGCAGCAGACCGGCGGCAGTCGGCAGCCGCCGTCATCGAGCAGGCAACTCGGGAGTTCCCGGACTTCGATGCCGCCATCATGGCGCTCTGCCGCTGACTCGGTGGCCCACCACCTACACAGTTATCGTCCGGCGCCATCGTTGAGATCAGTGCGAGTTGAGCATCCGGGCCACGCATCGAACGTCAAGCGAGCCTGTCGGGCTTGAAGTCATATGCGCACGTGGGGAGTTCCGTAGCCTGACGGTGTGCCAGTGGCAGGAAGGTCACCGGGCTTACAGTCCAGGTGATGAGTGTCCGGGCATGGGTGACAGACACCGTCCAGGGCACGCGACGCAGTAGGGCTCTGCGAGTGTTGACTCGGTGGTCGTAGAGCTGTTCCCACGCCTCCTCGGACGTGTCCGTGTCGAGTGCCGGTGAGATGGTGCGCAGGATCGTGGAGACCCAGTTGTTCGCCTCAGTCTCTGTGTGCGCGTCGTAGGAGCCGAAAAGTGTCGGCGGTCGGCCGTCGTCCAGGTGCCGGGTCCAGCACTCGCACCAGAAGCCTGGGCTCATCGCCGTCCTCTTGCTCAGCATGGGTGACCGCCTCGTCGTACGTCTGCAAAGAGTTCCGCGGTGACCGTGTGACCGCCGTCGCTGTCATGGACCACGACCCGCTGCGCAATCGCGCTGACCATGCCCAACCCCCGGCCGTGCTCCGCCTCCTGGTCCCGGTGCTCGACCTTCGGAGCCGTCCCGGCACCTCCGCTGTCCGTCACCGACAGGGCGACCACCTGCGAAGACATCGCCAACGCCAGATGGAAGCTGCCGGCCTCTCGCCCGCTCGCGGTGTGGAGGATCGCGTTGGCGCTCAGCTCGCTCACGATCAGTTCGGCGTCTTCGGCCAGGGGTGAGCCGCGCAGGATGTCCCGTGTCCAGCGGCGGGCCCGGCTGACCTCCTCGGGAAAACCTGGGCAAGTGAGTCCCCAGACCCGCGCAGTGCTCGTATACTCGTGCATACAAGTTCCTTCGTGCTGGTAGGCCGCCATGTGCAGCGGGTACGGGCTAGACGAGTTTCACGCCGTCATGGGCGCGGATGGCCGGCGGAGACGCCGCGTCGAGTGCGTCCAGGACGCGGATCGCATACGCCTCGTCGGCGAGTTCGGATACCTCTTCGCGGGTGGCCCAGTGCAGTGCGCGGGTCTCGTCCCCGGTGGTGGGTGTGCCGTCAGCGGCCTGGCAGCGGAAGACGAGCGAGACGATCAGCCCGGTCATGTTCTTGTAGACGCCGGTGAGGGTCGCCGGAAGGGTGATCTTGATGCCGGTTTCTTCGAGGACTTCGCGTTGCAGGGCCTCAGGGATGGTCTCCTCGCGTTCGAGGACTCCGCCCGGAGGCTCCCACTTGCCGTTGTCGCGGCGCTTGATCAGGAGGGCGCGGCCGTGCTCGTCGACGATGACTCCGGCGACGCTCACGGAGTGCGGACGGTCAGTGCTCACGTTCCTCGGCCCTCTCGGATGGCTAGGCTCTCCACCGTAGCAACAACACTCGCCCACTCGTCTAGATACCTAAAGGAGTACACGTGACATCTCTTCCGAGCGTGCTTGGTGATCTCGACCCCACGAGCGATCGTGCGGTCTTCCGGCAGATCGCCGACCAGCTGCGCGAGGCCATCGACCGTGGGCGGTTCGTGGAGGGGGAGAAGCTCCCTTCCGAAGCCGAACTCGTCGAGCACTACGGCGTTTCCCGGATGACCGTCCGCAACTCCTTCTCCGTCCTCACGGGCGAGGGCCTGGTGCATGCCGAGCACGGCAAGGGTGTCTTCGTGCGGCCCCGGCCGCCTGTACGGCGTCTCGCCTCCGACCGCTTCGCCCGCCGCCACCGCGAGCAGGGCAAGTCCGCGTTCATCGTGGAGGCGGACGCGGCTGGCAGCCATCCACAGGTCGACAGCCTGGAGGTCAAGGAGGAGAAGGCCAGCCAGGACATCTCCACCCGGCTCGGCTCCGTACGCAGGGTGCTCGCTCGCCGGCGCCGATACCTCCTCGACGGGAAGCCGGTCGAGTTCGCCACCTCCTACCTCCCCCTCGACATCGCCCGCGGGACACCGATCGCCGAACCCAACCCGGGCCCCGGCGGCATCTACGCCCGCCTCGAAGAACTCGGCCACCACCTCGACCACTTCGAGGAAGAGATCCGTGCCCGGATGCCTTCGCCCACCGAGGTCAAGACGCTTCGGCTTGCTGCCGGCGTGCCGGTGATTCACCTCATCCGTACTGCGTACGACACGGAAGGGCGGGCCGTGGAGGTCTGTGACACAGTCATGGCGGCGGACGCGTACGTCCTCTCCTACCAACTCCCGGCCACGTGAGGCTGGTTCACCTGATGCGGGGCGAGGCTTGGACAGGCGACGACCGCGAACACAACGACGCTTGCCACGAGCGCTGGTTGCGTGCGCGGAACAGGTCTACCGATCAGCCCGGTTACCGGGATGGCTGGTTCGACGAACAGTGCGGTGGCTGCCGGTTCTGGGTCGCGCTGAGTGGAGAGATGGGGCAGGACTGGGGCGTCTGCACCCGCTCTGACTCGGCGTTCGACGGACGGGCACGCTTCGAGCACGACGGCTGCGAGCTGTTCGCCCTCCGAACGGACGGTTCCTTCGGGTGAGTTCGTGTCGGTCTCGGTTGGTACGTGGGGCGGCTTCTCCGAACTCATACACTCCAACGTGCATACTCGTATAGACGAGTGGGCAAGTTGTGTGGCAGGGTGGTCCGCACGAACCCGGAGATCGGGTTCGCGGATCGCTGCATGTATAGACGAGTAGATAGGGAAACTTCCTTGCGTACCATCCGTGTTGAGACCGCCGCCGCGACGATCCTGCTGACCGAGGCCCCGGAGCCGAAGGTCCGTGACCGTCAGACCGGCGAGATCGCCAAGGACGCTGTCAGCGGCGAGGCTCTGATGACGCTCGGCGTCGTCTACATCGAGGAGGGCGAGTCGTCCCTCATCAAGGTCACCGTCCCCGAGGGCGGTGTCTCCGAAGGACTCGCCCTCGGTGCCCCGGTTTCGCTCCCGGGACTCGTCGCCCGTCCCTGGGAGAGCGTGTTCAACGGGCAGCAGCGTCACGGGATCGCCTTCCGGGCCGCCGCCGTGACTCCGGCCGCGTTCCCGGTCGGCGCCGGGGTCGCCGCCTGATGGCCGACCTGACGACGCTCCTGGAGGTTGGTGGTCCCCTCGCCGCGATCGGTGGCGGGGCCGCCTACACCCGGGCCAAGCACCCGGCCGCGTACTGGTCCACGATCGGCCTGCCCGTATCCACAACCCGACTGCTCAGCTCGTACGGCTCGGTCATGGAGGCCTGCGGCCTGACCGTTGCCCCGTCCCGGCTGCGCATCCTCGCCGTCAAGGCCACCACCCGACGTGAGGTCCGGCCCGTGCCGCCCCGCCGGGGCATCATCCGACCCACCACAACCGGCCTGCGGATACGGCTGCGGCTTGCCCCGGGGCAGGAACCCGCCGACGTTGCTGCTTCCGCCGAACGGCTGCGCCACGCCTGGGGAGTTCACGCCGTCTACGTCACCACCCTCAAGCCCGGCGTTGTCGAACTCCGGCTCGTCGGCTACGACGTACTGCGCCGGGTCCGCATGCCCCGCACCCGCAAGCTCCCGTCCGGCCTCCTCAAAGTTCCGGTGGCTCTGCGGGAGGACGCCACCCCGTTCGTACGGGACTACCGCACCGTTCCGCACCAACTCACCCTCGGCGCAACGCTGTCGGGCAAGTCCATGTACCTGCGCCACCTGGTCGCCGGACTCGCCCGTCAGCCGGTCGCTCTGGTCGGCATCGACTGCAAGCGGGGCGTGGAACTATCCCCGTTCGCTGCCCGCCTCTCGGCCCTGGCCACCGACCCCGACCAGGCCGCCGACCTGCTGCCCGCGCTTATCAACGAAATGGAGGACCGCTACGACCTGATCAAAGCCCGGCAGGGCATCGCCCCCAACACCCCCGACGAGGAGATCACTTCAGACATCTGGGGCCTGCCGGAGAGCGAACGCCCGGTCCCGATCGTGCTGTTCGTCGATGAGGTGGCCGAGCTCTTCCTCGTCGCCACCCGCAAGGACGAGGAACGGCGGGATGAGATGGTCACCCACCTCATCCGCCTCGCCCAACTCGGCCGCGCCGCCGGCATCTACCTCGAAGTCTGCGGCCAGCGCTTCGGCGCCGAACTCGGCAAGGGCGCCACCATGCTTCGCGCCCAACTCACCGGCCGCGTCTGCCACCGCGTCAATGACGAGGCCTCCGCCAAGATGGCCTTGGGCGACATCGCGCCCGAAGCCGTAGGCGCGGCCTGCGCCATTGCCCCCGAACGCCCCGGCCTGGCTGTAGCGGGGGACACCTCTGGCGGCTGGTCCCGCATCCGCACCCCGTACCTGTCCCTCGGTGACGCCGCCGAGATCTGCCGCGACTCCGCGCACCTGGTGCCCGACCTGCCCGCCCTCAAGCGCTTCCAGCCGCACGCGCCCGCGCAACCGGTCAAGGCTCCGGGAACCAACGTCCAGCCGCGCCCGGCAACCAACTGACCTTCCCTCAGACCGGTTTGGCGTGACCGTCTCGCGCCAGGTCCCTACCCCTCCCATGCCCGAACTCGGAAGGAGCCGCATCATGCGCGCCCAACTGGCCCGCGTCGACGCGGTACTCGTCCAAGCCCTGATCGCCGCCGCCCTCTCCTTCGCCCACCTGCACGACATCGCCTCGGCGGCCGGACAGGACGGGTGGAAAGCGTGGGCCTACCCGATCAGCGTCGACCTGCTGCTCGTCGCTGCCTGGCGCCGACTGCGGACCAGCAACGCAAAGGCGTCCGGCTGGTGCTGGTTCGTCATCGCGCTGACCGCATCCCTCGGCGCGAACGTCGCCACCGCCGGCCTGCTCGACCTCGGCAACGTCCCCGCCTGGCTCCGCATCCTCGTCGCGGGCTGGCCCGCCGTCGCCTTCCTCGGCGGAACCCTCCTCGCCCACACCACAACACCCACAACGACCAACGACATTGAGGCCGTCGACGTCCAGGAGGACGCTCCCGAATGCCCGCCTGAGATGCCTGCTCAACCGGCCATCGAGGCACCACCCAACCGCCCCGCCGTGCCTGTCCCGGCGGCCCTGATCGAGCACGCCCGCAGGGTCGCTGCCGAGCACCACGCCCGCACGGGCACACCGATCGACACCCCGACCCTCCGCGTGCGCCTCGGCGTTCCCGCGCCCATGGCCGAGGCAATCGCCGCCCAGCTCTGAAGCCGATCCGTGTCGGGAGGTTTTACCGCTTCCGCAACCCTCGCCGGGTTCCGACAACGGCCGAAATGATCAGTACCTCAAGGCAGCACGTGGTGATCACGGTGGCCCAGGACTCGTCCAACCACCACCGTCCCCCGACACAGGCGATCCCAAGTACCAACGCGGCCGTACCGAAGGCGGCCAGCTGCCGCGCCCCTTGTGACATGCCGCCTGTCTACACGCCCTCGCATCCCTTGGGCGAGCGATCAACGAAATGGAGATCATCCGTGCCCGCCAACCGCCGCTTCCGCAACGTCATCCGCATCGGCCCCGTCCAGGTCGCCACCTACTACGACGACCGGGGCCAGGAGAAGCACACCGCCGCCTGCACCGCCCCGCGCTGCAACACGTCCGCCGACCACGACAGCCGCGCCGCCGCCGAGTTGGCTGCCCACACCCACCGCTGCCCCGTCCGCTGAAACGGAGTTCCACCCCGTGACCGTCAGCCTGCCGCTCGTCGTCGTCCTCGGCTTCTTCGCCTGGGGAGCGGTCAAGTTCCTCGGCGTCCGTACCTGGATCGTCGTCCTGATCGCCCTGTTCGGCTTCTGGCTCTCGCACACCTTCCTCGCCCCCGCCATCGAGTCCGGCACGCGCTCCGGCGTGGGTGTCGTAAACGGCTCACATGACTAGACGAGTAGATGAGAAAGGGTTCGCCGTGTTCCTGCCCAAGTACCCCGACAACCCGACCCCGCCGCCCGCACACACCCACACCCCGGCCGACCCGATGCCCGCACGGCGCTCGCTCCCGCCGGTCTCCGTCGACCGCAACACGGTCGTCGCCCTGGTCGTCGGCGGAGTCGTCCTCACCGCGCTCCTGGCCGCCGTCGCCGTAACGGCCATCTCCGTAGCCATCGCCGCCGTGGTCCTGCGCTCGATGCTCCGCGACCACCGCCGCTGAACGACCCCCTGGCCTCCGGGGCGGCGGCACACGACCAAGCATTTCGCCGCCCCGGGGCCCTCTCTCCTGACCGAGCCAGCCAGAAGGAGCAAGCCATCTTCACCCGCCCCACCCCGGCCCCACTCCCCGAACTAGCGAACCTGGCCGCACAGGGCACCCTCCCGGGTATCCTCCGCCAACTCTCCGGCCTCGGCGGTTGCACCAACCCCATCCGTCTCGACGGCCACCGCACGGAATACGACCTCGACACCACAACTGGCGAGATCGGCTCCGTCCTCCACCACCTCAACTCATCCATGCTCCCGGCCGGCCAACTCCTCGTCCGCTGCAACAACCGCCGCACGACCCGCTGCGCGGCCTGCTCCGAGGTCTACCGCCGCGACACCTTCCACCTGATCACCTCCGGCCTGCGCGGCGGCAAGGGCACCCCCGAACACGTCGCCACCCACCCCCGCGTCTTCGCCACCTTCACCGCCCCCGGCTTCGGCCCCGTCCACAACCGCCGTACCGACGGCCGCCTCTGCCGCTGCGGCACCCACCACGCCCACGACGACGACACCCTCGGCACACCCCTCAACCCGGACACCTACGACTACGAGGCCGCCGTCCTCTGGAACGCGCACGCTGGTCCCCTCTGGCGCCGCTTCTCCACCTACCTACGCCGGGAAGTCGCCAAGCGCGCAGGCCTCTCCCAACGCCGCTTCCGCGACCACGCCCGCGTGTCCTTCGCCAAGGTCGCCGAGTACCAAAAGCGCGGCGCCGTCCACTTCCACGCCGTCATCCGCATCGACGGCCCCACCGGAGGCGACACCTCACCCCCGCCCTGGGCCACCGCCGACCTGCTCACCGACGCCATCCGCACCGCGACCGCCAAGGTCCGCGTCGACGGCCCGACCATCGACGGCCGCACCCACACCTTCACCTTCGGCCGCCAACTCGACGTCCGCACCATCCGATCCGCCGACTTCAACGACGGCCAGGAACTCACCGAACGAGCCGTCGCCGCCTACATCGCCAAGTACGCCACCAAGGGCGCCGAAACCGCGACGGGAGCACTCGACCGCCCCCTCAAGTTCGCCGCCGAACTCACCCACCTCGACATCAGCGACCACGCCCGCCGCCTCATCCGCACCGCATGGACCCTCGGCGCCCGCAAAAGCCTCGAACACCTCCGCCTACGCGCCTGGGCCCACATGCTCGGCTTCCGCGGCCACTTCTCCACCAAATCCCGCCGCTACTCCACCACCCTCGGCGCCCTCCGCAACGCCCGAACCGAATGGCGCCGAGCCCAAGCCGCAGCCACAACCACGCCAACAGGACGACGACCCAACACGACATACGTCCTCGCGCACTGGGTCTTCGCCGGAACCGGTCTTTCCTCCACCGAAGCCTGGCTGTCCGCATCCCTCGAACCCGCCCCCGGAATGGAAGGAGAACCGACCAAGTGACCGACCGCTACCTGTCCGTCGACCAGGTCGCTGAGCTACTCGGCACCACCGCCCGCTTCCCCCGGCGGCTGATCGAGGAGCGGCGCATCCGGTACGTGAAGGTCGGCCGGCACGTCCGCATCCCCGAGAGCGCGGTCGTGGAGTTCGTCGCATCCCGCACTGTCGAACCGATCCGGCTACGTCGTACCGGCCTGCGGAGGGCTGCCTGATGGCCAACAAGAAGGGAAGGAGACGCCGCTTCGGCGCTGTGCGGCAGTACCGTTCCGGCCGCTGGACCGCGTCGTACCTCGGGCCCGACGACGAACGCATTCGCGCGGACGAGACCTTTGAGACCAAGAAGGACGCGGAAGTCTGGCTGTCCCAGGTAGAGGCAGACCTCACCCGAGGGGACTGGCGCGCCCCCGACGCCGGAGAGGTCAACTTCCGCGTCTACGCAGAGAAGTGGGTCGAGGAGCGAGAGCTGGCCGTGCGCACGGAGGACCTGTACAACCACCTTCTCCGGCTCTACATCCTCCCGACCTTCGGCACGCTCGACCTGGACGAGATCACCGCGCCCCGCGTCCGTGAATGGCGGGCTGAGCGTCTCCGCACCACCCAAGCCAAGACGACCGTCGCCAAGGCGTACCGCCTCCTCAAGGGCATTCTTGAGACGGCCGTGGATGACGACCTGATCAGCCGCAACCCGTGCCGGATCAAGGGCGCGGGCAAGGAGTCCGCCGCCGAACGCCGCATCGCCACCGTCGCCCAGGTCGACGCCCTCGCCGACGCGATCGGTATCCGCTGGCGCCTCATGGTCTACCTCGGCGCCTACGGCCCGATGCGCCCGGAGGAACTGGCCGGCCTCCGCCGCCGGGACGTCGACCCGGACAACCTGGTGATCCGCGTCCGCGTCGCCGAGCCAGAACGCACCAACGGCAAGCGTGCCCCCGGCGAGACCAAGTCCGACGCCGGTGTCCGGGCCGTCGTACTCCCGGCCTTCCTCCACAAGGACGTGAGGCAACATCTCGCGTGGTTCGCGGAGAAGGGGCCGGACGGGTTGCTCTTCGTCGGTGAGAAGGGAGCTCCCTTCCGCCGCACTTCCTTCGGCCGGAAGTGGCGTCGGGCCCGCACGGTCGTCGGCCTCCCTGATGGCTTCCGCTTCTACGACCTTCGCCACACCGGACACACGCTCGCGACGCGCTCGGGCGCCACCCTCAAGGACACGATGGTGCGCGCCGGCCAGTCCTCCGAGAAGGCCGCGTTGATCTATCAGCACTCCGACGAGGAACGGCAACGCGACCTGGCCGCCGGACTCGACGACATGGTCCGCGCCGAACGTGCGAAGAACCACAACGACAGCAGCGCGCACCACAAGGAGAAGCCCACCGGCAGCTAGAAACACCCTTGTGGTGCGGTTATGGTGCGCACCCCGCCCACTGGGCTAGACAACAAACAACCCCCGGGTCATCGACCTGGGGGTTCGTGTTGGAGCGGGTGACGAGAATCGAACTCGCACTCTCAGCTTGGGAAGCTGATGTTCTACCACTAAACTACACCCGCGAAAAACGCCGGTTGAACCGGTGTCGGAACGCCCCGTCACTGTACCGCATGTCAGGTCCCCGGCGCTGAAGCCGTGGGGGTGTGGCCGCGTTCCGTAGGGCGGACGGGGCTGCGGTGGGCCGGAGTTGGGGCGTACGGTGGAGGCGTGGAAGAGGGTCTGGGTGGGACCGGAGTGCCGCCTGGAGAGTCGTTCCTTTCATCCCGTAATGTGGCATTTGGCGTCCGACGAGCAGCAGTCGGGCGCGGCTCTTGGGGAAGGGACTCATGGACTTGATGGAGCGCACCGTCGTCCGATGTGCCGATGGGCACGTGTTCAGTACCGCTTCGTTCCCGATGCAGCAGGCGGAGCGGCTCGGCCCCGGCCGACTCGTGAGGTGTCCACGGTGTGCCCGGCTCCGCAGTGTGGTGCTGGTGACCCTGGAGAAGCAGTAGAGCTCGCGGGAGACGCGGCGGGAGAACCGGCCGTAGAAGCAGCGGTATCGCAGTAGTCGTCGCTGGCGCGCGGGTCCGTCCGATTGTGGTCGGTCCGCGCGTCTTGCGTATCCTCGGGGCGTGCTTCTCTCAGACAAGGACATCCGGGCCGAGATCGACGCCGGGCGGGTCCGGATCGATCCCTACGACGAATCCATGGTGCAGCCGTCGAGTGTCGACGTGCGCCTCGACCGCTACTTCCGGGTGTTCGAGAACCACCGCTACCCCCACATCGACCCGTCCGTCGAACAGGCGGATCTGACGCGGCTGGTGGAGCCGGAGGGCGACGAGCCGTTCATCCTCCACCCCGGCGAGTTCGTGCTCGCCTCGACCTACGAGGTCGTGACCCTCCCCGACGATCTCGCCTCGCGCCTCGAAGGGAAGTCCTCCCTCGGCCGGCTCGGGCTCGTCACGCACTCCACCGCCGGGTTCATCGACCCCGGTTTCTCCGGGCACGTGACGCTGGAGCTCTCCAACCTCGCGACCCTCCCGATCAAGCTCTGGCCGGGCATGAAGATCGGCCAGCTGTGCTTGTTCCAGCTCAGCTCGGCGGCCGAGTTCCCCTACGGCAGCGAGCGCTACGGCTCCCGCTACCAGGGCCAGCGCGGCCCGACCGCCTCCCGTTCCTTCCTCAACTTCCACCGGACGCAGGTGTGACCGTGGCCGGCGTGCGGGAGAACCTGACCTACGAGGCGTTCGGCGTCGCCGTGCGCGAACTCGCGCAGACCATCGCCGACGACGGCTACGAGCCCGACGTCATCCTCAGCATCGCCCGCGGCGGAGTCTTCGTCGCCGGCGGCCTCGCCTACGCCCTCGACTGCAAGAACATCAGCCTGGTGAACGTCGAGTTCTACACGGGCGTCGGCACCACCCTCGAAATGCCCGTCATGCTCGCGCCCGTCCCGAACGTGATCGACTTCTCCGACAAGAAGGTCCTGATCACCGACGACGTCGCCGACACCGGCAAGACCCTCAAACTGGTCCGCGACTTCTGCCTCGACGCCGTCGCCGAGGTCCGCAGCGCGGTCGTCTACGAGAAGTCGCAGTCGCTGGTGAAGTGCGAGTACGTGTGGAAGCGCACCGACGAGTGGATCAACTTCCCGTGGTCCGTCGAACCCCCGGTCGTCCGTCGTACCGGGCAGGTCCTCGACGCCTGAGTGGCGGGGGCGGCATCTCCTACGACGACGAAGGGCTCCCGGTGTGTGCCGGGAGCCCTTCGTCGTCGTAGTGCGGGAGTCTCTAGAACGTGCCCAGTTTCACGATCGACAGCAGGGCGATGAGCTGGATCGCCGATGCGCCGAGGGCCTTCGGCCAGGGGAGGTCGTGGGAGCGGCTGACCATCATGGTGAGGAGGGCGCCGGCCGCTACCCAGGTGGCCCAGCCGAGGGCCTGGACGAAGGTCGCGTCGCCGCCGAAGAACATGGCGAAGACCAGGCGGGGGGCGTCCGTGAGGGACATGATCAGCATCGACAGGCCCACTGTGGGCTGCCAGGCTCCGTCGCCGCCCAACTGGCGGGCCAGGGTGTGGGTGACCACGCCCAGGACGAAGGACGACAGCACCATCGCCACGGCCGTGATCAGGACGATCGGGACCGCGTTCGACAGGGTGGCGTTTATGGCGTCCGCGCGGGCGCCGTCGAAACCGAAGACCGCGAGCAGGCCGTAGAGGAACGTCACGATCAGGGCGGGGCCCCACATCGTGTAGTCCCGCATCTGGAGGAAGGTCTGCCGGGGGGCGAGGACGATGCCTCTGAGCAGGTCCTTCCAGTGCAGGCGGGGGCCGATCGGGCCGGTGGGGGCCTGGGCCGAGCCCGCGCGGTACGTACCGCCCTGGGTGTACGGGTCCTCCCCTACGGCGAAGGCCTGGGTGCTGCCCGGGTTGTTCGCCGCGTACGGGTCCGGGGTGCCCGGGTGGGCGCCCTGTCCGTACCCGCCGCCGTCGCCGAAGTACTCCGGCTCGTCGCCGTAGGCGCCGTTGCCGCCGTGCCCCTGGGACCACTGCCGGCCGCCGCCCGCGGGGCCTCCGTACTGCGGTTGCTGCTGCGGGTACGGCTGCGGGGCCGCGGGGTAGCCGTACGGCTGTCCCTGCGGCGCAGGGGGTGCCTGCTGCCCGTACGGAGGTTGTTGAGGGCGCGCTTGCGGGGCCCTGCCGTCCCGGCCGCCGCGTCCGATCCTGAATCCAGCCACGTCATCGAACGTACCTGGTTCCAGGGAGACACGTGTCGGGCCGGGGGTTCTGGGCGGGGCTTTGCTGCCGAGCTGTGACATCCCCTAAGGGGCGGGCGAGGGGGACTTCAGGGGCCCGCTGGCGGGGACGTCGGGGGTGCCCCGGCGTCCCCGCCAGCGATGGGGGTGCTAGTCGGCGAACAGGGCGCCGAACTGCGGTGTGCCCGTGGTCGATACGCCCGAGGTGCTCGGCGAGATCGTGCGGGAGCCGGTGGTGGTGATCTTCGTGCCGTTGGAGGGGAGGTAGGTGACCGCGCCGTTGCCGTCGTTCTCGTACGAGCCGACGAGCAGGTCCGCCTTGCCGTCGCCGGTGACGTCGTCGAGCTTGACGTCGGCGCCGAAGAGGTCGTTCTTCTCGTCCGCGCCGGGGACGCCGGCCGTGCTCTGGGTGAAGGACTGGACGCCGGTGGTGGTGTTCACGCCGGTCGCGGAGCCGTAGACGACCGTGACCATGCCGGCGTTGGTGGCGGCGCCGAGGTCCTCGTTCGGGGCGGAGACGACGACGTCCTGGTAGCCGTCGCCGTTGACGTCGCCGAGGTCCAGGTCCCAGCCGAAGGCGTCGCCCTTCTCCGAACTGCCGGGTATGTTCCCGGAGTTCTGGGTGATGCCGGTGGTGGAGGCGGGGCCGGACGCGGAGCCGTAGGTGATGTTGACCTTGCCGCCGTTCGCCGAGTCCGGGACGGTCGTACCGTCGCCGGTCGTGGCGTCCCAGCCGGCGCCGGTGACGATGTCGCCGTAACCGTCGCCGTTGATGTCGCCGATGCCGGTGACGATGCCGGCCTTCAGGGTCTTCACGCCCGCGATGCTCAGGCCGCTCGCGGCGCCCGGCACGTAGTAGTTGGTGTTCCAGCCGTTGGACGTCTGCGTCTCGAAGCCGTCGACCACGAGGTCGGTGCGGCCGTCGCCGTTCACGTCGCCGGCCGTGAGGTGCTCCGGGCCGTACGGGAAGCCGGTCGTGCCGGAGTGGATCGGGGGCTTGATCGTGTAACGGCCGCCGGGCTTGCCGGTGGAACTGCTGAAGCCGCCCTTGTAGACGTAGATCGTGGCGGACGAGCTGCCGACCGCGAGGTCGGCCTTGCCGTCGCCGTCGAAGTCGCCCGCGGCCAGGGTCTGGCCCCAGTTGTCGTGCCCGGACACGGCCGGGTCCGGTACGTCGCTGCTCTTGCCGGTGAGGCCGCTCTTCGAGCCCCACAGGATCGCGAGCGCGCCGCCGTCGGTGTCGGTGCCGACCTTCTCGTACGGCGAAGACACGGCGAGGTCGTCATAACCGTCGCCGTTGAAGTCGGCGTACGCCGTCGTGTAGCCGAAGTAGTCGCCCTTCTCGGCGGTGCCGGGCACGTTGCCGGAGTTCTGGCTCAGCGTCGAACGCTTCGCGGACGATACGCCGGTGGCGGTGCCGTACAGCGCGACGATCTGGCCCGCGTCGGCCTTGCCGGTGACGTACGCGCCGGGCGCGGAGACTACGGCGTCGCCGATTCCGTCGCCGTTGAAGTCGGCCTTCGCGACCTTGAAGGAGTCGGCGGCGGTCGCTGTCGTCGCCGAGAGCGTGAGCAGGCCGCCGGTCAGGGCGGCTGCGGCGGCTGTTGCGAGGGTGAGGCGCAGGTGTTGCTGCATGCGGGGTCTCCTGCGGCATGCGGGGATGCGTGGCGGGCATCCGCGTCGGTGAGGTGGTGAGGGGTGTCGCGTTGTGCGTACCGTCCGTGTTTGCCTGGGGTTGTTCTTGGCTTCACGGGTGGTTGGCGATCAAGAGACCGGTGATGGTGCGTAAGGGTTGTGCATGGGCTCGGTAAAACTCTGAGGCGACTGCGCTGACAGGTGCGGGTTGGCCGCCCGCTTCTTGTCAGTGTCGGGATTGCGGGAGCCGAGTAAAGGGCGCTCCCTGCGGTCGCGTCGGCTGTGCCGATTCCGCTGCGCTCCACCCTTGACTCGTCTCCCGCAATCCCGTTTCAGAAGCGAGCGGGCGGCCCCGAGGTATGGGTGGCCAGCCATGAACGCCCTTGCCTGTACTGCGTCGTGGGCCGGGGTGGAGGGTGCGCGTTCGCGTCTCGCCTGCACGCCGGGCCGGCTTAGCGGCCAACCCTCGGTGGGTGGTTGCTGGAAGCCGGGGGGATTTCTAACCGGTCATGTGTCGTGTCAGTGGTTAGATTTATCCCCGGCTTGCGGCAACCCCTTGCCGTGAGCCGGGGGCGGGCGGGTTCACATTCGGGATTTGAGTACGTCGACCTCGCAACCCGGTGCGAAGGGGTCGAAGCCGTGGTCGGTGAGCCAGCGGATCACGAGCAGGCTGCGCAGGGACCACCAGGCTCGGATGACGTCGAGGTCGAGGTCGACGTCGGTGCCGTAGCCGGTAATGACGTCGGGGAGGTGTTTCTCGTGTCCGAGTGTGAAGGTGGCCAGGTCGTAGAGGGGGTCGCCCGGGCCGGCCTCGGACCAGTCGATGATGCCGGTGACCTCGTTGGCGTCGTCGACGAAGATGTGCGCGATCTGCAGGTCGCCGTGGGTGAACGTCGGAGTCCAGGGGCGGAGTGCGGCTTCGGCCACCTGGCGGTTGCGGGTGACCAGGGCGGCGGGCAGGACGTTGTTCGACACCAACTGCTCGCATTCGGCGTCTAGTTCAGCTGTCAGTTCCTCCAGGGGCTTTCCCCGGTCGGGCCAGGGCGGCAGGGGTGCTTCGTGCAGTTTTCGGATGGCGGCGCCCGCCGCTGCCCATGCCGCCGGTGAGCCTGTCGACGGGCCGCCGAGGCGGCCGAGCGTCGTTCCCGGGAGTGCGGCGAGCGCGAGGACGGGCGGCTTGCGCCACAGGACCTCCGGGGTCGGGACCGGGACCAGGGCCATCGCCTCGACCTCGGCGTCCAGGCGCGCCTGATCCGCGTCCACCTTCAGGAACACGTCACCGACGCGCAGAGTCGCCCGCTCGGAATGTGCGACAACGACCTTGACCTCGTTCTCGACCTCGACCTCGTCCATGGGCCAGCAGTATTCCGGGGGCGGTCGACTGCGTCCCTACGTGTTCTCTTACGGCGTGCAGACGTCCTTGAGTTGGGTTGCCGCCGCGTCGATCTTGCTGGAGTCGGGGTTCGTGTCGCCGTTCAGGATGGACTTGTTGTAGTCGGAGATCGCCTTGTTGAGGTTGTCGACCGCCTTGTCGACCTTGGTGTTGTTCGAGTCGGCGTCGATCCTGGCGAGGGATTCGTGGGTCCGGGTCGGGTCTACCGCCGCGTCGTGGATCGCCTTGAGGCTGTCGGAGATGGTGTCCCAGTTCCGCATGCAGTTCAGGGAGTTGGAGACGTCCGAGGTGTCGGAGGGGTCGGTCGGGTCGCAGGCCGTCAGCAGTCCGGCGGTGAGGGCTATGGCCGCGGCCGTGGTGGCGAGGGTGGCCGTACGGCGGATGCGGATGCGATGGCGGATGCGGTGGCGGTTCGCGGGCGTGGAGGGCATGGCTGGGTCCTTCGGGGTGAGTTCCGGGTGAGGGGACTGCGGGGGCATCGGGGCGGGGTCAGGCCCAGGGCTCTTCCACGCGTGCCTTGGCGGCCGACTCGCGGTGGCCCGCTACCAGGCCGCCCGCCGCGCCCAGGGCGACCAGGCCCATCCCGGCCGCGGTCGCGATGCCCTTGACGCCGTCCATGGAGAGGTAGCAGAACGCGGCCACACCGCCGTTGAAGAGGAACAGGAACCACAGCGTCGACCGCTTCGACAGGAACGCCTTGATCTTCGGCTTCTTCGCGATGCGCGAACCGGCCAGGAGCGAGACGGCGATACCGGTGTAGGTGGCGGCGCTCTTCGCGGTGCCGTCCAGCACCGCCCCGGAGGCCGTGCTCGCGGCGAGGCCGCCGACGAAGAACGACCACAGCAGCAGGTTGGCGACGAACGACTTCACGGTGGCGAGCAGCGACTTCACGGGATGTCCTCGGGGAGGTGTAGGGGGCTTGCTCTCTGCCCTCCACGATTCCGTCGCGCGCTCGCCGTCACGAGGGACCGGTCTCCCGGATACGGGGTGTAGCCCACTACACCCCCTCCCGCTACGACGACGCCCCGCACCCTTCAGTGAGGGTGCGGGGCGTCGTCGTAGCGGGCTTGCCGGTTGTCACTTCACCGGCTGGGGCTCCGGGGCGTTCTCCGGTTCCGAGGTGCCTGCCGGGGGCTCGTCGTCCGACGGCTTCTTGACCGAGTCCAGGAGGAGCTGGGCCACGTCGACCACCTGGATCGACTCCTTGGCCTTGCCGCCCGTGGCGGAGCCACTGTCGGCCGCGGCCTTCTTGCCGTTGACCGAGTCGGTCAGCATGACCAGGCAGAAGGGGCAGGCCGTCGAAATGATGTCCGGGTTCAGGGAGAGGGCTTCGTCCACGCGCTCGTTGTTGATGCGCTTGCCGATGCGCTCTTCCATCCACATGCGCGCGCCGCCGGCACCGCAGCAGAAGCCGCGTTCCTTGTGGCGGTGCATCTCCTCGTTGCGCAGGCCGGGGACGCTGGCGATGATCTCGCGCGGGGGCGTGTAGATCTTGTTGTGGCGGCCCAGGTAGCACGGGTCGTGGTACGTGATGATGCCCTCGACCGGGGTCACCGGGACCAACTTGCCCTCGTCCACGAGGTGTTGGAGCAGCTGGGTGTGGTGGATGACCTCGTAGTCGCCGCCGAGCTGCGGGTACTCGTTGCCGATGGTGTTCAGGCAGTGCGGGCACGTCGCGACGATCTTCTTCGCCGACTTCGGCTTCGCGGACTCGGCGACCACCTTGCCGTCGTCGTCCAGTTCCTCGCCGAAGGCCATGTTCAGGGCCATGACGTTCTCCATGCCGAGCTCCTGGAACAGCGGCTCGTTGCCGAGCCTCCGTGCCGAGTCGCCCGTGCACTTCTCGTCGCCGCCCATGATCGCGAACTTCACGCCCGCGATGTGGAGGAGTTCCGCGAAGGCCTTCGTCGTCTTCTTGGCGCGGTCCTCCAGGGCGCCCGCGCAGCCGACCCAGTACAGGTACTCGACCTCGGTCAGGTCCTCGATGTCCTGGCCGACGACCGGGACCTCGAACTCGACCTCCTTGAGCCACTCCAGGCGCTGCTTCTTCGCCAGGCCCCAGGGGTTGCCCTTCTTCTCCAGGTTCTTGAGCATCGTGCCCGCCTCGGACGGGAACGCGCTCTCGATCATCACCTGGTAGCGGCGCATGTCGACGATGTGGTCGACGTGCTCGATGTCGACCGGGCACTGCTCGACGCAGGCGCCGCAGGTGGTGCAGGACCACAGGACGTCCGGGTCGATGACGCCGTTCTCTTCGAAGGTGCCGATCAACGGGCGTTCCGCTTCCGCGAGGGCCGCCGCGGGGACGTCCTTCAGCTGCTCCTCGGTCGCCTTCTCCTCGCCCTCCATCGACTTGCCGCCGCCCGCCAGCAGGTACGGGGCCTTGGCGTGCGCGTGGTCGCGCAGCGACATGATCAGGAGCTTGGGGGAGAGCGGCTTGCCGGTGTTCCACGCCGGGCACTGCGACTGGCAGCGGCCGCACTCCGTGCACGTGGAGAAGTCCAGCAGGCCCTTCCAGGAGAACTGCTCGACCTGGGAGACGCCGAAGACGTCGTCGTCGCCCGGGTCGGTGAAGTCGATCGGCTCGCCGCCCGACGTCATCGGGAGCAGGGCGCCGAGCGAGGTCTCGCCGGTCGCGTTCCGCTTGAACCAGATGTTCGGGAACGCCAGGAAACGGTGCCAGGCCACGCCCATGTCGGTCTTCAGGGCGACCGTGATCATCCAGATGAAGGAGGTCGCGATCTTCACGCCGGCGAAGAGGTACGTGAGGTTCTGGAGCGTGGAGACGTCCAGGTGGCGCAGGGCCGAGACCACCGGGTACGAGATGAAGAAGGAGGCCTCGTACGCGTCTACGTGGTGCTGGGCGCCTTCGAGCGCGTGCAGCATGAAGATGCAGACGCCGACGATGAGGATGACGGCCTCGACGAAGTACGCCTGGCCGAAGTTCGAGCCGGCGAAGCGGGACTTGCGGCCCGGCTTGTTCGGCTTGCTCAGCTGGCGGATCACGATCAGGGCGAGGATGCCGATGACCGTCATCGTGCCGATGAACTCGACGAAGACGTTGTACGGCGCCCACTCGCCGATGACCGGCAGCAGCCAGTCGGCCTGGAAGAGCTGGCCGATGGCGTTGACGATCGTCAGCAGCAGCGAGAAGAAGCCCACCGCCACGAACCAGTGCGCGACGCCGACGACACCCCAGCGGTTCATCCGGGTGTGGCCGAGGAACTCCTTGGCCACGGTGACGGTCCGCTGGACGGGCTCGTCGGTGCGGGTGCCCTTGGGCACGTTCTGGCCGAGTCGCATGAAGGTGTAGATCTGCAGGACGGCGCGGGCGAACAGCGCCACACCGACCACGATCAGTACCAGCGACACGATGATCGCGGCGAGTTGCATTTCAGGGCTCCTCGGGCCTGCGAGGGGTCATGGCATCACCGCTCAGCACATTACTAAGCGGTAACTTAATCGGTTCGACCGAGACTACCCCTATCTTGCGTCGCACTGTAGCCAGCCGTGCGGTGATGTGTGTCGCTGAGGGTTGCCTAAAAAGACCTGCTCCGGGCTTGTTCCCAAGCTTGTTACGGTCTGATCGTGTTATTCGTACTGAATTGGTACATTTGCGTCTAATTTGGATCCGTGCTCTACGGGATTCTCGCCGCCACGACCGCCCTGCTCCTCGCCGCCGTCCTCGCCGCCCTGCTCCGGGTGCCCGCACTGCGGGCGAGGATCGTCGACCGCAGACGGCGGACGCGTCCGGTGCCGCTGCTCGGGGGACTGGCCGTCGCGCTCGCTGTCGTGTCGGTGACCTGGGCGTGCGACTGGACCGGTGTCGCCCCGCTCGGTGACGGGGTCGGCGGGCTGCTGGGTGCCGGGTCCGCCGTCGCTGCGCTCGGGCTCGTCGCCGACGTGTGGCGGCTGAAGACGCGGTTCCTTGTTTTCGGTACGGCCGTGGCGGCGGCCTGTGTCGTGCCGTACGGCGAGATCGGGGTACTTGGTGGGGTGTTGGCGGTGGTGTGGATCGTGTTTGT
This sequence comes from Streptomyces sp. N50, assembly GCF_033335955.1. GTDB lineage: Bacteria > Actinomycetota > Actinomycetes > Streptomycetales > Streptomycetaceae > Streptomyces. The sequence goes on from NZ_CP137549.1 coordinate 4,832,440, forward strand.
CGCCGGTGCCTTCAAAGGGCTCGATCACGCCGACGGGCTCGCGGGGACCGTGGGGGTGGTCACCGCCTTCGGGGTCGGGGCCTGTGCCGCGATGGAAGTGATGGACGGGCTCGCGGTGTTGCTGAGTGTGCTGGCCGCCGCGCTCACCGGGTTCCTGATGCACAACTGGCATCCCGCGCGGATCGCGCTCGGCGCGTGCGGGTCGCTGTTCACGGGCTTCGTGCTCGCCTCGGCCGCCGTCGTCACGCAGGCCGGGCGCGGGTTCGCGTCCAGCGCGGGGGTGTTGTTCGCGCTGACCGCGGTCGCGAGTGCCGATGCCGTGCTCGTGCTGCTGTCGCGGCGGCTGGCCGGGCGGGCCCTGTTGCGGGGCGGGCCCGATCATCTCGCCCACCGGCTGCGGCGGTTGGGGCTCACTCCGCAGGGGGCGGTGGTGGTGCTGGGGGCCGGCGGGTTCTCCGGAGTGCTCGTCGGGGTGCTCGTGCACAACGGGTGGGCGGGCGAATCCGCCGTCGCGTGGGTGGCGGGCGGGGCCTTGGTCGTCGTGTTCGGGCTGCTTAAAGTCAACGTCTACGGGGTGCGGCGTGCCGCATCCACGCAGGTCAGAGGCCAGTTGCGTGTAAGGAACGGATAAGAGTTGAGCCTGCTCGACTCAGCTCTGTTGACCCAGCGGTGAGTGTCGTGCACACTTGAGTCCGTTCCACTCAAGTCATTGCTGGAGGAATCAACCATGGCACGTGCGGTCGGCATCGACCTGGGCACGACTAACTCCGTCGTCAGCGTTCTTGAAGGCGGCGAGCCCACCGTCATCACCAACGCAGAGGGCGCCAGGACCACGCCGTCCGTCGTCGCCTTCGCCAAGAACGGCGAGGTGCTCGTCGGAGAGGTGGCCAAGCGCCAGGCGGTCACGAACGTTGACCGGACCATCCGTTCCGTGAAGCGCCACATGGGCACGGACTGGAAGATCGAGCTCGACGGGAAGAACTTCAACCCGCAGCAGATGAGCGCCTTCATCCTGCAGAAGCTGAAGCGCGACGCCGAGGCCTACCTGGGCGAGAAGGTCACGGACGCGGTCATCACCGTCCCGGCCTACTTCAACGACTCCGAGCGCCAGGCGACGAAGGAGGCCGGCGAGATCGCGGGCCTGAACGTCCTGCGCATCGTGAACGAGCCGACCGCCGCGGCGCTGGCGTACGGCCTCGACAAGGACGACCAGACGATCCTCGTCTTCGACCTCGGTGGCGGCACCTTCGACGTGTCCCTCCTGGAGATCGGCGACGGCGTCGTCGAGGTGAAGGCCACGAACGGCGACAACCACCTCGGTGGTGACGACTGGGACCAGCGGGTCGTCGACTACCTGGTGAAGCAGTTCGCGTCCGGCCACGGCGTGGACCTGGGCAAGGACAAGATGGCCCTCCAGCGTCTGCGTGAGGCTGCCGAGAAGGCCAAGATCGAGCTGTCGAGCTCCACCGAGACCTCGATCAACCTGCCCTACATCACGGCCTCCGCCGAGGGCCCGCTGCACCTGGACGAGAAGCTCACCCGGGCTCAGTTCCAGCAGCTGACGGCCGACCTGCTGGAGCGCTGCAAGACGCCGTTCCACAACGTCATCAAGGACGCCGGCATCTCCATCAACGAGATCGACCACGTCGTCCTCGTCGGTGGCTCCACCCGTATGCCGGCCGTCGCGGAGATCGTGCGCGAGCTGACCGGCGGCAAGGACGCCAACAAGGGCGTCAACCCGGACGAGGTCGTCGCCATCGGCGCGTCCCTCCAGGCCGGTGTCCTCAAGGGCGAGGTCAAGGACGTCCTGCTCCTCGACGTCACCCCGCTGTCCCTCGGCATCGAGACCAAGGGAGGGATCATGACCAAGCTCATCGAGCGCAACACCACGATCCCGACCAAGCGGTCCGAGATCTTCACCACCGCCGAGGACAACCAGCCCTCCGTGCAGATCCAGGTCTACCAGGGCGAGCGCGAGATCGCGGCGTACAACAAGAAGCTCGGGATGTTCGAGCTGACCGGTCTGCCGCCGGCCCCGCGCGGTGTCCCGCAGATCGAGGTCTCCTTCGACATCGACGCCAACGGCATCATGCACGTCACGGCCAAGGACCTCGGCACCGGCAAGGAGCAGAAGATGACCGTCACCGGCGGCTCCTCGCTGCCGAAGGACGAGGTCGACCGCATGCGCCAGGAGGCCGAGCAGTACGCGGACGAGGACCACCGCCGCCGCGAGGCCGCCGAGTCCCGCAACCAGGGCGAGCAGCTCGTCTACCAGACGGAGAAGTTCCTCAAGGACAACGAGGACAAGGTCCCCGGCGAGGTCAAGACCGAGGTCGAGGCCGCCGTCGAGGAGCTGAAGGCCGCGCTCAAGGGCGAGGACACCGCCGAGATCCGCACCGCCACCGAGAAGGTCGCCGCGGTCTCGCAGAAGGTCGGCCAGGCCATGTACGCCGACGCCCAGGCCGGTCAGGCCGCCGGCGGCGACGCCCCGGGTGCCGAGGCGCCCAAGGCGGACGACGACGTGGTGGACGCCGAGATCGTGGACGACGAGCGCAAGGACGGTGCCGCGTGACGGAGGAGACCCCGGGCTTCGACGAGAAGCCTGATGTCCCTTCCGGCGCCACCCCCGACGACGCCGAGCCGCAGGCCGCCTCCCCCTCCAGCAGTGGGGAGGGGGCGGCCCCGGCAGGGGACGCAAGCAGCGCGCAGATCGCCGGTCTGACGGCCCAGCTGGACCAGGTGCGCAAGGCGCTCGAAGAGCGCACCGCGGACCTCCAGCGGCTCCAGGCCGAGTTCCAGAACTACCGCCGCCGGGTCGAGCGGGACCGCATCGCGGTCAAGGAGATCGCCGTGGCGAACCTCCTGACCGAGCTGATGCCCACGCTCGACGACATCGGCCGCGCGCGGGAACACGGTGAACTCGTCGGCGGTTTCAAGTCGGTGGCGGAATCCCTGGAGACCGCCGCGGCGAAGATGGGACTGCAGCAGTTCGGCAAGGAGGGCGAGCCCTTCGACCCGACGATCCACGAGGCCCTGATGCACTCGTACGCGCCGGACGTCACGGAGACGACCTGCGTGGCGATCCTGCAGCCCGGGTATCGCATCGGCGAGCGCACCATCCGCCCCGCGCGGGTGGCGGTCGCGGAGCCGCAGCCCGGCGCCGCGGCGACCGGCAAGGCGGAGTCCTCGGACGCCGCCGAGAGCGCGGACGACGACAAGGAGAGCGGTGGCCCGGACGAGGGCTGACATCGCACCCCACGGGACCCGCAACGGGCGTAGCACCAAAGGAAAGGAGGGACGTCGGGGATGAGCACCAAGGACTTCATCGAGAAGGACTACTACAAGGTCCTCGGCGTCCCCAAGGACGCCACCGAGGCCGAGATCAAGAAGGCGTACCGGAAGCTCGCCCGCGAGTTCCACCCGGACGCCAACAAGGGCAACGCCAAGGCCGAGGAGCGCTTCAAGGAGATCTCCGAGGCCAACGACATCCTCGGTGACCCCAAGAAGCGCAAGGAGTACGACGAGGCCCGTTCCCTCTTCGGCAACGGCGGTTACCGCCCGGGGCCGGGCGGCGCGGGCGGCGGCAACTTCAACTTCGACCTGGGCGACCTCTTCGGAGGCGGCGCCCAGGGCGGCGGTGGCGCCGGGGGTGCCGGCGGCTTCGGCGGCGGGATCGGTGACGTCTTCGGGGGCCTGTTCAACCGCGGCGGCACGGGCACGACCCGTACGCAGCCGAGGCGCGGCCAGGACATCGAGTCCGAGGTCACGCTCAGCTTCACGGAGGCCATCGAAGGGGCCACGGTCCCGCTGCGGATGTCCTCGCAGCAGCCCTGCAAGGCCTGTTCGGGCACCGGCGACAAGAACGGCACACCGCGCGTGTGCCCGACCTGCGTCGGCACCGGCCAGGTCGCGCGCGGCTCCGGCGGCGGTTTCTCGCTCACGGACCCGTGCCCCGACTGCAAGGGCCGCGGCCTCATCGCCGAGCACCCGTGCATCGAGTGCAAGGGCAGCGGCCGCGCCAAGTCGTCCCGGACCATGCAGGTCCGGATCCCCGCGGGGGTCACGGACGGCCAGCGCATCCGGCTGCGCGGCAAGGGCGCACCGGGTGAACGGGGCGGTCCCGCAGGGGACTTGTACGTCATGGTGCATGTCGACGCGCACCCCGTGTTCGGCCGCAAGGACGACAACCTCACGGTGACGGTCCCGGTGACGTTCGCCGAGGCGGCACTCGGCGGCGAGGTCAGGGTGCCCACCCTGGGCGGCCCGCCGGTGACGCTGAAGCTGCCCCCGGGCACGCCGAACGGCCGGACGATGCGCGCCCGCGGCAAGGGCGCGGTCCGCAAGGACGGCACCCGGGGTGACCTCCTCGTGACCGTCGAGGTGAGTGTCCCGAAGGACGTCACGGGGAATGCTCGTGACGCACTGGAGGCGTACAGAGAGGCGACCGCGGGCGAGGACCCGCGGGCGGAGCTGTTCCAGGCCGCGAAGGGAGCATGAGAGTGATGGACGGCCGTCGACGCAACCCGTACGAGCTGACCGAGGAGACCCCGGTCTACGTCATCTCGGTGGCGGCCCAGCTCTCCGGCCTGCACCCGCAGACGCTGCGCCAGTACGACCGCCTCGGCCTGGTCTCCCCGGACCGCACGGCCGGACGCGGCCGGCGCTACTCGGCCCGCGACATCGAACTGCTGCGCACCGTCCAGCAGTTGTCGCAGACCGAGGGCATCAACCTGGCCGGCATCAAGCGCATCATCGAGCTGGAGAACCAGGTGGTCGCGCTCCAGCAGCGCGTCGCCGAGCTCCAGTCGGCGGTCGAGGGCGCGGCGGCCACGATGCAGCAGCGCGAGGCCGCGGTGCACGCGTCGTACCGGCGCGACCTGGTCCCGTACCAGGAGGTCCAGCAGACCAGCGCGCTGGTGGTGTGGCGGCCGAAGCGGCAGCAGTCCTCGGACTGACGTCCACGCACACGCGGAAGGGGCCCGGAGGATCAACCTCCGGGCCCCTTCCGCGTGTTCAGCACGTTCAGGGCGTCAGGGCCGCCCAGTCGCCCGCCGGTACGGACTCGGTGCCGTCCGCCGCCAGGGTGGTCACCCAGTAGAAGGACGTGGTGCCGCGCGCGGCGCCGCTGTCGTGGTACGCGCTGACATCGCTGCCGAGGTCGGCGATCTTCTCGTACGCCCCGGTCGCGGGGTTCCAGCGGTGGACGCGGAAGCCGGTCGTCTCCTGGGCGGCGGAGCTCCAGTTCCAGTCGAGGTCGACGCCCGCGCCGCCCTCCGTCGCGGACGCGTTCAGTTCCAGCGGTGAGTCCTCGGGAGTCGCGACGCCCGGCGTCACGTCGAGCTCCGTCGCCGTCACGATGTCGGCCTTGCCGGTCGTCCGCCAGGTGGAGAGCCAGTTGTCGTCGTACGCGTCGACGAAGAAGCAGGCCTCCTCGCCGTCGGGCAGGGTCGCGTACGCGTACGACGTGGTGGCGGCGGACAGCCACGCCACCTCGTGGACGGAGCAGACCTTCTCCTCGTCGCCCAGGAGCTGCCCCCGGTAGACGAGGTACCGCCCGAGGTCGGGCGCCGGATTCGGGTCCCAAGCCAGCGAGAAGCCGTACCCGGTCGGCGTGACCGTCAGGCCGGTCACCGCGGGCGGCGCGGTGCTGTCCGGGCGGGTGGCCCTGACGGCGGCGGAGCGGGCGGACTCGTTGCCCGCCGCGTCCAGGGCGGTCACCCGGTAGGTGTAGGTGCTCTCCTCCACCGCCGAGGTGTCCAGGTACGAGGCCTTGGCCGTGTCCCCGATCCTGGCGTACGAGCTGCTCCCGTCCGGCGCCCGGTACACGCGGTACGACGCGGCCCCCGCGACCGCGGTCCACTCGACCGCGATTCCGCCCACCGAGAGGGAGCTCTCCAGTCCGGTGGGCGCGGCGGGGGCGGTGCGGTCGGCGGTGGTGACGGGCTGGTCGGCGGTGCCGGCGGACTCGTTGCCGGCCTTGTCGGTCGCGCGGAGCTCGTAGTAGTACGTGTCCTCGCCGGTCACCGGGAGGGTGGCGTCGGTGTACGTGGTGGAGGCGGTCGTCGTGAGCGGCTTGGTGCCGAACGAGGTGCCCTTCAGGCGCCGGTAGACCCGGTAGCCCGAGAGGTCCATCTCCTTGTTCTTCGACCAGGTGAGCGTCGCCTTGCCGGTCGAGGAGGCGTACGACACCGCCGTGCCCGTCGGGGCGAGCGGCTTGACCTTGTCGACCGTCGCCGAAGTCCGGGGCGTGTACGTGAACTTGACCTTGGCGGAGCCCGTCCAGTTGGCGTAGTCGATCCGCAGGGTGTGCTTGCCCTTGGGGATCGTCACGTCGGCCGTCTTGCTCACCGTCTTGGCGGTGTTCTTCCACAGGTCGACCTTGCGGACGCCGTCGACGTACACGCGGATCCCGTCGAGGCCGGACGCGGCGAGGGCGAAGGGGCCGCCGGAGCCGAAGTCCCTTGTCACGCTCCAGCGGACGCCGAAGTTGTCCTTCGGGAGGCCGGAGGCGGGGGCGCCGGTCCAGGTCTGGTCGACGGCGTTGTCGCAGTCCGTCTTCTTCGCCGTACCGGAGAAGGCGGTGTTGGCGAAGAACTGCCGCTTGAAGACCGGGGAGTCGCAGGTCGTGGCGGCGGAGGCCGGGGCGGCGGTGGCGGCCAGGAGCCCGCCCGCGGTGGCGAGCACCACGGCCGTGGCCGCGACGGCGGTCGTGCGTCTTGCTGGGTTCATTCGGTCCTTCAAGTCCTGATCGTCATAGCGTCAAAGACAGGTAAAGAGACGCTGTTGACGATCAGGACTCACGAAGGAGGGGCTTGGTTGTACCGCCCCGCTACTCCACTGTCACCTCGACGGGGCCGGTGGGCTTCGTCCTGGTGGCGAAGGCGTGGCCGTCGTTCTCGGACTCGTTGCCGTGGGTGTCGGAGGCGGTCACGGCGTAGATGTAGGTGAGGCCCGCGGTACCGGTGAGGTCGGCGAACGAGGTCTCCGTGGTGCTGCCGATCTTCTCCCAGGGCCAGGACACCGAGCCGTAGTACTCGATGGACACCCGGTACACGTTGTAGGTCGTCCCCGCGGCCCCGGTCGACGTCCAGGACAGCGACGCTCCGCTGTAACTGCCGCTGCCGGTCAGCCCGATCGGTGCCTGCACGGTGAGCGGGGCGACGGTCGCCGACGGGGCGGAGGTGTGTCCCGCCTTGTCGACGGCGACGACGTAGTAGTTCCGGGTGTCACCCGCCGCCAGGTACCCCGAGGTGTACGAGGCGGTGGTGAGCGGTGCGGTGCCGCTCACCAGCGTCCAGGTGCCGTCGACGTCGCGGTACACCTGGTAGCCCTTGACGTCGGTCTCGGGGCTCGCGTGCCAGGTGAGGGTGGTGAGCCCGGTGAATCCGGAGTGTCCACCCGCGAGACCGGTCACTCGGGCGGGGGCCGCGTCGACCGTCGTGACGGGCTTGTCCGCGGTGCCGGTCGATTCGTTGCCCGCCTTGTCGCGGGCGCGGATCTCGTAGTAGTACGTGTCGCCGGTCGCGGGCGGGGTGTCGGTGTACGTCGTGGAGGCGGTCGTCGCGAGCGGCGCGGCGGGGAAGGACGTGCCCTTCAGGCGCCGGTAGACCCGGTAGCCCGAGAGGTCCATCTCCTTGTTCTTCGACCAGGTGAGCTTGGCCTTGCCGGTCGCGGAGGCGTACGTCACCGAAGTGCCGGCCGGGGTGAGCGGCTTGACCCTGTCGACGCTCGCCGCGGTGCGGGGCGTGTACGTGAACTTGACCTTCGCGGAGCCCGTCCAGTTGGCGTAGTCGATCCGCAGGGTGTGCTTTCCCTTGGGGATCGTCACGTTCACGGTCTTGGCGCGCGAGCCGGACGTGTTGGACCACAGGCTGATCTTGCGGCTGTTGTCCAGGTAGACGCGGATGCCGTCGGACGCCGAGGTCGCGAAGGAGAACGGACCCCCCGAGCCGAAGTCCCTTGTCACGCTCCAGCGGACGCCGAAGTTGTCCTTGGGGAGGCCGGAGGCGGGGGCGCCGGTCCAGGTCTGGTCGACGGCGTTGTCGCAGTCCGTCTTCTTCGCCGTACCGGAGAAGGCGGTGTTCGCGAAGAACTGCCGCTTGAAGACGGGTGAGGCGCAACTCGTCGCGGCGGAGGCGGAACCTGTCGCGCCGACGAGCAGGCTTCCCGCGACGGAGAGCACGACGGTGGCGGCCGTCGCGTGTCTGGCTGGGTTCATTCGGTCCTCTGTCGGATCGGCGGGGCAGGGGGTGGCCGTCGCTGATCACGACTTGTGAAGACGGGAGTTGGTTGTGCTTATCTTTGCCCGTTCATGAACTCCCGTTGAGTGGAGGGTCCGTAAAGAGCGTTTGGATGGGGTTCCGCAGCGTCTCCACATACCAAACGGAACGTGGCGTTGCCATCTCGTTAAGTAGTTCCGCTTGACGCCGGTGGTCGCGGCCGCGTTGGCTTTTCAGTCACCTGGGTTGCAATGCTGCACCCACGTCCGCACGGCACCAGAAGTGAGCTCCCAATGCGTCGTATCGCCATATCCGTGGCCGCGTCCTCGCTGGCCCTCCCCCTGGCCGCCTGTGGCGTGCTGAACTCGTCGGGGAGCAGCTCGGACGCGACTCCGGCGAAGGGCAACGACATCACGGTGGGTGTCCTCATGCCGGAGAAGACGAACACGCGGTACGCGGAGTTCGACTTCCCGATCATGAAGGCGAAGATCCAGGAACTCACGGCGAACAAGGGCAAGGCCGAGTACGAGAACGCCGGTGGCGTCGCGGCCACGCAGGACAAGCAGATGCAGAAGATGATCGACGAGAAGGTCGACATCATCGTGCTCGACGCCGTCGACTCGCACGCCATCCGGACCATGGTGGCGAAGGCCAAGACCGCCGGCATCCCGGTCATCGCCTACGACCGGCTGGCCGAGGGGCCGATCGACGCGTACGTCTCCTTCGACGGCGAACTGGTCGGCGAGGTGCAGGGCCGCTCCCTGGTCGAGGCGCTGGGCAGCGACGTGGACACCTCCGACAAGATCGTGATGATCAACGGCTCGCCGACCGACCCGAACGCCGCGGTGTTCAAGGGCGGGGCGCTGACCGAGCTGCAGGGCAAGGTGACGATCGCCGAGAGCTACAACACCAAGGCCTGGGACCCGGTCATCGCCCAGCAGGAGATGACCGAGGCGATCGACAAGCTCGGCAAGAACAACATCGCCGCGGTGTACTCCGCCAACGACGCGATGGCCGGCGGCATCATCAAGGCCCTGAAGGCGTCGGGCCTGACGAAGCTCCCGCCCGTCACCGGCCAGGACGCCGAACTCACCGCCGTGCAGCGGATCGTCACCGGCGAGCAGTACATGAGCGTCTACAAGCCCTACCCCGACCTCGCCGAGGCCGCCGCGAAGATCGCGGTCGCCAAGGTGCAGGGCAGGGACATCGAGTTCGACGCCCTGACCCGTGACACGGTCGACAGCCCCACGAACAAGAAGATCCCCTCGCAGCTGGTGTCCGTGGTCGCGCTGACGCAGGACAACATCAAGTCGACGGTGGTCGCGGACGGGATCTACAAGATCTCCGACATCTGCACGGCCGACTACAAGACCGCGTGCGAGGCGCACGGGCTGAAGTAACCCGCCCGCCCCGCACGGGAGTTCACGCCACCCGCGTGAACTCCACCGTCACCTCCGGCGGTCCGCCCGCCACTCCCCGGTAGATCCCCTTGTGCGGGGTCACGTCGTCGTAGTCGCGCCCGCGCCCCACCACCACGTGGGACTCGTCGGGCCGGGTCCGGTTGGTGGGGTCGTAGCCGCACCAGTCGCCCGCCCAGTACTCGATCCAGGCGTGGCTCTGCCCGGCCACCGGGCGGTGGAGTTCCGCTTCGCGCTCGGGGTGCAGGTATCCGGAGACATAGCGCGTGGGCAGACCGAGCCCCCGCAGCAGCGCGATGGTGACGTGCGCGATGTCCTGGCAGACGCCGGCGCCCTGCTCCCAGGCCTCGGCCGCCGACGTGTTCACGCCGGTGACGCCGGGGAGGTAGGCCACCCGGTCGGCGACCAGCGCGGAGACCGCGATCGCCGTCCCGTGCGGGTCGAGTCCTACGGCCGCCTTGCGCGCCTTCTTCAGCAGCTTGGGCGGGACCGTCGTACGGACCGTGGGGCCGATGAACTCCAACAGGCGTGAGTTCGTGGTCCGTTCGGTCACCTCCTGCCAGCTGCGGGAGGGGCCGAGCGGCTCCGGCGGGGACGTCTCGACCAGGCTCGACGCGGTGATCGTGAGGTCCGCGTGCGGGTCCATCAGGTCGAAGCCGGTGACCTGGGTGCCCCAGTAGTCCCAGTACGACCAGGTCGGCGTGGTCGGGTTCACGGTCACCCGCGCGTCCAGGGTCGTCTGGCCGGGCAGCGTCAGCGGGGTCATCCGCACCTCGTTGTGGGAGGAGACGGCCGCCTGGGCGTACGAGACGCGGGTGGTGTGGCGGATGCGAAGCCTACGGGTCATCTCAGGCTCCTTCCTGGGCCCACTCGACGGGCCCCTGGTACGGGAAGAACAACTCCGCGACCGCCTCCGCCGAGTCCATGCAGGCGTGCTGCAAGTCCTTGAGGAGGGCGGGCAGTTGCTCTTCCAAGGCGTGCGAGTCCAGGTATTCGAGACGGGTGCGCAGCCGGCCGATGGGACGCCGGGCCGGGTCCTGCCGCTGCCGCCCGAGCGCGGTCAGGCACTCCTCGGCCGTCGTCAGCGCGTGCAGCGCCGAGCGCGGGAAGTCCCGGTCCAGCAGCAGGAATTCGGCCACTCTCGGGGTGTCCCCGAAACCGCCGTACACCCGCGCGTATGCCTCGTCCGCGCCGCTCGCGCTCAGCAGCGTCGGCCAGTCGGGCGCGTGCGCCGCGTCCAGCACCCGTACCGACAGCAGCCGTACGGTCATGTCCACCCGCTCCAGGCTCCTGCCCAGGACGACGAAACGCCAGCTGTCGTCGCGGCTCATCGTGGAGTCGGCGAGGCCGAAGAACAACGCGGCGCGTCTGCGCACGAGTTCGAGATAGGCGTAGGGGCCCGTACGGCGGGCCGCGAGGCGTTGGTCGGCCAGGGCGTGCCAGGTGGAGTTGAGGCACTCCCACATCTCCGAGGAGACGGCTTCCCGGGCGCTGCGGGCATTCAGCCGGGCGGCGCCGAGCGCGCCCTCGATGGAACACGTCGACCGGGCGTCGAAGGCCAGCTGGTCCAACACCTGCTGCATGTCGACGCGTTGGCCGCCCGCGTCGACCCCGAGGATCGCGTACAGCGACCGGCACGCCACGTCCTCGTCGCGCCAGGGGTCCTCCAGCATGCGGTGGAGATAGGCGTCGAGGATGCGCCCGGTGTTGTCCGCGCGCTCGACGTAACGGCCCGTCCACGTCAGGGCCTCGGCTATCCGGGAGAGGATCACGTCGTTCACTGCTGCGCCCCTTCCTGTACGACCATGGGGTTGCCGTCGGGGCCGAGTTGACGGGGTGCCACCTCGGGCAGTCCGCCCTCCGGGAAGAGCGAGGCGGGCTGTTCGGTGGGGCCCTCGGCGAGCACCCAGGTGTCCTTGGAGCCGCCGCCCTGGCTGGAGTTGACGATCAGGTTGCCCTCCTGGAGGGCGACGCGGGTGAGGCCGCCGGGCAGCACCCAGACGTCGGTGCCGTCGTTCACGGCGAACGGGCGCAGGTCGATGTGGCGCGGTGCCATGCGTTCGCCCGCGAGGGTGGGGGAGGTGGAGAGGGCGACCGGGCGCTGGGCGATCCAGCCGCGCGGGTCGGCGGCGACTGCTTTGCGAGTGCGTTCGAGGGTCTTCGCGTCGGCCTTGGGCCCGATGACGATGCCCATGCCGCCCGCGCCGTCCACCGGCTTCACCACCAGCTGGTCGATCTGGTCGAGGACCGCCTCCAACTGCCCTGGCTCGTCGGGCCGGTAGGACTCCACGTTGGGGAGAATCGGTTCCTCTGAGAGGTAGTAGCGGATCAGGTCGGGGACGTAGGTGTAGAGGAGCTTGTCGTCCGCGATGCCGTTGCCGACCGCGTTCGCGAGTGTGACGTTCCCGGCCTGGGCGGCGTTCATGATGCCCGGGCAGCCGATCACCGAGTCGGGGCGGAAGTGCAGCGGGTCGAGGAAGTCGTCGTCGAGCCGCCGGTATACGACATGGACGGGCACCTCGCCGCGCGTGGTGCGCATCCACACCCGGTTGTTGCGGCACACCAGGTCGTGCCCCTCGACCAGCTGGACGCCCATCAGCCGTGCCAGCAGGGCGTGTTCGAAGTAGGCGGCGTTGCTCGGCCCCGGGGTGAGGACCACGACGCGCGGATCCTGGGTGCCCGCGGGCGCGGCGGCCCGCAGCGCGGCGAGCAGCTTCTGCGCGTACCCGTCGACGGGGACCACGTGCTGCTCGGCGAAGAGGGAGGGGAAGATCCGGGTCATGGCCCGGCGGTTCTCGATGACGTACGAAACCCCGCTCGGCACCCGGACGTTGTCCTCAAGGACCCGGAAGTCCCCGGCCTCGTCGCGCACGAGGTCGATGCCGGCGACGTGGATGCGGACCCCGCCCGGTGGCTCGACCCCTTGCGCGGCCCGATGGAAATGGGCCGAGTTGAGGAGCAGCCGCCAGGGCACGACGCCGTCCTCGAAGGCACGGCAGTGGGAGTAGGCGTCGGAGAGATAGGCCTCCAGGGCCCGCACTCTCTGCGCCACCCCGCGCTGGATGAGGTCCCACTCCAGCGCGTCGATGATCCGGGGCACCAGGTCCAGGGGCCAGGGCCGTTCCTCGCCCGCGAAGGCGTAGGTCACGCCGCGGTCGGTGAACGCGCGGGCCATCTGGTCCGCGCGGAAGCGCAGTTCACTCGGCTCGATGGGCTGGAGTGCCGCCAGTACCGGCTCGTAGGCGGTTCTGACCTCACCCGGCCGCACAAACATCTCGTCCCACGCATCGGCCAATGCGTATGCGTCAAATATGTCCGCCATGAGGGGACGTTAAGTGCGATACGTAACACGGTGATCTCTGAGTGATTTCCGGCAGCTCACGCGGAAAGTGATACGACGGGGCGCTCGGAGCTACTGGCCGGACACCCCCCAGCTTGTTGCAAGGTGAGGCACGGAGGGCGGGAGGTAGTGGGTGATATCGGCGGTTTTCGGGGGCTGTTCGAGGGGAAGCCGTGTTGCGGAGCAGGACCTGTCCGCGCATAGTTGCGCTGCAAAGAGCCGGGAACCGGGGGGTGGGATGGGCGATGGCCGGGCACGGGACGGACGAGCATCCGCACGGTGCTGACCGACTCTGCGACGCCGGGGACCGCGTGTACTCCCGGGCCGTACGGCGGGGCCGCGTACCGCGCACGGACGCCGAACCGGTGCCGTGCCTGCTGGAGCTGGCCCTCCTCCACCCCGACCCCGACGACATGGACTGGCTGGTCCCGACCGCCCCGCAGGAGGTCATGACCCGGCTGCTGCGCGGGGTCTACGACGAGGTCAGCGAGAGCCACCGGCGGGTGGGTTCGGCGGTCGCCGCCTTCGAGTGGTACGCCGGTCTCGGCCGCCGTATCCAGGCGTCCGCGATGGCGTCGGCCTCGGCGCAACCGGAGAGCGGTGCCGCGATCCGCGTCCTGGACGGGCTCTCCCGCATCCAGGCGGCGATGGACGACGCGACGGAGGCCTGCACCCGCGAGGTCCTCACCGTCCAGCCCGGCGGCATCCGCCGCGAACCGGAACTCACCGAGGGCCTGCACCGCGCCGTCGCCCTGCGCTCGCGCGGGGTGCGGATGCGCGACCTGTACACCCACGTGGCCCGCCACGGCCAAGGCCTCCTGAACTACCTGGAGTTGATGGGCGACGCGGTGGAGGCGAGGACGCTCGACGAGGTGGTCGACCGCCTGATCCTCTTCGACCGCACGGTCGCCTTCATCCCCGCCAACGCCGACCACACGATGGCCCTGGAACTGCGCCACCCGGCGCTGATCGAGTACTTCGTCACGGTCTTCGACCGCCTGTGGCGCCTCGCGATCCCCGTCGGGGCGCCCCTGCCGGACACCGGCATCGAGGGCATCTCGCACCGCGAGCAGTCCATCGCCGCCCTGCTCGCGGACGGCCACCAGGACGCGGTGATCGCGGAACGGCTCGGCATAAGCGTGCGGACGTGCCGCGCCCACATCGCCCGCCTGTCGGAGACCCTGGGCGCGGCCAGCCGTACCCAACTGGGCGTCCGGATAGCCCAAGTCGGCCTCGACGGCGCCGCCGCACGCCTCCCGGACGTCCCCGTCCAGCTCACCCCGGCGGATCGAGAATCCCCGACCGCCCGATGAGATAGCCGAGTTGGGCCCGGCTCTCGCTGCCGAGGGTGGCGGCGAGCTTGGCTATGTGGACGCGGGCGGTGCGGATGTTCAGGCCGAGGCGGTCGGCGATGACGGCGTCCGTGTGGCCTTCTGTGAGCAGGCTCGCTATGGCTCGCTGGCGCTGGCTGATGCCGTCGGGGGAGAGGCGTTGGACCGCTTTGGGGTGCATCGGGGTGGCGAGGTGCCAGAAGCGGTCGAAGACGTTGATGAAGTAGTCGATCAGCGCGGGGTGGCGGACTTCCAGGGCGAGGCCGCGGTCCTTGCTGGCGGGGATGAAGGCGACCGCGCGGTCGATGACGATGAGGCGGTCGGTGACCTCGTCGAGGGTGCGGGCCTCCGCGTCGCCCCGCAGTTGCTCGTAGCGGGCCACGACGAGCGGCCGGTGGCGCTGGGTGTGCTGGTAGAGGGCGCGGATGCGGCCGCCGCGGTCGAGCAGGGCCTGGTCGCGGACGAGCGCGACGGCCTGGGCTTCCGGACTGCGGGGGGTGATGTTGGGCTGGATGGTGAGGAGCTCGCCCGTGGCGTCCGCCATGGCCTCGGTGATGGCCTGGTTGATGCGTTCCTTGTCACCGAGGAGGACGAGCGTCGGGGTCTCCACGTCCGCCGTACGGGAGCCGTCGAGCCGTAGCAAGGGCGCGAAGGCGGTCTCCAGGCGCTCTTCGAGGCGCCGCTCCTCCGCGACGCGCTCGGCCGACCGCCGCAGCAGGCGGTGGAGCACGGAGGCGGGGGCGACGGGCCGCAGCCAGCCCGGGTCGTCCCCGAGTTCGGGCTGCAGCAGGCCGAGGGCGGCCAGGCACGGTGCCTCGCCGGTGTCGTCGACACGCACCCGCCCGACGCGCAGCGCGCGGGCGTACAGGCTCAGGCCCTCCCCGCAGAGGTGGTCCGCTCCGTGCGTGTGCGCCCCGGTCACAGTGGGCCGTCTCCTCCTGGTTCCGGATGGTCCGTGTTCAGGATCCCCGACTGGGCTATGAGGAAGCCCAGCTGGGCCCGGCTGCCGCTGCCGAGGGCCGTGGCGAGCTTGGCGATGTGGGCCCGGCAGGTCCGCACGTTCATGCCGAGGCGGCGGGCGATGGCCTCGTCGACGTGCCCCTCGATGAGGAGCTTGGCGATGGAGTGCTGGATCTCGGTGATGCCGTCGGGGGCGGTCTCGTAGGGCGCGCCGGCGCTCAGCGGGACCGCGCGGTTCCACATGAACTCGAAGACCTTGATCAGGTAGCGGACGAGCCCCGGATGACGGAGTTCGAGGGCGATCTCCCCGTCGTCGCGGGTCGGGATGAAGGCCACGGTCTCGTCGCAGATGATCAGCCGCTCGACGAGTTCGTCGATGGTCCGGTACTCCACCTTGCCGTCGGTGAACTGGGCCACGTAGGCCAGCGTCTCGGGGCTGTAGCGGGCCGGGTGCTGGTAGAGCGTCCGGATGCGGCAGCCGCGTTCGATCAGCGGCCGATCGCGGTTCAGCCCCTGAGCGAGGGTGTGCTCCAGCCGGCGTCGGCTCGGCTGCACGGTGAGCATCTCGGTCTGGCACTGGGCGGTGGCCAGATCGAGTGCCGCGTTGATCCGGTCGAGGCCCTCCAGCACCGTGATCGAGTGCGTGGTCGCCGTCGACTGGGCGCTGAGGGCCATGAACGGCCCGAAAGCGTCGGCGAGTTCGATCGACATCCGCCTGCGCTGGGTGATCTCGCTCTCGATCGGGTTGAGCCGCTGGGCCAGCGCGATCTGTGGGGGGACAGGGCGCAGCCAGTTCGGGTCGTCAGGATCGGGATGAAGGAGGGCGAACTCCATCAGACAGGGCGCGGGTTCCACATCGGTACGGGCGACGCGTCCGGTCCGGAGAGCGTTCCCGTAGACGCGACGCCCGTCCTCGCACAGATCGGTCAGCTCGTGAGGATGTGTCTGATTAGTCTCGTTAGTCACCAAATCTCCACCCCCCAGGGTCCTGAACGTGCAGGAACATGATGCATCGATTGTGTGGCCACGACGTGCCGGAATGCGCCATCGTCGTAGTCGACGGGGGAGAGGTGACCTTCAAATGAGGACGAAGCCGACTATGCATAAGAGAATGCTTCGCTCGGCGCTTGTCGCCGCCTTCTCCGCCGTTGTGGCTATCGGGGCGCTGAGTGGCCTTGCGGCGACCGACGACAGTACCTGGCGCACGACCAACGTGACCGCCGACGACAGCACCTGGGTCGTCACGGCGTCCGCCGTCCCGGGTGACAGCACCTGGGTCGCTCCGAGCGACAGCACGTGGGTCGCCGAGTCATGACCACTCCCCCCGACGACCGTTCCTTCCGGCGCGAGATGGCCACGGCCTACCGCTCCGGCTGGCACTTCATCGATCTGGCCACCGCCATCCCCCACAGCGGTGACTCGCTCATGGTGACGGTGTTCGGCGAGCCGGTCGTCGTGACGCGGGACGAGGACGAGGACGTACGGGCGTACCGGTGTCTGCGGCGGCCCCGGGGGGCGCCGCAGCCAGTGCGATGCGCCATCCGGTACGGAATGATCTTTGTGAATCTTGACCAGCGAGACCATCGGCTGGTGGAAACGGATGCCCCCGACGTCCAGACCATCTCAGCCACCCCCCGCAGTGCCTGACGCGATTCCCCCGTCGTAACAGATCGCTCAGGTGCTTCCCCCCGCAGCGGCGTCACCGTGACCTGAACACGGTGACGCCGCTGCAGTTTGTGCGGAATCTCCGGGTATCGACCGATCCCGGGTGGCTGAAAATCGCCGCTTCAGCTTTTCCCCGGCGCGGTGCCCGCCGCCTTCGCCACCGCCTTCCCCATCGCCCGCGTCAGCTCGATCTCGATCACCACCCGGGACGGGTTCGGCGACGGCGCCCGCTCGTAACGCTCCGCGTACCAACGCTCCGCCTCGGCGACCCGGTCGCGTCCGACGCGTACGAAGGCCCGGCCCTCCAGCGTGGCCCAGCGCCGCCCGTCCACCTGGCACACGGCGACCCGTGCCCCCTCGGGGCCGGCGGCGAGCACGTTCAGCACCTTCCGGCTCGCCTTGTTCGCGATGACCCGAGCAAGGCGCGCCTCCGGGTCGTATGTCACTCCGACAGGGACGACGTGCGGGCTGCCGTCGGGGCGGAGGGTGGTGAGGGTGCACAGGTGCCGTTCCCGCCAGAAGCTGAGATACGACGGGTCGGGATCGCCCGGGTCCACCGGATATGCGGCCATGGTCCCGGAACTTAGTCCCCCGATCCTCCCCGCCACTGCCTTGAGTGGAATAGACTCAACTTTGTGCACGTTGACCGTGTCATTCCGTGCACGAAGGTCGCACGCAGGTCGTAGGAGGAGGAGTACCGGAACGTGGACGCCGAGCTGACCAACAGGAGCCGGGACGCGATCAACGCGGCCAGCAACCGTGCCGTGACCGGGGGGCACGCGGACCTGACCCCGGCGCACCTGCTGCTGTCCCTGCTGGAGGGCCAGGACAACGAGAACATCACCGACCTGCTCGCCGCCGTCGACGCCGACCAGGCCGCCGTACGGTCCGGGGCGGAGCGGGTGCTCGGCGCGCTGCCCAGCGTGACGGGCTCCACGGTCGCGCCGCCGCAGCCCAACCGCGAGCTGCTCGCGGTGATCGCGGACGCCGGTGAGCGAGCGAAGGAGCTCGGCGACGACTACCTCTCGACCGAGCACCTGCTGATCGGTATCGCCGCGAAGGGTGGCGCGGCCGGGGACGTAATCTCCCAGCAGGGGGCCGGCGCGAAGAAGCTGCTGGACGCGTTCCAGAAGAGCAGGGGAGGGCGCCGGGTGACCACACCCGACCCCGAGGGGCAGTACAAGGCGCTGGAGAAGTTCGGTACGGACTTCACGGCCGCCGCGCGCGAGGGCAAGCTCGACCCCGTCATCGGACGGGACCAGGAGATCCGGCGGGTCGTGCAGGTGCTGTCCCGCCGCACCAAGAACAACCCCGTCCTCATCGGCGAGCCCGGCGTCGGCAAGACCGCCGTCGTCGAGGGGCTGGCCCAGCGGATCGTCAAGGGGGACGTGCCGGAGTCCCTCAAGAACAAGCGGCTGGTGTCGCTGGACCTCGGCGCGATGGTCGCGGGCGCGAAGTACCGCGGCGAGTTCGAGGAGCGGCTCAAGACCGTCCTGGCCGAGATCAAGGACTCCGACGGCCAGATCATCACCTTCATCGACGAGCTGCACACCGTCGTGGGCGCGGGCGCCGGCGGCGACTCCTCCATGGACGCCGGCAACATGCTGAAGCCGATGCTGGCCCGCGGCGAACTCCGCATGGTCGGCGCGACCACCCTCGACGAATACCGCGAACGCATCGAGAAGGACCCGGCGTTGGAGCGCCGCTTCCAGCAGGTGCTGGTCGCGGAGCCGAGCGTCGAGGACACGATCGCGATCCTGCGCGGCCTGAAGGGACGCTACGAAGCGCACCACAAGGTCGTCATCGCGGACAGCGCGCTGGTGGCGGCCGCGACCCTCTCCGACCGCTACATCACCTCCCGCTTCCTCCCCGACAAGGCGATCGACCTGGTCGACGAGGCGGCGTCCCGCCTCCGCATGGAGATCGACTCCTCCCCGGTCGAGATCGACGAACTCCAGCGCTCCGTCGACCGGTTGAAGATGGAGGAGCTGGCCCTCGACAAGGAGACGGACGCCGCCTCCATCGAACGCCTGGAGAAGCTGCGCCGCGACCTCGCCGACCGCGAGGAGGAGCTGCGCGGCCTCAACGCCCGCTGGGAGAAGGAGAAGCAGTCCCTCAACCGCGTCGGCGAGCTGAAGGAGAAGCTCGACGAACTCCGCGGCCAGGCCGAACGCGCCCAGCGCGACGGCGACTTCGACACGGCGTCGAAACTTCTCTACGGCGAGATCCCCTCCCTGGAACGGGACTTGGAGGAAGCCTCGCAGGCGGAGGAGGAAGCCGCCAAGGACACGATGGTCAAGGAAGAGGTCGGCCCGGACGACATCGCGGACGTCGTCGGCTCCTGGACCGGCATCCCCGCAGGCCGCCTCCTGGAGGGCGAGACGCAGAAACTCCTGCGCATGGAGGAGGAGTTGGGCCGCAGGCTCATCGGCCAGCGCGAGGCGGTGGAGGCGGTCTCGGACGCCGTACGACGCACACGTGCGGGCATCGCGGACCCGGACCGTCCTACGGGCTCGTTCCTCTTCCTGGGCCCGACGGGCGTAGGAAAGACGGAACTCGCCAAAGCCCTGGCGGACTTCCTCTTCGACGACGAACGGGCCATGGTCCGCATCGACATGTCGGAGTACGGCGAGAAGCACAGCGTGGCCCGGCTGGTCGGTGCCCCGCCCGGCTACGTCGGCTACGAGGAGGGCGGCCAGCTCACGGAGGCGGTGCGCAGGCGCCCGTACTCGGTGATCCTGCTCGACGAGGTGGAGAAGGCGCACCCCGAGGTCTTCGACGTGCTGCTCCAGGTACTGGACGACGGCCGCCTGACCGACGGCCAGGGCCGCACGGTCGACTTCCGCAACACGATCCTGATCCTCACGTCCAACCTGGGCAGCAACTTCCTGATCGACCAGACCACGGGCGAGGACGAGAAGAAGGACCAGGTCCTGCAGGTGGTCCGCGCGTCCTTCAAGCCGGAGTTCCTGAACCGGCTGGACGACCTGGTGGTCTTCTCCGCCCTGAACCGGGAGGAGCTGGGCCGTATCGCGGCTCTCCAGATCGGCCGCCTGGCGAAGAGGCTGGCTGAGCGCCGCCTCACCCTGGAGATCAGCGACGAGGCCCTGACCTGGCTCGCGGACAACGGCAACGACCCGGCGTACGGCGCGCGCCCGCTGCGCCGGCTGGTGCAGACGGCGATCGGCGACCGGCTCGCGAAGGAGATCCTGGCGGGGGAGGTCAAGGACGGGGACACGGTGCGGGTGGATGCGTTCGGGGACGGGCTGATCGTGGGGCCGGCGACGGGGAAGACGCTGTAGGTGGCACCGTGGGGCCCTGGGCCGACCGGTTCGACCGGTTCGCCGACCGGATCAGGTCAGCCCAGGGCGGACAGGCCCGGCAGGGGTTGCCACCCCCCTCCCCGGATGGGGGAGGATGGCGGAATCCGTACGAAGGGAAATACACGGTGAGCATCGACCCGTCCTCGATTCCGAACTTCGGGGGCCAGCCCGAGCCGAACCCCCAAGGACCGGCGGGCCCCGTCGTCCCGGATCAGGACCTCGTGAAGCAGCTCCTCGACCAGATGGAGCTGAAGTATGTCGTCGACGACGAGGGTGACCTCGCGGCGCCGTGGGAGCAGTTCCGTACGTACTTCATGTTCCGCGGCGAGGACGACCAGCTGGTCTTCTCGGTGCGGACGTTCTACGACCGTCCGCACGACATCGACGTCAAGCCGCAGCTCCTGGAGTCGATCGACGACTGGAACCGCCGCACCCTGTGGCCCAAGGTCTACACGCACACCCATGACGACGGCACCGTCCGTCTCATCGGTGAGGCGCAGATGCTGATCGGCACCGGCGTCGACCTGAACCACTTCGTGTCCTCGACGGTGAGCTGGGTGCGCGCGGCGATCGAGTTCGACCGCTGGCTCGTCGAGCAGCTCGGCCTCACCGAGGAAGTCGACGAGGCCGTCGAGAAGCCTGAGGACGACGAGGAGTAGTAGTTCTCCTCGGTCCCGTAGGACCACGTACGACCGGCGCCCGTCCACAGCCTGTGGACGGGCGCCGGTCTTTTCTGCCGGCCTCTCAGCCCGCCAGCTTCTTCAGCCGGTCCACCGCTTCCTCCAGCACACCCACCCGCTTGCAGAACGCGAACCGTACGAAGGGCGCGCCCTCCTCCCGGTGGTCGTAGAAGACCGCGTTCGGGATGGCCACGACACCGGCGAGTTCGGGGAGCGCGCGGCAGAAGGCGAAGCCGTCACCGTTTTTGGACAGGTCCGCGCCGAGGGGGCGGATGTCCGTCGTGACGAAGTACGTGCCCGCCGGGCGGAAGACCTCGAAGCCCGCCTCCGTCAGGCCCGTCGCCAGGACGTCCCGCTTGGCCAGCATGTCCGCGCGGAAGGCGTCGAAGTACGAGTCGGGGAGGGCCAGCGCCTCCGCCACCGCGTACTGGAACGGGCCCGAGGCCACATACGTCAGGAACTGCTTCGCCGACCGTACGGCCGTGACAAGGGCCGGCGTCCCCGTGACCCACCCGACCTTCCACCCCGTGAACGAGAACGTCTTGCCCGCCGAACCGATCGACACCGTCCGCTCCCGCATCCCCGGGAAGGTGACGAGCGGGATGTGCTCGGCCTCGTCGAAGACCAGGTGCTCGTACACCTCGTCCGTGATCACCAACAGATCGCGTTCTACGGCGAGTTCGGCGACGGCGGCGAGTTCCTCGCGGGTGAGGACGGTGCCGGTCGGGTTGTGCGGGGTGTTGATCAGGAGGAGGCGGGTGCGGTCGGTGACGGCGGCGCGCAGCTCGTCCAGGTCGAGGCGGAAGCGGCCTTCCGAGGGGCGCAGGGTGACCGGTACGCGCGTGCCGCCCGCCATCGCGACGCAGGCCGCGTAGGAGTCGTAGTACGGCTCCAGGGCGATGACCTCGTCGCCGGGTTCCACCAGGGCGAGCAGCGCCGCGGCGATCGCCTCCGTCGCGCCCGCCGTGACCAGGACCTCGGTGTCGGGGTCGTAGGAGAGGCCGTAGCGGCGCTGCTGGTGGGCGGTGATCGCGGTGCGGAGTTCGGGGACGCCGGGGCCCGGCGGGTACTGGTTGCCGCGTCCGTCGCGCAGCGCGCGGACCGCCGCCTCGCGGATCTCCTCGGGGCCGTCCGTGTCGGGGAAACCCTGGCCGAGGTTGATCGAACCGGTCTTCAGGGCCAGGGCGGACATCTCGGCGAAGATCGTCGTCCCGAACTCGGCGAGCCGGCGGTTGAGGAGGGGGCGTGCGGTGGAGGTCATGCCCGCCATCCTGCGCTCAAGCTCTGGACTTCCTCAACTCTGCTTTGGCAGGTGAGACGGCCGGGCATCCCTGCTTCACGCACCAACCGGGGCGCCCACGGGGGGCCGCTTCGGGGGAACTGGAAGGAGGGTGACGTCATGTTCTTCTTCGTCATCCTGGCGGTGATCGCAGTGGCGTTCGTAGGCGCGGTGGTCCGCGCCGGGCGCAAGGACAAGCTCGGCAGGGGATCGGGCCGTCGGTCCGGGTTCTACGGCGGGAGCGCCGCCGGTACGAGCAGCAGCTGGTGGGCCGGGGACGGGGGTTCGTCCTCCTCGGGCGGGCACTCCGGCGGGCACCACGGGGGCCACCACTCCTGCGGCGGCGGGCACTCGTCCTGCGGGGGCGGCTCGTCGTGCGGCGGGGGATCGTCCTGCGGGGGTGGGGGCGGCTGCGGCGGCGGCAACTGAGCCGGACGCGGTGTGCGGACGCGGTGTGCGGACGCGGATACCGGGTGAGCCGGACGCGGTGAGCGGATGCGGATACCTGGTGAGCCGGACGCGGTGAGCGGACCGGTGACCGGGTGAGCCGGATGTAGTGACTGGACCGGTGACCGGGTGAGCCGGACGCGGTGACAGCTGACACGGGGCAGCTGAGCATCGCCGACGGGATGGCACGGGGGGCGGGAGCGCCCGTCGGGAGACCGCTCCCGGCGGGCGCTCCGGCGCGCGCCTGACACGCCTGGGCGTACGCCTTGGTTGAACAGTTGAGCTGTGCAGCCCCCTGAGGGATGGAAACCCCACGAAGTTGGGTAAAAACGCTGTGGTGGCGCCACCGCTCATGATTCCCTCTAAATCACCAACGCAGCCCCAACGCAACCCCTCGGGCGCCTGCAGACACCTTCTCCTCACTGGGCCGACCGGGCCGACGTCCCGGTGTCGGCCGGGGTGTGCCGGACCCCCACACCTCCCCTCACCTCCCCTTTCTTTGCGTGCTAGCGGAGCCGATCCATGCTCACGACCCTGAAGACCTCCTACACCGATACGCGCGCGGCCGACCTCGCCTGGACCCTGGGGCTTGAGCCGCTTCCCGCCCTGGCCACGCTCGATCTCGAACTGGCCGGTGCGAAGCTCCAGTTGAGACTGCTCGGCGCGTCCCACCAGGTACTCCTGGACGAGGAGCGGGGCAGCTGTTCGGAGACGGTCGCGTGCATCCCGGGTTCCAGCACACCGCTGCCGCTCGGGGTGGCCAAGCGGGTCGGCGACTGGGAGTACGAGTTCGCGGCCCGGGTCGAGGTGCTGTCCCCGGGGCAGTTCGCGGGCCGCGCCCAGGAACTGCTGGCCCTGGTCGCCGACCATCCCAACGGCCTCGCCGGGGTCTTCCCCGGCAGCCCGCACGCCTTCACCGCGATGCTCGCCCAGCGGCACGAGGGCCAGGTGCACTGGCGCACCTGGCACGCGTATCCGCAGGACGGGCAGCTGGTGGCGACACGGACGCGGGTGGGGGTGCGGGTGCCGGTGGGGCACGCGGTGCCGTCGCCCGTATAAACCTGGATGAGGCCGGGCGGGCCTGTGTGGCCGACACCGACCCCGGTCGCCGTAAACACATTCCACACGTGTGGGTGACGAAGCGTGCCCATCATGTGACGTAACGTCGCAGCGTGATCGAACCGCACGCGCCGGCCCGGCCGGGTACCCAGCCACCGTGGGCAGGCCCCGCGCGGCTGCCCGTACGGCCGGGCACGGGCCGGTTCCTGGTGCTCGCGGGCGTCTTCGTCTGCGCGGCCTGCGGACTCGTGTACGAACTCGAACTCGTCGCCCTCGCCTCGTACTTGATCGGCGATTCGGTCACCCAGGCGTCCGTAGTCCTCTCCGTCATGGTCTTCGCGATGGGCATCGGCTCGCTCGGCGCGAAACGGCTGCGCTGGCACGCGGCGGCCGGTTTCGGCGCGGTCGAGGCGGCCCTCGCGCTGATCGGCGGATGCAGCGCGATGGCCCTGTACGCGGTCTTCGCCTGGACCGGGAACTGGGGCGGGCTGTGGGCCCAGGGCCCGCGCTGCCTCCTGGTCGCCTTCTCGCTGGCCATCGGCCTGCTGATCGGCGCGGAGGTCCCGCTCCTCATGGAGCTGATCCAGCGCATCCGCCGCCAGGACGCGGGCGGCGCGGTGGCGGACCTGTTCGCGGCGGACTACGTGGGCGCGCTGGTCGGCGGCCTGGCGTTCCCCTTCCTCCTCCTGCCCTTCCTGGGCCAGCTGACCGGCACCCTGCTCACCGGCACGGTCAACGTGGTCGCCGGCGGCTCCCTGGTCCTGGGCCTGTTCCGCCGCGACCTCTCCCGCCGGGGCCGCTGGCTCCTGATCATCACCAACCTGACGGTGCTCGGTCTGCTCGCCTCGGCCGCCGTCCTGGTCGACGACTTCGAACGGGCCGCGCGGCACGCGGTCTACGGCAAGGACGTCCGGGTCGCGCTCCAGACCGACGTCCAGGAGGTCGTCCTCACCGGCGGCGACCACGGCCGCCCCCTCGACCTCTTCCTCGACGGCCGCCTCCGCGTCAGCGGCCGCGACGAGAACCGCTACCACGAGGCGCTCGTCGCCCCCGCGATGAACGGCCCCCACGCGCGCGTGCTCGTCCTCGGCGGCGGCGACGGCCTCGCGGCGCGGGAAGTACTGCGCCACCGGGGCGTACGCCGCGTCGACATCGTCGAACTCGACGCGGGCGTCGTCCGGTTGGCCCGCCACGACCCCGCCCTGTCCGCCCTCAACGGCCATGTCTACGACGACCCGCGCGTCCACGTCACCACGGGCGACCCCTTCGACCGGCTGCGCGCGGTCCGACCGGGGTCGTACGACGTGGTGATCGCGGACCTGCCCGACCCCGGCATCACCGCCAGCACGAAGCTGTACTCCCAGGAGTTCTACGGCCTTGCGCGCCGCGCCCTTACGGAGCGGGGGCGGCTGGTCGTGCACGCCGGTCCGGTTTCCTCGCGGCGTCATGTCTTCTGGACGGTGGTCTCGACGGTCCGCGCGGCCGGGCTGCACGCTGTTCCGTACCGGGTGGGGGGCCGTGCCTCGGGGTTCGCGGCGGGGCCCGACCGGACGACCGGGACGTCTCGGGCTCCGCGGGACTGGGGGTTCGTGCTGGCAACCCGGGGGGTGGTGGCTGTGGGGCGGGGGCTGGAGAGGGAGGAGCGGGCGGCGGAGCGGACTCGGGTGCCGGGGGTGGCGGCTTCTACGTTGGTGCATCCGCGGTACTGATCTCGCGGAGGGCGGCGCATTTCAACGCAGGTCGGCAATATCCAGCCCGTCCGGCGATTGAGGACGAGGCCGTTCAGGCCGAAGGGGGGTCTGGGGGCGCAGCCCCCAGGGACGCTCGCACCAACGCGGCCGCACCAACCCGCTCGCACCAACCCGCCCGCACCAACACGGCCGCACTTCCGGGCAACGGCAGGTGTACCCCCGCCCAACCTAGGTAGGCTCGGCAAGCATGGAGCATGAGGTGCACGTTCCGGTTACCCCCGAACGACTGCGGGACGCCCTCGCGGACCCCGCCCGGGTCGCCCGCGCCGTCCCCGGCTTCCAGCAGGACGCCGGTTCCGGACCCGTCGCCGGACGCCTGAAGGTCCGCGTCGGCAGCCACTCCATCACCTACCGGGGTTCCGTGCGCGTCTCCGCGCAGGATGACGGTTCGTACGCCGTGGAGGGCGACGCGACGGAGGCCCGCGGCACCGGTTCCGTGAAACTCGCGCTCACGCTGCGCGTCCGCGAGACCGACGGCGGCTCCACCCTCGTCTTCGACGGTACGGCGACGGCGGACGGCCGGATCACCGAACTGGCGCCGGACGCGGTGCGGTCCGCGACGACCAGGCTGCTGGACCGGTTCGCGGAGAACCTGGCGGCGGAGGCGGAAGAGCCGGAGCGGCCCGAACCCACCGACCCCGCGCCCGAGTTGGAGACCGGGACCGAGCCCGATACCGAGGTCCCGCCCCTCGATCTGCTGGCCGACGACATCGATGACGCCGACGACATCGATGACGCCGACGACATCGACGACCCCGTGGGCGACATCGGCGGCCTGGACGAACCCCACGTCTCCGAGACCTTCGCCGACACCCCCGAACCACCCGCCGAGGCCGCCCACGCGCGCCGCACGATGATCGGCCGCAGCGCGGAGGAGGTCGACCACGCGCCCCCGCGCGGCCGTTACGCCCCCGTCCCCGCCCCGCAGACCGTGTCGACGAACGCCACCCTCCGCTGGGCGGCCCCCGCGGCGGCGGTGCTCGTGGCCTCGGCGATCGTGGTCAACAGGGTGCTGCGCAAACGCCGTTGACGGTTCGCCGTTCGCCCTCTTGATCGGACCGTCGCTCCGCCCAGTAGGGTCGTGCCGTGAGTAACGAAGAGATCACGCTGACCGCGGGTGACGCGGAAGTGACGGTGCAGCCGGGCAACGGCGGCCGTATCGGAGGGCTCCGCGTCGGCGGCACCGAACTCCTGCGCCAGGGCGAGCGGTTCGGGTGCTTCCCGATGGTCCCCTGGTGCGGGCGGATCCGCGACGGCCGCTTCCTCGACGGCGGGACCGTCCGCCAGATGCCCCTCAACTCCCCGCCGCACGCCATCCACGGCACCGTCCGCGACGGCGCCTGGCGCACCGCCCGCAGGTCGGCCGACGAGGCGGTCATCACGTACGACCTGGTCGAGCCCTGGCCCCACCCCGGCCGCGTCACCCAGGCCGTCGCGCTGACCGCCGACGCCCTGACGCTCACGATGGCGGTGGAGGCGTACGACGACTCCTTCCCGGCGCAGATCGGCTGGCACCCGTGGTTCCACCGGAACCTCGGTGGCGAGGACGTGACCGTCGACTTCAGCCCCGCCTGGCAGGAGGAGCGCGGCGACGACCACCTCCCCACCGGCAACCGGATCGACGTGAAGCCCGGCCCCTGGGACGACTGCTTCGGCATGCCGGACGGCGTCGACGTCACGCTGACCTGGCCGGGGCAGCTGGAGCTGAAGGTGACGAGCCCGGAGGAATGGGTCGTCGTCTACGACGAGCAGGAGGCCGCCGTGTGCGTGGAACCGCAGACCGGCCCGCCGAACGGACTGAACACGCTGCCCCGCCTGGTCACCCCGATCGAGCCGCTGGAAGCCACGATGACCTGGGCCTGGAGGCGCCTCTAAGCTGGGCGGCATGACGGACGTACGCGGCGTGGTGCTGCAGCAGATCAAGGACAAGGCCGTGGTGCACGGCAAGGTGACCCTGTCGTCGGGGCTGGAGGCCGATTACTACATCGACCTCCGCCGCGTCACCCTCGACGGGGAGGCCGCCCCGCTCGTCGGGCAGGTGCTGCTGGACCTGACCGCGGACCTGGACTTCGACGCGGTCGGCGGGCTGACCATGGGCGCCGACCCGGTCGCCACGTCGATGGTGCACGCCGCCGCCGCGCGCGGCCGGAAGCTGGACGGCTTCGTCGTCCGCAAGGCCGCGAAGGCGCACGGCATGCAGCGCCAGGTGGAGGGCCCCGAGATCAAGGGCCGCCGGGTCCTGGTCGTCGAGGACACCTCCACCACCGGCGACTCCCCGCTCACCGCCGTCGAGGCCGTGCGCAGGGCCGGTGCCGAGGTCGTCGCCGTCGCGACCATCGTGGACCGGGCGACCGGCGCGGCCGAGAAGATCGAGGCGGGGGCCGGGGTGCCGTATCTCTTCGCGTACTCCAAGGACGAGCTGGGCCTGGACTGACCGCCCACTCCGAGCATCCGGCCGCGTCTGGAAAGATGGGGCCGACGATGACGTCGCACCCAAGGTCTAGGTCAGGGCCGTAGCACGCAGATCGCGAAGATCGCCAACCCGCACATACCAAGGAGCGGACAGATGCCCATCGCAACCCCCGAGGTCTACAACGAGATGCTCGACCGGGCGAAGGCAGGCAAGTTCGCCTACCCGGCCATCAATGTGACCTCGACCCAGACCCTGCACGCTGCGCTGCGCGGCTTCGCGGAGGCCGAGAGCGACGGCATCGTCCAGATCTCCACGGGTGGCGCGGAGTTCCTGGGCGGCCAGTACGCCAAGGAGATGGTCACGGGCTCCGTGGCCCTGGCCGAGTTCGCGCACATCGTCGCCGAGAAGTACCCGGTCACGGTCGCGCTGCACACCGACCACTGCCCCAAGGACAAGCTCGACGGCTACGTCCGTCCGCTGATCGCCGTCTCCGAGGAGCGCGTGAAGGCCGGCGGCAACCCGCTGTTCCAGTCGCACATGTGGGACGGCTCGGCGGAGACCCTCGCCGACAACCTCGCCATCGCGCAGGAGCTGCTGGCCCGCGCGGCCGCCGCGAAGATCATCCTTGAGGTGGAGATCACCCCGACCGGCGGCGAGGAGGACGGTGTCTCGCACGAGATCAACGACTCCCTCTACACCACGGTCGAGGACGCGATCCGTACGGTCGAGGCGCTCGGCCTCGGCGAGAAGGGCCGCTACCTGCTGGCCGCGTCCTTCGGCAACGTGCACGGCGTGTACAAGCCGGGCAACGTCGTGCTCCGCCCCGAGCTGCTCAAGGAGCTGAACGAGGGCGTCGCCGCCAAGTACGGCCAGCCGGCCGGCAGCAAGCCGTTCAACTTCGTCTTCCACGGCGGCTCCGGCTCCACGCCGGAGGAGATCGCCACCGCGCTGGAGAACGGCGTCGTGAAGATGAACCTCGACACCGACACCCAGTACGCGTTCACGCGCCCGATCGCGGACCACATGTTCCGCAACTACGACGGCGTCCTGAAGGTCGACGGCGAGGTCGGCTCCAAGAAGACCTACGACCCGCGCACCTGGGGCAAGCTCGCCGAGGCGTCGATGGCCGCGCGCGTCACCGAGGCGTGCGCGAACCTGCGCTCGACGGGCACCAAGATCAAGTAACCACTGCGGTCTGCTCCGAGCCCGGTGCTACGGCACCGGGCTCGTTGTATACCTGGGGCATGTCCTCCGACGTCCGGCTCGCCTCGCCCCAGGGCAAGTGGATCCTGCTGACCACGGTGCTCGGCTCCAGCATGGCCATGGTGGACTCCACCGTCGTCAATGTCGCCCTGCCCCGCATCGGCCGCGACCTCCACGCCGACCTGGCCGCCCTCCAGTGGACGGTCAACGCGTACATGCTCACGCTGGCCGGCCTGATCCTGCTCGGCGGTTCCCTCGGCGACCGCTACGGCCGCCGCAAGATCTTCGTCCTGGGTGTGGTGTGGTTCGCCGCGGCCTCCCTGCTGTGCGGACTCGCCCCGAACGTGGGCGTCCTGGTCGCCGCCCGCGCGCTGCAAGGCATCGGCGGCGCACTCCTCACCCCCGGCTCCCTGGCCCTGATCCAGGCCTCCTTCCACCCGGACGACCGGGCCAAAGCGGTCGGCCTGTGGTCCGGCTTCGGCGGCATCGGCGCGGCGATCGGCCCGTTCCTGGGCGGCTGGCTGGTGGACGGCCCCGGCTGGCGCTGGGTGTTCCTGATCAACGTGCCGATGGCGCTGGTGTGCGCCCCCATCGCCGTACGGCACGTCCCCGAGTCGGCGGACGGCCGCAAGCACGGCCACTTCGACGTCCTGGGCGCGGCACTCGGCGCCATCGCACTCGCCCTGGTCACCTACGCGCTGATCGAGGCGGCCGACGGCCCGCTCCCCGTCGTGATCGGCACCGCCGTCGCGGGCGTGGCCGCGGGGGTCGCCTTCGTCCACGTCGAGAAGCGCAGCCCCGATCCGATGATGCCGCCGGGCATCTTCGCGTCCCGTCAGTTCACGGCGGTCAACCTGGTCACCCTCTGCGTCTACGCGGCCTTCGGCGGCTTCTTCTTCCTGACCGCGCTCCAACTCCAGGTGGTGGCGGGCTATTCGGCGCTGGAGGCCGGTACGGCGCTGCTCCCCACGACCGCGCTCATGCTCCTGTTCTCGGCCCGCTCGGGCGAACTGGCCCAGCGCATCGGCCCCCGCATCCCGCTCACCGCGGGGCCGTTGCTGTGCGCGGCGGCGATGCTGCTGATGCTGCGGGTCGGCCCCGACGCCTCCTATCTCACCGACGTAGTACCGGCCCTCCTCGTCATGGGCTCCGGCATGGTCATCCTGGTCGCCCCGCTGACGGCAACCGTCCTCGCCTCCGTCGACACCGCCCGCGCGGGCCTGGCCAGCGGCATCAACAACGCGGCCGCCCGCGCGGCCGGCCTCATCGCGATCGCCGCGCTGCCCCTGCTCGCCGGGATGGGCTCGGAGGCGTACCGCTCGGCGACCGCCTTCGACCACGCCTTCGACCGGGCGATGGGCTGGTGCGCGGGCGTGCTGGTGGTGGGTTCGGTGCTGGCCTTCGCGACGGTACGGCGCCCACCCCCCGACTGCCGCCGCCCGGAGTGTGTCACCCACGGCTCGATCACGGCTCCGCCGCTGGAGCCCCGGTTGGGGAAGGGGCCTCTCGACGCGGGCTAGGGGTTCGGCGGTGAGGGCGCGGCACCAGGGCATCGTCCCGCGCCCGGGCGACCTGACAGGCGGCGGACAGCGGGCTTGACCTTGACGCCGGGTCAACCCTCCATCCTTCCGGCAGGAGGTTCCTCGCACCCGCCTGGAACAGCTCCGCGAAGGAGGCAGATGACCATGACGGCCCAAACGATCGCCGGTCCGGCGATGCGCGTGCGGGGACTGGAGAAGTCGTACGGGACGCTCGAAGTGCTGCGCGGTGTGGACTTCGACGTGGCGCCGGGCAGCATCTTCGCCCTGCTCGGCTCCAACGGGGCGGGCAAGACCACGACCGTGAGGATCCTCGCCACACTCCTGAAGGCCGACGCGGGGACGGCGAGCGTCCATGGCTTCGATGTCGCCGCGCAACCGGCGGAGGTGCGGGAGTCCATCAGTCTCACCGGGCAGTTCGCGGCCGTCGACGAGATCCTCAGCGGCCGGGAGAACCTCGTACTCGTCGCCAGGCTGCGCCACCTCGAGGACCCGGGCGCGATCGCGGACGACCTGCTGAGGCGTTTCTCGCTGAGCGAGGCGGGCGGGCGGCGCGTGTCCACGTACTCGGGCGGGATGCGCCGCCGGCTGGACATCGCGATGAGCCTCATCGGGAACTCGCCGGTGATCTTCCTGGACGAGCCGACGGCCGGACTCGACCCCGAGGCGCGCATCGAGGTGTGGGACGCGGTCAAGGAACTCGCCGGGCACGGAACGACGGTGCTGCTCACCACGCAGTACCTGGACGAGGCCGAGCAGTTGGCCGACCGGATCGCGATCCTCCACCAGGGCCGGATCATCGTGAGCGGCACCCTCGCCGAGCTGAAGCGGCTCTTTCCGCCCGCCAAGGTCGAGTACGTCGAGAAGCAGCCGACTCTGGAGGAGATCTTCCTGGCCGTCATCGGCGGCGACAAGAGCGACGCCGACGCCATCGGCACGACAACCGGGGGACAGGGATGACCGCCTACTTCTTCAGCGACACCGCCGCGCTCACGGGGCGGACCCTGCGCCATGTCACACGCAGCCTGGACACCGTCATCACGACCGTCATCACGCCGGTCGCCATGATGCTGATGTTCGTCTACGTCTTCGGCGGAGCCATCGACACCGGGTCGGTTCCGTACGTGAACTACATGCTGCCCGGCATCCTGCTCATGACCGTCGCGTCGGGCGTCTCCTACACCGCGTACCGGCTGTTCACCGACGTGAAGAGCGGGATCTTCGAGCGCTTCCAGTCCATGCCGATCGCGCGGTCGGGGGTGCTGTGGGCCCATGTCGTCACGTCGCTTGTCGCCAACCTGATCGCGCTGGTGCTCGTCGTGGGCGTCGCCGTGCTCATGGGCTTCCGCACGGGGGCCGGAGTACCGGCCTGGCTCGCGGTCGCCGGCATCCTGCTCCTGTTCACCCTGGCGCTGACCTGGCTCGCCGTGATCCCGGGGCTCACCGCGTCGTCGGTCGAGGGAGCGGGCGCGTTCGCCTACCCGCTCATCTTCCTGCCGTTCGTCAGCTCGGCGTTCGTGCCCACGAGGACGATGCCCGGCCCGGTGCGCTGGTTCGCCGAGCATCAGCCGGTGACGTCGATCGTCAACACGGTCCGTGCCCTGTTCACCGGGCAGCCGGTCGGCGACGACATCTGGATCGCGCTCGCGTGGTGTGTGGGCGTCCTCGTCGTGGCGTACGTCTTCGCGATGGCCGCCTACCGCCGGAAGATCGCCTGAGGCAGGCTGATACCCATGCTGACCATCAGCCGGCTGGCGGCCTATGCCGGGGTGACGGTACGGGCGGTACGCCACTACCACCAGGTCGGGCTGCTGCCCGAGCCCGAGCGCGACCGGTCCGGGTACCGGACCTACGACGCCGCCGCGGTCGTGCGCCTGATCCGGATCCGCGCCCTGGCCGATGCCGGCGTGCCGCTCGCCAGGGTGCAGGAACTCCTCGACGCCGGCCCGGAGGAGTTCGCCGGGGGCGTCCAGGAGATCGACAAGGATCTGCGCGCCGAGATCCGGCGGCTGCAGGACACCCGCAGACGGCTCGCCCGGCTCGCCGCCGGAGAGCACCTCGCGCTCCCGCAGAGCGTCGTGGACTACCTCGACCGGCTGCGCGGTCTGGGTGTCGGGGAGCGGTACATGGAGATGGAGCGGGATGCCTGGATCATGATCGCCGCGCAGGTGCCGGACCTGATCGACTCCGTGATCGCCAAGAAGCACGAGGAACTGGACGACCCCGACATGGTGCGGCTCTACAGCTTCTTCACCGGGGAGCTCGACTGGCTGGCCGGTGATCCACGGATCGTCGAGATCGCCGACATCCTGGAGCGTCTGATGATGCGCGCCGTGGAGGCCGGCGAGGCGGGTGACGACGGCTTCGACGAACAGTTCGTCGCCCTGATGGACTCGGCCATGCTCAAGTCCGCACCGGGCGCCGGGCTGGTGTTGGCGATTCTGCAGGAACGTGGCTGGAGAGGCTGGACCCGCGTCGAGCGGGTGCCCGCGGACAGGCTCGCCATGGACCTGCCGCCGGGGCGGCACTGACACCGGACTTCTTGCCGATGCCGGCCGATCGCCGCCGCTGGGGGAGACTGGAACCCATGACGATTCACGAGAACCTCCTCGGGGGACCGCCCCCGACCCACCTCCCCGAAGACCCCGGGCCGCGCGACCTCCTCGCGAGCGGTGCTACGCCCGCCGATGTGGCCGCGAAGTACCCGACCTCCTCGCTGGCCTGGGCGCTGCTGGCCGACGACGCGTTCGAGCGGGGGAGCGTCGTGGAGTCGTACGCCTACGCGCGTACGGGTTACCACCGCGGGCTGGACTCCCTGCGGCGCAACGGATGGAAGGGGCACGGACCGGTGCCCTGGGAGCACGAGCCGAACCGCGGGTTCCTGCGCGCGCTGCACGCCCTCGCCCGGGCGGCGCAGGCAATCGGGGAGCAGGAGGAGTACGCGCGGTGCTCGCAGTTCCTGAAGGACTCCTCGCCCACGGCGGCCCAGACGCTCGGCTAGTCCCGTAGTGCGGGGGTATTGATGCAGGTCCGCCTGGTGTGACCAGGCGGACCTTGCGGTCTCGGGGGACCATTGGGGAGGATGCCCGGTGGGGACCGGGGCCCCCGTGTCGGAATTCGGCAGGGGCGGACCGCTACCCGGAGTACGCATCAGGAGACAGCGATGTCCCAACCGGCTCAGGAAACTCAGGAGCCCGAGGCCCCGCATCTCGACTTCCAGGGGACGACCCCGTACGAGGACTACGTCCAGGCCGACGTCCTCACCCACCTCCAGCACACCCGCTCCGACGACCCCGGCGAGATGGTCTTCCTCGTCACCACCCAGGTCATGGAGCTGTGGTTCACCGTCATCGTCCACGAGTGGGAGACCGCCGCGCGCGCCCTGCGCGAGGACCGGGTGCCGGTCGCGGTCGACGCGCTGAAGCGTTCCGTACGGGAACTCGACGCGCTCAACGCCTCCTGGCGGCCCCTCGGCCAGCTCACCCCGGCCCAGTTCAACTCCTACCGCGCCGCCCTCGGCGAGGGCTCCGGCTTCCAGTCGGCGATGTACCGCCGGATGGAGTTCCTGCTCGGCGAGAAGTCCGCGTCCATGCTCGTCCCGCACCGCGGAGCGCCGCGTGTGCACGCCGAGTTGGAGAAGGCCCTGCACGAACCGAGCCTCTACGACGAGGTGTTGAGGCTCCTCGACCGGCGCGGGCACGCGGTCCCCGAGGCCGTACTGACGCGTGACGTGACGCTGCGGTACGAGCCGTCGGACGCGGTGGAGCAGGTGTGGACCTCCCTCTATTCCGGTGACGCCGACGATGAACTCGCCCGGCTCGGCGAGGCGTTGACCGATGTCGCCGAACTCGTCTGGCGATGGCGCAACGACCACCTCGTCGCCACCCGGCGCGCGATGGGCGCGAAGACCGGGACCGGCGGCTCCGCGGGCGTGGCCTGGCTGGAGAAGCGCGCGCAGAAGAACGTGTTCCCCGAGCTGTGGACGGCGCGGTCCCATGTCTGAACTCGCTCTGAAGGCCGAGAAGTTGGACGCCGGTGACGAACTGGCCGGTGTGCGGGCGCGGTTCGTCCTCGACGACGTGGTCTACCTGGACGGGAACTCGCTCGGCGCGCTGCCGGTCGGCGTCCCCGGGCGGGTCGAGGACGTCGTACGGCGGCAGTGGGGCGAGCTGCGTATCCGCTCCTGGGACGAGAGCGGCTGGTGGACCGCGCCCGAGCGGATCGGCGACCGGATCGCCCCGCTGGTCGGGGCGGCGGCCGGGCAGATCGTCGTCGGCGACTCCACAAGTGTCAATGTCTTCAAGGCACTTGTGGCGGCGGTGCGGATGACGGCCGGCTCGGGGCGGGACGAGATCGTCGTCGACGCCACGACCTTTCCCACGGACGGGTACATCGCCGGGTCGGCCGCCCGGATGACCGGGTGCACGCTTCGGCCGGTCGCCCCGGCCGAGGTGCCGGGCGTCCTTGGTGACCGTACGGCGGCTGTGCTGCTCAACCACGTCGACTACCGCACCGGGCGGCTGCACGACCTGCCCGCGCTGACGGCCGCGGTGCACGCGGCGGGTGCCGTGGTCGTCTGGGACCTGTGCCACAGCGCGGGCGCCCTGCCGGTCGGGCTCGACGAGCACGGGGTCGATCTCGCGGTCGGCTGCACCTACAAGTACCTGAACGGCGGCCCGGGTTCACCCGCGTACCTGTATGTGCGCCGGGAGTTGCAGGACCGCTTCGACTCGCCGCTGCCCGGCTGGAACTCGCACGCCGAGCCCTTCGGCATGCGGCCCGACTACGAAGCCGCCACTGGTGCGCTGCGCGGTCGCGTGGGCACGCCGGACATCCTGTCCATGCTCGCCCTCGAAGCGGCCCTCGACGTGTGGGACGGCGATGGTGACGGCGTATCGATCGGGGCGGTGCGGGCCAAGTCCCTTGCCCTGACGGACTTCTTCCTGGAGTGCGTGGGGGCGTACGTCCCCGACGGGCGGGTGGAGTCGGTGACTCCGGTCGCTCACGCGGAGCGCGGCAGCCAGGTCGCGCTGCGGTGCGCGGACGCCGGGGACGTGATGAAACGGCTGATCGAGCGGGGCGTGGTCGGCGACTTCCGGCATCCCGATGTGCTGCGGTTCGGATTCACGCCGTTGTACGTCGGGTTCGGGGACGTGGAGCGGGCGGCCCGGACGCTCGGAGACCTGGTCCGCTAGAAGCTGTACCTCGATCTAACCGCCGTAGGACACGGGAGCGGTTAGATCGGCGGAGAGGCTGATGACATACACCCCTGCCACGGCGGCGGCCTGAGCCGCGCGCGCGGCGCGCTCCGCGGCGGGGGTGTCCGGGGCGGTCCCGGTGGTCAGCAACTCGTAGTAGAGGGGCGCCGATACGGCCCGTACGACCTGGGAGGGATCGGTGCCGGCGGGCAACTCCCCACGTGCTACGGCCTGTTCGACGCAGGGCGCCCACTCGGCGACCCGGACCTCGTAGAAGTGGCGCAGGGCCTCGGCCGTACGGACGTCGCAGGTCGCGGCGGCGATGACGGCGCGGAACAGGGCGCCCTGGCGGGGATCGGCGAGGGTGCGCTGCACGAGCAGGGCGTTGGCGCGCAGGTCGCCGAGGAGCGAGCCCGTCTCCTCGCGCGGCAGCGACTGTTCGGCCATGTCGACGAGGAGGTCCGCGACCAGCGCGGTCACCGAACCCCAGCGCCGGTACACCGTGGTCTTGCCGACCTCCGCCCGCCGGGCGACGTCCGAGAGGTCGAGCCGGTCGACGCCCTGCTCGGCCAGCACGTCACCCGCCGCCCGCAGCACCGCCGTACGCACACGTGCCGTGCGGCCGCCGGGGCGCAGGGTGCCGGGTTCGGGGCCGGATTCGGGGTCGGGTTCGGCGGACATGATGGGCTCCTGAGGGTGCTGATGAGGTGCTGTGACGGGCACGGCGTCAGCGTAACGAAACAGCAGAACCGTTTAACCCTCACCCAGCGTGACATCCGCGTGTCCGCGCACGTCACCGGCCTGGTAGCGTCCCGCCCACGGCCGCAACCTTCTCCAGGTCCGCCACATCCGAACCGTCCAAATCCGTTTCTTCGCTGAGAGGTTGGAGCATGCCGGACGACGCAGCCGCACGTGCCGCCGCAGAAGAGGAGTCGGCCTTCTCGCACCCCGCCGTCGACCCCGACAGCACCGCCGCGTACGGCGACCACCCCGACCAGGTGATCGACTTCTACGCCCCGCGCGGCGAGCGCGTGCCGGGCGAGGCCGCACCCCTGGTCGTAGTACTTCATGGGGGCGCGTGGCGCGCCCCGTACGACCGCGGGCACATCACCCCGTTCGCGGACTTCCTCGCGCGCCGGGGGTTCGCGGTGGCCAACGTCGAGTACCGGCGGGGCGCGGCCCTGCCCGCGCAGGGCGGTACGAGCCCGGTCGCGGGGCGCTGGCCCGACACCTTCGACGACGTCGCGGCGGCGCTGGACGCGCTCCCCGCGCTCGTACGGGAGGCGCTGCCGCAGGCCGATCCGCGCCGCACGGTGGTCACCGGGCACTCGGCGGGCGGCCACCTCGCCCTCTGGGCGGCGGCCCGGCACGTCCTTCCGAAGGACGCCCCCTGGCGCACCCCCGCCCCCGCCGCACTGCGCGGTGTCGTCGCTCTCGCCCCGATCGCCGACTTCACGGTCGCCGAGAAGCTGGCGGTGTGCGACGGAGCGGCCGCCCAACTCCTGGGCGGAGAAGTCAAGTTCGTCGAGCGTCTGCCGTACGCGGACCCGTCGCTCCTCCTCCCCACCGGCATCGCGACCACCCTGGTCCAGGGCCGCGCCGACATCGTCGTCCCGCAGGCGGTCGCCGAGTCCTACGCGGACGCGGCGGCGAAGTCGGGCGAGGTCGTGGGCCTCACGCTGCTGGAGGACGTCGGCCACTTCCCGCTGATCGACCCGGCGGCGGACGCGTGCGCGGTGGTGGCGGAGGAGATCGCCCAGCTGGCGTGGTGAGCGTCCTCCACCCGGGCGGCTGCCCGTCCCGGTCATACCCGTAATACCTGAGAGCTACGACGAAGGTGAGCTCCCTGGTGTGACGCGGACGACGACCCCGGATCCGTAATTTTCCTTCCAGATGATCCGGCCCGACGAGCGGGCGGCTTGGGAGGGGAGACGGGACATGGAGACGGGGACGGGGGCGTGGCTCGACGCGGGGGTGAGGGGAGCCGGGGACGGGGCCGGGGCAGGGACCGGTGGGGCGGAATCCGGTACCGGTGCGGCGGTGTCCGGGACGCCGACCGGCACCGGGGACACCGGCGCGGCGGAAGCGCCCCGCACCCGGCGCACCGCCAACACCCGCTCCCGTACCGGCAGATGGCGTCGCGCCCTGCTCGCCGCGCTCGTCACCGGTGCGGTGGTGATCCCCCTCTCCGCCGCGGCGCGGCCCGAGATTCCCGCGCCTCCGCCCGCCACCCTCGCCCCGCTCATGCCGGCCACGTTGGACGAGGCATACGCCGCGAACCGGGCCAACGCGGCCGAGGCGTCCCGTATGGCGGCTGCCGACGGCGACGACCGCCGAGCGGCGACGGAGCGTGCGATGGCCGCCCCGGACCGCCGCTTCCTCGCCTTCGACGGCCGCGGCCCCGGCCAAGCGACGGAAGTCTTCGGCGACTTGGCGCACGCCGACCGCGTGGCCGTCCTGGTCCCCGGCTCGGACACCACTCTCGACACCTACGACCGCTTCCGCGCGACCGCGCTCAACGTGCACCGCCAACTGACCAGGGACGCCCCCAACTCCCGCACGGCGGTGGTCTCCTGGCTCGGCTACGAAACCCCGCGCACGGTGAGCAGCACCGTCCTGACACCGACCAGAGCCGACCAAGCGGCCCCGCACCTACGGGAGTTCATACGGCAGCTGCACGCCGTCACCGGCCGCGGGGCGCACATCACGCTGGTGTGCCACTCGTACGGCACGGTCGTCTGCGGGCGGGCCGCCGCCAGTCTGGCCGTGTCCGACATCGCCCTGATCGGCAGCCCCGGTACGGGAGTCGACTCCGCCGCCGGTCTGCGCACCCCGGCCCGCGTCTGGGCGGCACGCGGCGCCGACGACTGGGTCGGAGGCGTCCCGCACGTGAGCGCGGACCTGTTCGGCACGACCGTCGGCTTCGGCACCGACCCGGTGTCCCCG
This sequence comes from Streptomyces sp. N50, assembly GCF_033335955.1. Classification (GTDB taxonomy): domain Bacteria; phylum Actinomycetota; class Actinomycetes; order Streptomycetales; family Streptomycetaceae; genus Streptomyces. The sequence goes on from NZ_CP137549.1 coordinate 4,871,210, forward strand.
GCGTTCGGCGCCCATGTCTTCGCGGCCGGCGACGTGGGCCACAGCGACTACTTCACCCCGGGCACGGCCTCCCTGGCCAACCTCGCCCGGATCGTCCTGGGCGAGACCTCGGAGGTGACCCATGCGTGACCGCACCCTGAGCGGCACGACGGGCGGGATCGTCATACGGCAGGGCCTGCACGGCCTGCGGCGCGGCGCCGCCCGCATCGAGGCCACGACCCCGCCCGACCGGGACCGCGCCGTGGACGCCCTGCGCGCCCTCGCGATCCTCGGGGTCGTCCTGGGCCACTGGCTGGTGACGGCGCTGGTCGCGGACGGCGGCACGCTGCACACGGCGAGCCCGCTGCGGCACATGCCATGGCTGGCGCCCATCTCCTGGGTGTTCCAGACGCTGGCGGTGTTCTTCCTGGTGGGCGGCCATGTGGCGACCCGGGGTTACGCCTGCGCACGCGCCCGGGGCGAGACGTACGGGCAGTGGCTGACCGCCCGGCTGGCCCGGCTGTTCAGACCGGCGGCCGCCGTCCTCACCCTGTGGACGGTGACGGCGATCGCGCTGCTCCTGTCCGGCGCGGACTTCGAAACGGTGCGCACGTTGGTCAAGCTGGCGCTGTCCCCGATGTGGTTCCTGCTCGTGTTCGCGGGCCTGACGGCGGCGACTCCCCTCGTCACCAGGCTGAACCCGCTGTGGCCGCTGGCCGTCGTACTCCACGTGGACCTGATCCGTTTCGGACTAGGCGGCCCGTCCTGGCTCGGCTGGGTGAACGTGGCGGCGGGTTGGCTGGTGCCCTACACCCTGGGCGCTGCCTGGACCCGGGGTGAGGTGGACCGCGCCCGGGCGGGCTGGGTCCTGCTGGCGGGCGGCACGGCGGCGACGGCGGCGCTCGTCCTTTGGGCGGGCTACCCGGCGTCGATGGTCGGCGTCCCCGGCACCACGATCTCCAACCTCGACCCGCCGACCCTGGCCGCGGTCACCTTCGGCCTCGCCCAGTGCGGCCTCGCCCTGCTCCTCCGCAGCCGCCTGCGCCGCGCGCTGCGCCGCCCGCTCGCCTGGTCGGCGGTGGCCCTGGTCAACCTCTCCGCGATGACGATCTTCCTCTGGCACCAGACGGCCCTGATGGCCACCACGGCCATCACCCTCCCCGCCGGCCACCTGCCCGGCCTGCACACCCACCCCGACACCCTGACCTGGGTCGCGGCCCGAGCCGCCTGGCTCCCGCTGTTCGCCCTGGCCCTGACGGTCTGCTGGACGGCGTTCCGGACGTACGAGCAGGACGTACGCCCGCACCCGGTCGGCACCGGCTTCCGTACCCGCCTCCGAGCGAAGTCCCCCCACCGTGCCTAGGGTTGACCAGATGACCGCAGCTGCCGACGGTGCCGAGACCCCGCCCGCCGTCCCCACTCTGTTCCCCGGACACCGCCGGCTGCGCCACGTCACGTACGTCCTCGTCTCCCTCGCGGCTCTAGGCGTAGCCCTAACCGGCACGGACGAGATGATGCGTGAGTACGAACTGGGCGTGATCGGAGGCCTGTTCGCCGGCTTCGCGCAGGGCATCGCCCTGGTCCTGGCCCTGCGCCGCCCCGTCCCCGCCTGGGCCCTCTCCCTCGCAGCCATGACAGTCACCGCCCTGGGCGCCCGCGCCGCCCTGGCTCCGGGCCCGGCCCTGACGCACGGCCCGTACCCCGGCCCCAACTGGCCCTGGAACACCCAGGAGATCGTGGTCCAGGCCGCCGTACTCCTGCTGCTGGCGCTGCGCGTTCCGGCCCGCAGAGCCCTCGCCGCGCTGGCCGCGACCGGGGTGACGACGTTCGTCATCCAGGGGGTGCTCGGCGCCCAGAGCTACTCCTCGACGGGCACGGTCGCGGTCGCCGTCTGCGCCGTGGCGGTCCTCGTCGGCACCGCCCTGCGCGGCCGCAGCGAGGCCCGTACCCAGCTCGTCGAGCAGGTCACGATCACGGCCGAGGAGCGGCACCACCGCACCCTCCTGGAGGAGCGCAGCCGTATCGCCCGCGAACTGCACGACGTGGTCGCGCACCACATGTCGGTGATCTCCATCCAGGCCCAAGTGGCGCCCCACCTGGTCGAGAACCCGTCGGACGAGCTCAGGGAGAACCTCGATGGCATCAGACAGAACGCCCTCCAGGCCCTCGCCGAACTGCGCCGGGTGCTCGGCGTCCTCCGCTCGGAGAACCCGGAGTATCCGGAGGACCCGTACGCCGTCCCCGCCCCCGGCACCGGTGTCGCCCCCCACGCCCCGCAGCCCACCCTGGACCGGCTGGACGCCCTGATGGAGAACACCAGGGCCGCCGGGCTCGACGTACGCAGCGAGATCAGGGGCGAGGCGCGCCCGCTGGCACCCGGCGTGGAGCTGTCGGCGTACCGGATCGTCCAGGAGGCGCTCAGCAACGCGTTGCGCCACGCGCCCGGTTCCACGGTCGCCGTCGAGGTCACGCATCTCCCCGAGGGCTTGCAGCTGACGGTCACCAACTCCCGCCCCCGGCAAGCCGTCCAGCCCTCCCTGGGCGCCGGTCACGGCCTGCTCGGCATGCGGGAGCGCGCGTCGATGCTCGGCGGACACCTGACCGCGACGAGAACATTCCAGGGCGGCTTCGCGATCGTCGCGTTCCTGCCCCGGGACGGCGTCGCACTCCCCGACGAACCCGTCACCCCTGGCCAACTCCCCGTCCCCGAGATCATCTTCCCGACAGGAGACGAGACCCCATGACGAGCGGCACCATCCGCGTACTGATCGCCGACGACCAGCAGATGGTCCGGCAGGGCTTCACCGTGCTGCTCAACGCCCAGCCCGGCATAGAGGTGGTCAGCCAGGCGGTCGACGGCCTGGACGCGGTCGCCAAGGTCGCCGAACTCGGCCCGGACGTCGTCCTCATGGACATCCGCATGCCCGAACTCGGCGGCATCGAGGCCACCCGCCGCATCACCGTCGCGACCCCGCAGATCAAGGTCCTGGTGCTCACCACCTTCGACCTCGACGAGTACGTCTACGAGGCACTGCGCGCCGGTGCCTCCGGCTTCCTCCTGAAGGACGCGTCCGCCGACCAACTGGCCGAGGCGGTACGGGTGGTGGCGGCCGGCGACGCGCTGCTCGCACCCGGCGTCACCCGTCGCCTGATCGCCGAGTTCTCCCGGCTGAACGGCACCCCGCGCACCCCGCTCAAGTCCCGCGTCGGCGACCTCACCGAGCGCGAGACGGAGGTCCTCGCCCTCATCGCGCAAGGCCTGTCCAACGCGGAGATCGCCGAGCACCTGGTCGTCGCCGAACAGACCGTGAAGACCCATGTCGGCCGCATCCTGGTGAAGCTGGGGCTGCGGGACCGCACGCAGGCGGCGGTGTTCGCGTACGAGTCGGGGCTGGTCCGGCCGGGCGGCGGCCGCTGAAGCCACGGCGGCCACAGCGCCTACGGCAGCCGCCGAAGCCAGCCCGTCAGGCATACCCGTAGTACTTGAGACGGACGGCCCAGGACCCTTCTCACAGGTGACGACGGCTACCCGCCCCGCCGCCTACCGTTTTGAACGTGACCGAGACGACCCAGCAGATGCCGCCAGGCGCCGCAGCCAAGCCGCGCAGCCCGGAGTTCAGGCTGGCCGCGGACGCCCTGCGCGGGCTGCGGCAGGACCTGCTCCACGACGCCTTCGCCTACCGCCCGTTGCCCCGCTCCACCGCCGAGGGCCCGCTCACCCGGCGCCTCAAGGGGCGGCAGCGGGAGTACGCGACCTGGAGCCCCCACGCCCTGACCATCGCGGCCGGCCTGCTCGCGATGTTCATCGCCTCGGACAACGCGATCCGCGGCGCGGGCACCAACACGATCCTCGGCCTGCTCGCCCTGCTGCCGGTGCTGCTGACCATGGTGCGGCCGGTCGGCGCGTTCTGGCTGTCCATGGCCGCCACCCCGGTCGCCACGATGCTGGCGAACGAGTGGGACGACTCGTGGCCGTGGCTGGCCGGCAGTTTTGCCTGCCATCTGTTCGTGCTGACGATCGTGGCGATACGCACCCGGCCGCGCACCGCCGCCTGGATGTGGGTACTGACGGCGGTCTACGGCTTCATCGCCGGCAGCGTCTCCGACGGCCGTGCCTTCCGCTCCGACACGGCGGAAGTGCTGTTCAGCTCCGCGCTGGTCCTGCTCGGCGTCGCGGTCTGGCAGATACGCCGGGAGGCCCGGCAGGAGGTGACCGCGCAGCAGACCGTGACGGCCCACGAGCGGTCCCGCCGCACCCTCCTGGAGGAGCGCACGACCATCGCCCGCGAACTGCACGACGTGGTCGCCCACCACATGTCGGTGGTCGCCATCCAGGCGGAGGCCGCGCCCTACCGCGTGGAGAACCCGCCGCCGGAGCTGGAGCGCGCGTTCGTCACGATCCGGGAGAACGCGGTGGCGGCCCTGACCGAGCTGCGCCGGGTCCTGGGCGTGGTCCGCGCGGAGGACTACGAGGCGCCCGACGCCCCGCAGCCCACCCTCGCCGACATGGACGCGCTGCTCGCCAATGTGCGCGACGCCGGCCTGAGCGTCGACAAGGCGATGACGGGGGCGGTGCGTGAACTCCCGCAGGGCGTGGAGCTGTCGGCGTACCGGATAGTGCAGGAGGCGTTGAGTAACACCCTGCGGCACGCGCCCGGTGCGAGTGCCCGCGTCGAGATCGGTTATGTGCTGGGCGGGCTGGGCCTGCGGATAGTCAACGGCCCGATGCCCGAGCCGAGCCTGGTGAAGCCCTCACCCGGCGCGGGGCACGGCATCACCGGGATGCGGGAGCGGGTCTCCATGCTGAACGGCGAGATGACGGCGGCCCCGGCGGACGACGGCGGCTACGAGGTGACGGTGTTCCTGCCGGTCCCCAGTGCGGATGAACCGGTGCCGAGCACGGGCGAACGGGCGCCGGGCGTGAGGGAAGGTGACGCATGACGATCCGCGTACTGATCGCGGACGACCAGATGATGGTGCGCGAGGGCTTCTCGGTCCTGCTGGGCGCGATGCCGGACATCGAGGTCGTCGGCGAGGCGGTGAACGGACGCGACGCGGTGGAGCGGGTGCGCGAACTGGCCCCGGACGTCGTGCTGATGGACATCCGGATGCCGGAGATGAACGGCATCGAGGCGACCCGGGAGATCGTCGCGGCGGACGGCTCGGCGAAGGTGCTGGTGCTCACCACCTTCGACCTCGACGAGTACGTGTACCAGGCGCTGCGGGCGGGAGCCTCCGGGTTCCTCCTCAAGGACGCCTCCGCACGCCAACTCGCCGACGGGGTGAGGGTGGTGGCCGCCGGTGAGGCACTGCTCGCCCCCTCCGTCACCAAGCGGTTGATCACGGAGTTCTCGAAGCTGTCCGAGACACCCCGTCTGATGCCGGCCGCGCAGCAGGGGACGTACGGGGATCTGACCGAGCGGGAGACGGAGGTGCTGGTCCTCATCGCGCAGGGGTTGTCGAACGGTGAGATCGCCGAGCGGCTGGTGGTCGCCGAGTCGACGATCAAGACCCATGTCAGCCGGATCCTGGTGAAGTTGGGGCTGCGGGACCGGACGCAGGCGGCGGTGTTCGCGTACGAGGCGAGGCTGGTGAGACCGGGATAGGGGAAGCGCGAGAGTGCGGTGCGTTGATCGTTTCTGCGGTGAACCCGTCCCGCCGATCGGGTGAACCACCGTGGCCCGGCCTGTCGGCGGGAGTCGGGGCCCCGCTACATCAGAGTCATGATCAAGCACCTGGAGCGCGTTGTGACCGCGCTCGCACTCACCGCCCTGCCCCTTCTCGCCGGCACCGCCCCGGTCGAGGCCTCGGCGGGTGTCCCGCAGTATTTCCAGATCACCTCGCACCTGAACGGCAAGTGCCTCGCCACCAACGGCGACAACGTCGAGGTCCAGCGGTGCAACGACGGTACGGGCAACCAACTCTGGTACTGGAGGAACGGAAAGGTTCTGGTGAACGGCGCCGAGCAGCACTGTCTCGACGTCAAGAACGGCGAGGTGGACGCGGCGGCCCAGGCGGTCGGCGACTGCCACGGCCTGGCCAACCAGCGCTGGCGCAAGGACGGCAGCTGGCTGCGCACGGAGGTCAACAACCAGTGCCTCAGCATCCAGAACAACGGTGACCAGAGCGAGCACGCCGGCATCAACGTCCGCAACTGCGGATCGAACACCTGGCAGTGGTGGAACATCCCCAACCCGTAAGACACCCCTGGTCAGAGGGGGGCGAGCCGGGCTAGCGTCCGTGCATGGCAGCCTTTGACCCCTGGGACCCCGCGTTCGTCGCCGACCCCTACCCCGCCTACGCCGACCTGCGTGGGCGGGGGCGGGTGCACTACTACGAGCCCACCGACCAGTGGCTCGTCCCCCGCCACGCGGACGTCTCGGCACTGCTCCGCGACCGCCGCCTCGGCCGCACCTACCAGCACCGCTTCACCCACGAGGACTTCGGCCGTACGGCACCCCCGCCCGAGCACGAGCCCTTCCACACCCTGAACGACCACGGCATGCTCGACCTGGAACCCCCGGACCACACCCGCATCCGGCGCCTGGTCTCGAAGGCGTTCACCCCGCGCACGGTCGAGCAACTGAAGCCGTACGTGAGCCAGTTGGCGGGCGAGCTGGTGGACGGCCTGGTGGCGAAGGGCGGCGGTGACCTGCTGACCGACGTGGCCGAGCCCCTCCCCGTCGCGGTGATCGCCGAGATGCTGGGCATCCCGGAGTCGGACCGCGCCCCGCTCCGCCCCTGGTCGGCGGACATCTGCGGGATGTACGAACTGAGCCCGTCCGAGGACACGGCGGCGAAGGCGGTCCGCGCGTCGGACGAATTCTCCGCGTATCTACGCGAGTTGATCGCGGCCCGCCGCAAGAACCCGGGCGACGACCTCATCTCCGGCATGATCGCGGCCCACGACGAGGACGACGACCGCCTCACCGAACAGGAGCTGATCTCCACCGCCGTCCTCCTGCTGAACGCGGGCCACGAGGCGACGGTGAACTCCACGGTGAACGGCTGGTGGGCCCTGTTCCGCAACCCGGACCAGCTGGCGGCCCTCCGCGCGGACCACTCCCTGATCCCGTCCGCCGTCGAGGAGCTGATGCGCTACGACACCCCGCTCCAGCTCTTCGAGCGGTGGGTGCTGGACGAGATCGAGATCGACGGTACGACCATCCCGCGCGGCGCGGAGATCGCGATGCTCTTCGGCTCCGCGAACCACGACCCGGCGGTCTTCACCGACCCCGAGCGCCTGGACATCACGCGCGCGGACAACCCGCACATCAGCTTCAGCGCGGGGATCCACTACTGCATCGGCGCGCCCCTGGCCCGTATCGAACTGGCCGCTTCCATGGGGGCGTTGCTGGAGAGGGCCCCGACGCTGCGCCTGGCGGCGGAGCCGGAGCGCAAGCCGAACTTCGTGATCCGGGGGCTGGAGGGGCTGAGCGTCGAGGTGGGGTGACACCCCCTCACAAGCCCAGAGCCGGACCTACGTCGCCGCCCCGCCCCGCGGCCCCGGTGACTGGCGGCCGCCCGTCCGGGCCGGGTGGGAGGCGGGCGTCCTCCTCAGCCGTTCGACGTGTTCCTGCTGGACGTCGCGGGTGAACGTCAGGTAGTCGATGACGAGTTCCAGCTGGTCGGCGGTGTACCGGGCGCGCACGCGCCCGCCGGCGTCGTCGAGGAACGGCCCGAGCAGGCCGTAGGCACGCTGGGCGGCCTCCGGGGTGACGCGGATCAGGGTCTTGCGCCGGTCGCCGGGGTGCGGGGTGCGGGTGAGGTAGGCGAGTTTCTCCAGCCGGTCGAGCATCGTGGTGACGCTCCCGGTGGTCAGGCCCAGTTGCCGGCTCAGCTCGCGGGGGGTGGTCTCCTCCACCGAGAGCAGGATCTCCAGGCAGCGCAGATCGGTCTCGTTGACGCCCATCAGGCGGGCCAGTTCGCGGTCGAAGTCGTCCACGGCGCTCTGGTAGGCCTGCACGGCCGCGCCCAGCCGCGCTTCGACCGCCTCTGCGCCCGAGCCTGACCCCGTTCCGCTTGACATTCGAGATATCTCCCTGCATCGTAACTATCGGTTATTGGCTTGAAAGCCAAGATATATGAAAGTCAAGCAGAACTGACCGGACCAAGGAGTCCACGCCATGTCGTCCAGCACGACCAACCCCATGAACGTAGCCGCTGATGACGGCAGCGGGCCGGTGCCCTATCCCAAACGGTGGGCCGCCGCCTTCGTGATGATCCTCGCGGCGCTGCTGGACATGATCGACGGTTCGATCGTGAACACCGCGCTGCCGTCCATCGGCAAGGGACTGCGGGCCACCTCCGCCGATCTGCAGTGGACCGTGTCCGCGTACATGCTCGGCTTCGCCGCCACGCTCATCATCGCCGGGCATCTGGGCGACCGCTACGGCCGCAAGAAACTGTTCCTGCTCGGCGTCACCGCGTTCGCGCTCACGAGTCTGGCCAGCGCGCTGGCGGCCTCGGCCGGGGTGCTCGTCGCCTCGCGCGGTCTCCAGGGCGTGGCCGCGGCGGTGATCATGCCGCAGATCCTCGCCTCGTTCCGCACGATGTTCGACGGCGAGGAACGCGGCAAGGCGTTCGCCCTGTACGGCGCGATCGCCGGTATCTCCACGGCGGTGGGCGTCCTGCTCGGCGGGATCCTGACCGACTGGGACCTGTTCGGCTGGGGCTGGCGCACGATCTTCGTCATCAACCTCCCGCTCGCGGCCGTCGTCCTGGTCCTCGGCAACCGGTGGATCCCGGCCTCCCGCGACCGCGCCTTCACCGGCCGCATCGACCTGCCCGGCAACCTCGTCCTCGCCGCGGGCCTGGTGGCGATCGTGCTCCCGCTGGTCCAGGGCCGTTCCTACGGCTGGCCGTTGTGGGGCTGGCTCTGCCTGGCCGCCGGTGTCGCCGCGATCGCCGCGCTGACCGCCTCGGAGAAGCGGCGCGGCCTCGAACACCCCCTGCTCCCCACGGACTTGTTCAAGAAGCCCGCCTTCAGCGCGGGCCTGCTCGTCCAACTCCTCTTCTACGGCGGGATGTCCGGCTTCTTCCTGGTCTTCACCATCTGGCTCCAGTCCGGCCAGGGCTACACCCCCACGCAGGCCGGTCTGTTGATGGTCGCCTTCAGCGCGGGGTCCATCCTCGCCGCCCCCGCGGTCGACCCGCTGGTCGCCAAGTTCGGCCGCGGCGTGCTGATCCTGGGTGCCCTGGTCATGGCGGGCGGCCTGTTCTGGGTCCGGCACGCGGCCCAGCACGCGGCCCAACTGCACACCGGGGCCTGGCCGTTGATCCCCGGCCTGGTACTGGCCGGTGTCGGCCTGATCCTCCTGATCATCCCGCTGGTCAACACGATCCTGAGCACGGTGCCGGGCCGGCTCGCGGGCGGCGCGTCCGGAATCCTCTCCACCGCCCAGCAGTTCGGCGGAGCCCTCGGAGTCGCCGTCATCGGCAACGCCTTCTTCTCCCACACCGGCAGAGGCCTCACGGACGCGCTGACCCACGCGGCTCCCTGGGCCATCGGCGCCTACGTCCTCTGCGCGGCCCTGTGCCTGGCCCTGCCCCGCAAGGCGGTCGGCAACCAGGCCGAGCCCACCACCCCCTGATCCCCCGAAGGAGAGAGGCCCGTCACCCGGCCCCGCCCGTCAGTCGCGGGTGGCGCCCTCGGGCCAGAGCACCGTCACGGGGACGTCGTGCCGCCGCGCGTAGGTGACGGCGTCGGCGGTGCCGCCGTAGCCGCGCGCCGGGCGGCCGTCCCAGACGGCGAGGAGTGCGTCGGCCTTGTCCACGAGGAGTTCGCTGCCCGCCATGTAGGCGTGGGGGCCGGAGACGTCGAGACCGGTGTGGTGGACCCGCGTGGCCCGGTGGAGGAGGTCGTCGTAGTCGGGGTGGTGCCAGACGGGCAGGCCGGCGCGGTACTGCCGGGCGGGCAGGACGACTTCGAGCTGCCCGCCGCGGTCGAGGACGGCCCGGGCGAACCAGACGTCCGGGCCGTCGGCGATACAACTGACGCCCACCAGCCCGGTGTCGCCGTACGACGTGACCGCCTCCTCGATGAGCGCGCGCACCTTCCGCTCGACCTCGCCGGACAGGCCGCGGTGTCCGGTGATCCCGATTCTCATGGGTGGCTGACTCCTGCTGGGCGAAGGGGAGTTCGTGGCTTTCGGGCGATCGCGATCTCCACCGTGTCGCGTACGCCGGCCGCGCGCAACGCGTCGATGAAGACCTCCGCGAGCCAGGCCGCCGCGTCCGGGGTCCACTCGGGCAGGTCGCACGCGAACGCCGTATGGTCGTGGGTTCCGGCCCGGAGTTCCGCGCGGAGCTGTCCGTGCCCGCGCCGGGCGACGAGTTCGCGCAGCTGCTCCGCCTCGGTGCCGACCGGGCCGAGGACGGAGACGGCCGCCTCCGTCCGCGCGTCCGGCGCGGCCAGGGCGAACCAGTCCGCGTCCCCCACCAGGTCGAACCGGGTGTCCGGCGCGAGCCGCACCGGCACCCGCACCGTCAGCCCTGTGAAGTCCAACTCGCCCACCCGGCCCAGGGAATCGACCATGACCCGGGTCAACGGCAGGACGGGCAGGTGCTGTTCGCGCAGGTCGGTCGCGGGATACACGGTCAGCCAGGCGAGTTGCCGCACCCGGCCGTCCTGCGACCAGTCCCCGCCCGCGTCCGCGTGACCCCAGCGCTGCCCGCCGAGTCCGGCACCGGCGCTGAACCGGGTCGAACTCCAGCCGTAGGCGGCGGCCCGTTTGACCGCCAGTGCGAACAGGTCCTCGTCCAGGTCGTGGTCCGCGCTGACCTGCCCGATCCAGGGGTGCTCACGCAGCACGCCGTAGATCTCGGCGGTCATCGTGGGGTCGACGGCGTCCTCCACGTCGTCCACCGGACTTGTGTCCGAAGCCGCTTCCGCGACGAGGGGGTGTGCGCGCAAGGGGCAACTCCGGGAGAGGCGGGGGAACTCGGTCGACCAGATCGTCTCCGTACCGCTCCCGCTCTCCACCTCCGACCGGGCCGGAACGTCTGTTCGGGGGGTGGCGCGGCCCGGCCGTTCTACCTGGCCCGCCGCACCAGCGCCCAGACCCCGAGCGACACCAGGACCCCGCCCAGCACCGCCAGCGGCAACTCGGCGTACAGGACACTCCAGTCGGGGCTCGCCTCGAAGCGGTAGAAGCGGTCCCGGACGTCGTACGACCACACTGCGAGCCCAACTCCCGCGCCGAGTAAGGCTGTTATGCATCCTCCGGCGGCCTGCGCACGCTGTCCCATGCCCGGGACGGACGCGCGCGGGCCGCCGGAGGTTCCCGTGCCGCCGGCGGTCAGGTGGTGAGGTCGCGGCGCCGTAGACCCGTCAGGCCTACGGCGACCAGGGCGGCGGCGATCGCCGTGAGGACGATCACCGGGCCCCAGGCCATGTCTCCGCCCGGGAGCTTCGGCAGGTGGCCGAAGGGGGAGATGTCCAGAACCGCCTGGGGGAGGTTCAGGGCGGGGCCGATCCAGCCGAGCGCGAGGGCCGGTCCGGCCGCTGCCCAGGATGCCGGGGACAGGCGGGGGGACAGTCCGTGGAGGAGGACCGCAAGCGCGCCCAGCGTCCAGATCGCGGGGAGTTGGACCAGAGTGGCGGCCAGGATGGGGCCGAGGTCGGCGCCGTAGCCGAGGGACAGGCCGAGGCCGCTCAGGAGCATGATCAGGACCGCGCCCCCGAAGGCGATGACCAAGTGGCCGGCCGCCCAGCGCAGGCGGCCGACCGCGTTCGCGAGGACCGGTTCGGCGCGCCGGCCGGTCTCCTCGCTGTGCAGGCGCAGGACCGAGGAGACGGCGTACAGCGCGGCGAGCATGCCGAACATGCCGACCATCGTGGCCAGGAACGCGTTCTCGATGCCGGACTGGCCGCCCATCCGCTCGATGATCTCGCGGGTCTTGGCGTTGTCACCGACCAGGTCCGCCGCGCCCTTCGTGATGCCGCCGAAGGCGACCCCGGCCGCGAGGAATCCGAGGCTCCAGCCCAGCACGCTGCCCCGCTGGAGGCGCCAGGCCAGCGCGCCCGCCGTGCCGAGGCGGCCGTGGGCCGGGCCGGGGCGGGCCGGGAAGAAGCTCATTCCCACGTCCCGGCGGCCCGCCAACTCGTAGGCCAGGGAGCCTTGTACGAGGATCGCCGCCGCGAACAGGGCCAGCACCCACCACCGTTCGGCCGCGAACGGGCGCAGGTTCTCCAGCCAGCCGATCGGGGAGATCCACGTCGCGGGAGAGGAACCGTCGTCGGTGGTCGAGTCGCCTACGGCACGGAGGACGAACGCCGCGCCCACCAGTCCGCCGGTCAGGCCCTTCGCCAGTCGGCCGCTGTCCGTGAACTGCGCGACGATCGCCGCGAGCGTCGCGAAGACCAAGCCCACTCCACCGATGCCGAGCCCGAGTGCGAGGGCTCCCGCCGAGCCCTGACCCGCCATGCCTCCCGTGATCAGCAGCGCCAGCGCGGAGTTGGCGACCAGCGCCGTCAACAGGGCCGCCGTCAGGGGCGCTTGGCGGCCGACCATCGCCGAGGAGATGAGTTCCTGGCGGCCGCTCTCCTCCTCGTCACGCGTGTGCCGTACGACGACGATCAGGCTCATGACCCCGGCGAGGATCGCGGCGTAGCCGCCGATGCGCCACGCGGTGAGACCGCCGAGCGAGTCGCTGAACACCGGGCCGTAGGTGGCGCGCAGTGAACTGTTGGTGAGCATCTGGCGGGCGATGTCGGCGCGTTGGGCCGGCGTGGAGTAGACGCTTCGCAGTGACCCGGGGAGGGAGAGCACCAGCAGGCCGGTCACCGCCACCCAGGCCGGGATCACCACGCGGTCGCGGCGCAGGTTGAACCTCAACAGGGCGCCGGTGCCTGCCAGTTGGCGCGAGCCGCCGATTCCGGTGCCGGTGCGTGCGGGGAGCGCTGCGGCCGTCATTCCGTCTCCTGGTAGTGGCGGAGGAACAGTTCCTCCAGCGTCGGCGGCTTCGAGGTCAGCGAGCGCACGCCTGAGTCGCTCAACGACCGCAGTACGGCGTTGAGTTGGTCGGCTTCCACCTGGAGGCGGACGCGGTGGCCCTGGCTGTTCTGGATGTGCTGGATGGCGAGGTCGTGGACGCCGGGGAGGGACGCCAACCCGTTGGGGGCGCCGGTGAGTTCGGCCGTCACGCTGGTGCGGGTGAGGTGGCGAAGGTCGGCCAGCGAACCGCTCTCCACCGTGCGGCCGTTGCGGATGATGCTCACCCGGTCGCACAACTCCTCGACCTCGCTGAGGATGTGGGAGGAGAGCAGGATCGTGCGGCCCCGGTCGCGTTCCTCCTCGACGCAGCGCTGGAAGACCTCCTCCATCAACGGGTCGAGGCCGGACGTCGGTTCGTCGAGGATCAGCAGGTCGACGTCCGAGGCGAACGCGGCGACGAGGGCCACCTTCTGGCGGTTTCCCTTGGAGTACGTGCGGCCCTTCTTGGTGGGGTCGAGTTCGAAGCGGTCGATCAGGTCGGCGCGGCGGGCGGTGTCGAGGCCGCCGCGCAACTTGCCGTAGAGATCGATGACTTCGCCGCCGGAGAGGTTGCGCCAGAGGGTGACGTCGCCGGGGACGTAGGCGACCCGGCGGTGCAGTTCGACGGCGTCGGTCCAGGGGTCACGGTCGAGGAGCTGAGCCGCGCCGGAGTCCGCGTGGAGGAGGCCGAGCAGGACGCGGATCGTCGTGGACTTGCCGGAGCCGTTGGGGCCGAGGAAGCCGTGCACTTCGCCGGCCTCGACGTCCAGGTCGAGACCCGCGAGGGCTTGCGTCCTGCCGAACGCCTTGTGCAGTCCGGAGACGGTGATTGCCTTCGTCATGGAGCCGAACGTACGCTTCTTTCAGAAATTTGTGAAGTTAAGGAAGTGTGTGAAGCCCGGGTTAGGGTGAGGGTATGACGGATGAGGTGGAGCGGGACCAAGAGGCGGTCTCGATGTTCGTGGAGAGTTTCGCGGCGCAGCTCGTCGAGGCCGGGATGCAGCGGATGCCGGCCCGGGTCTTCGCCGCGCTGCTGTCTTCTGACGCCGGGGCGATGACCTCCGGTGAGCTGGGGGAGCAGCTGCGGGTCAGTCCGGCGGGGGTTTCCGGGGCGGTGCGGTATCTGGCACAGACGCACATGGTTTCGCGTGAGCGTGAGCCCGGTTCGCGGCGCGAGCGGTATCGGGTGCAGGGCAATCAGTGGTACGAGGCGCTCACCAATCGCGAGGCTGTCCTCAAGCGGTGGGAGGTCGCTCTGCGTGAGGGGGTTGCGAGTCTTGGCGCGGAGACGCCGGCGGGGTTGCGGCTGGCTGAGACCCTGGCGTTCTTCGAGTTCGTCGATGGGGAGATCGCGGCGATGATGGAGCGGTGGCGGGCCTACCGTGAAACCCGCTTCGGCGAAACCCCCTAAGGGGCGCGGGGAACTGCGCGACCAGCCACGACGCTCCCGCAGATTCGTTCTCGTCTGCAGGCCGTGGTGGGCTGGTCGCGCAGTTCCCCGCGCCCCTGAAAAGATCCTCAGCGCTCCTTGGTTTCTTCGAGGACCGTGCGCCCGAGCAACGCATAACGCTCAGGGGCCCGGCGCTTCAGATACTGGGCGTAGCCCACGCCCGTCGCCGCGACCAGGAGGACCAGCCACGGGGTTGCCTTCAGCACCGGGGAGTTGGACTCCGAGCCCGCCGCGACGCTCATGTTGGAGACCAGGAGCAGTACCACCGCCAGCATCGCGATCCCCCCGACCAGCGGAGCGGTGAACGTCTTGAACCAGTGCCGGCTCTCGGGGTGGTTCTTCCGGAAGTACGCCAGCACCGCGAAGGAACAGACCGCCTGCACGACGAGGATCGCCATCGTGCCGAGGATGGCCAGCAGGACGTACAGCGCGTTGGCCGGGTCCTTGCTCGTGGCCCAGAAGCCGAGGATCAGCACCGCGCTCACGACCGTCTGGACGAGGCCCGCGATGTGCGGGGAACCGTGCTTGGCGTGGGTGCGGCCGATCGTGTTCTTGAGGGAGGGGAGGACGCCCTCGCGGCCCAGTGCGTACATGTAGCGGCTGGCGCAGTTGTGGAAGGCCATGCCGCAGGCGAGCGAGCCGGTGATCATCAGCCACTGCATGAGGTCGACCGCCCAGTGGCCGACGTAGTGCTCGGTGGGGTTGAAGAAGAGGGCGAGCGGGTTCGCGGAGGACGCGGCCTTCACGGCCTCCGTCTCGCCGTTGCCGATGATGGCCATCCAGGAGACGAAGACGTAGAAGACGCCGACGCCGAGGACGGAGATCATCGTCGCCTTGGGGATGATCTTCTTCGGGTCGCGGGACTCCTCGCCGTACATCGCCGTCGACTCGAAGCCGACCCACGACCAGAAGGCGAAGAAGAGACCGAGACCGGCGGACGTCCCCTTGAACGCGTTGACCGGGTTGACCGGGCCGAAGGTGAAGCCGTGCGGGCCGCCGCCGTGCAGGGCGACCGAGATCGCCATCGCCGCGAGGACGGTCACCTCCGTGCCGAGCAGGACGACCAGGAGCTTCTCGGCGACCGAGACGCCGAACCACGTTCCCGTCGCGTTGACGGCGAGCATCACCAGCGCGAAGGCCCACCACGGGATGTCAAGTCCCGTCTGGTCCTTGAAGGTTCCGGTGGCGAAGGTCGAGAAGATGCCGATGAGGGCCGGCTCGAACACCGCGTAGGCGAAGGTGGCGAGCAGGCCCGACGCCAGGCCCGCGGTGCGGCCGAGGCCGTAGGAGATGAAGCCGTAGAAGGCGCCCGTGGAGGTGATGTGCTTCGCCATCGAGGTGAAGCCGACGGAAAAGATTGCCAGGACGACCATTGCGACGAGGTAGCTCGCCGGGGCGCCGATGCCGTTGCCGGACGAGACCATGAAGGGCACGTTGCCGGTCATCGCGGTGATCGGGGCGGCCGTCGCGACGGCCATGAAGACCACGCCCAGGAGGCCGATGGCGTTGGGCTTGAGCCGGTGAACGGCGCCGTCCTCGCTTGTGTTCGCCGCGGGGGCGACTCCTTCGTCCACTGCCATCGGATGGCCCCTCTCCTGCTGCTCTCGCTGCCGCTCGACCGGTGTCCCGGCTGGTGTGTCGAACCGGAACTCTGTAGGCCGAATGAGTCCGGCAAGGGTTGCGGCGCGTTAAATGTTTGTCAACCAGACCTTTAGAAATCTGAGGAAATCTGGGGGCAACACGCGCCTCGTACGGTCGCCGACATGAGTACGTACACCTCCACGCTCGGCGGCCACAGCTACCGCTTCGGCTCCCTCGCGCGTCTGCTCGCCGCCGCGAGCCCGGAGCGTTCCGGCGACCGGCTGGCGGGGCTGGCCGCGGCGTCCGCGCAGGAGCGGGTCGCGGCGCGCTGGGCGCTGGCGGACGTACCGCTGACCGCGTTCCTCGCCGAACCGGTGATCCCGTACGACACCGACGACGTGACCCGGCTGATCCTCGACACGCACGACACGGGGGCGTTCGCGGCGGTGGCCGGGCTGTCGGTGGGCGGGTTCCGGGAGTGGCTGCTGGCGGCGGACAGTGGTGAACTGGCCGCCGTGGCGCCGGGGTTGACGCCGGAGATGGTCGCGGCCGTCTCGAAGCTCATGGGCAACGCGGACCTCGTCGCGGTCGCGCGGAAGGTGCGGGTCGTGACCGCGTTCCGGTCGACGATCGGTCTGCCGGGGCGCCTGGCGACCCGCCTCCAGCCGAACCACCCCACCGACGATCCGGCGGGTGTGGCCGCGGCCCTCCTGGACGGCCTGCTCCTCGGCTCGGGCGACGCGGTGATCGGCATCAACCCGGCGACGGACAGCCCGAAGGCGGTACGGGACCTGCTGGAACTGCTCGACGGCGTGATCCAGCGGTACGCGATCCCCACCCAGTCCTGCGTCCTGTCCCACGTCACGACGAGCATGGACCTGATGGCGGCCGGCGCTCCCGTGGACCTGGTCTTCCAGTCCATCGCGGGCACCCAGGCGGCGAACGCGTCCTTCGGCGTGACGCTGGGCCTGCTGGACGAGGCGTACGAGGCGGCGAAGGGGCTGGGCCGGGGCACGGTCGGTTCGAACGTCATGTACTTCGAGACGGGCCAGGGCAGCGCGCTGTCGGCGGACGCGCACCACGGCGTCGACCAGCAGACGGTGGAGGCACGGGCGTACGCGGTGGCCCGGCGCTACGACCCGCTCCTCGTGAACACGGTGGTGGGCTTCATAGGCCCGGAGTACCTGTACGACGGCCGCCAGATCCTCCGTGCGGCCCTGGAGGACCACTTCTGCGGCAAGGTGTTGGGCCTCCCGATGGGCCTGGACATCTGCTACACCAACCACGCCGACGCGGACGACGACGACATCGCCACGATGCTCACCATGCTCGGCGTGGCCGGCGCGTCCTTCGTGATCTGCACCCCGGGCGGCGACGACATCATGCTCAACTACCAATCCGCCTCGTACCACGACGCGTTGTACCTCCGCGAGGTCCTCGGGCTGCGCCCGGCACCGGAGTTTGAGACCTGGCTCGCCTCGATCGGCCTGCTGGGCGAGGGCGGCGAGATCAGGGACGTGTCCGGTACGGCCCACCCGTTGACGGCTATCGGAAGGGAACTGGTGGCATGACGCTCAGTCACGTTGCTTCGGTGGAGCGAGAGTTGTGGTTGCCGCTGCGCCGGCACACGCAGGCCCGGATCGGCCTGGGCCGGGCGGGCTCGGGTCTGCCGACCCACCACCGGCTGGAGTTGCAGGCGGCGCACGCGGCGGCACGGGACGCGGTCCACTCCCCGTTCGAGCCGGACGTGGTGGCGGCGGCGCTGCGAGGTGAGCCGACGGTACGTGTCCGCAGCGCGGCCCCCGACCGCCTCACCTACCTCCAACGCCCCGATCTGGGCCGCCGGTTGGACCCGGCCGACCGCGCACACCTCCCGGTGGGGGAGTGGGACGTGGTGTTCGTCGTGGCGGACGGCCTGTCCAGCCGGGCGGTGCACGAGCACGGCGCGGCGATGGTCCGAGCGACGACGGCGCTCCTGCCCACGGCCTGGCAGGTGGCTCCGGTGGTGCTGGCCGAGCAGGCGCGGGTCGCCCTCGGCGACGACGTGGCCTCGGCGATGGGTGCCGCGATGGTCGTCGTCTTCGTCGGGGAGCGGCCCGGGATGTCGGCGGCGGACTCGCTGGGCGCGTATCTGACGTACCGCCCGAAGCCGGGCGTGACGACGGACGCGGACCGGAACTGCCTCAGCAACATCCGGCCGCCGTTGGGGATGGCTTATGAGACGGCGGCGGGGAAGTTGGCGGGGTTGATGGGCAGGGCGCGGGAGTTGGGGGCGACGGGAGTGGCGCTGAAGGACGACTCGGACGCGCAGATGCTGGCATCAGACCCGGCCTGACATTCCAATCCCTCCGGCAGATCCAGCCCCCTGCCTTGGCCGGCAGGGTCCGGTAGATCCAGCCCCTCCGGCGTTTGAGGAGCGGGGGTCCGGGGGCTGGCCCCCGTGTCGGGGGCGAAGGGGCGGAGCCCCTGGAGGATGGGACGGGTAGGGGCGGCGGGGGCGAAAAAACCCGACCTCACCCCACCACCGGCAACGTAAGCCCCCAAGCCCCCTCCCGTACCACCCACGTCCGCGTCCGCACCGGCCCCGCCACCACCGCGTCCGCCCGGTACCGGAAATCCGCCCCGGACACGGTGACCGACCGCCCCCGCGCGCACAGCGGAGACGCCTCCGCCCCCACCGACACCGGCCGTACGACCACCTCGGCCAGCCCCGACGCCCCCGGCGTCACGGACACCCCCTCCACCGGCTGGTCCAGATCCACCAGCGTCACCCCGTCCACCTCGACCCGAAGCCGCGCGGGCCCGAGCCGGGTCACACGGGCAAGCGGCTCGCGGGACGGGCGTACCGGTACCAGTGTCCGTACCAGCGACTGGCACGTCCGCAACCACGACGCATGCGCGGAGCCGGAGCCGGAGCCGGAGTCGGAACGAGAACCGGACGGCACCGGCGTCGCCTCCACCGGCGGAGCCTCCCGCATCGGCGGAAGCGACGGGATCCGCAGCGCGCCGAGCACCACCCCGTCACTGTCGTCCACCAGCAGATCCATCCGCCGCACGACCCCGTCGAGCACCGCGCGCGCCGCCGCCACCGCCCCCGTGGGGACGCCCAGCGCCCCCGCCAGGGACAGCCCACCCCCCACCGGCACCATCGACAGCGCGCATCCGGCCAGCTCCCGCTGCCGGTGCAACAGGGACACCGCCCGCATCAGCGCCCGGTCGTCGCCCACCAGCACCGGCCGGCGCGAACCCCGCCGGGCCAGGACCCGGGCGAATTCCTCGGGCCCCTCCGGAAGGCACACCTTCGTCGCCGCACCCGCGCTGAGCACGTCTTTCGCGATACGGACGGACTCCGCGTCGGTGCGCCGGGCGGCCGGATCGATCACGATCAGCAGCTGATCGGAAGTCGCGAAAGTCGCCACCTCGGCCATGCCTCGCTTCCTCGGGTAGCATCTTTGTGCAAGAGCCCCTTGCGCTATTGCGCCAGGGGCTTCGTCTATTCCGGGGCATCCGGTCCGACGGGTCGCGGCCGACGAGGGTCGCCGGCGTACGAGGCACACGCTGTGCCGCGTACGCCTCTGACCTTGGACATGCCCCGCCCGGAAGGGGTGTACGCGCGTGCCCGCACTTGTGCTGCTCGGTGCTCAGTGGGGTGACGAAGGCAAGGGAAAGGCGACCGACCTGCTGGGTGGGTCCGTCGACTATGTGGTGCGCTACCAGGGCGGCAACAACGCCGGCCACACGGTAGTCGTGGGCGATCAGAAGTACGCCCTTCACCTGCTCCCTTCCGGGATCCTCACACCGGAGTGCACTCCGGTCATCGGCAACGGTGTCGTCGTCGACCCGTCGGTCCTGTTCTCCGAGCTGGACGGGCTGAACGAGCGCGGCGTCGACACGTCCAAGCTCCTGCTCAGCGGCAACGCCCACATCATCACGCCCTACAACGTGACGGTGGACAAGGTGACCGAGCGCTTCCTCGGGAAGCGGAAGATCGGGACGACGGGCCGCGGTATCGGGCCCACCTACGCGGACAAGATCAACCGCGTCGGCATCCGGGTCCAGGACCTCTACGACGAGTCGATCCTGACGCAGAAGGTCGAGGCGTCCCTCGACATCAAGAACCAGATGCTCACCAAGCTCTACAACCGGCGCGCGATCGCCATCGAGCAGGTCGTCGAGGAGCTGCTGTCCTACGCGGACCGCCTCAAGCCCTACGTCGCCGACACGGTGCTGATCCTCAACAAGGCGCTGGAGGACGACAAGGTGGTCCTCTTCGAGGGCGGCCAGGGCACCCTCCTCGACATCGACCACGGCACGTATCCCTTCGTCACGTCCTCCAACCCCACTGCCGGTGGTGCGTGCACGGGCGCGGGTGTCGGCCCGACGAAGATCAGCCGGGTCATCGGCATCCTGAAGGCGTACACGACCCGCGTCGGTTCGGGCCCGTTCCCGACCGAGCTGTTCGACGCGGACGGCGAGGCGCTGCGCCGTATCGGCGGCGAGCGGGGCGTCACCACCGGCCGCGACCGGCGCTGCGGCTGGTTCGACGCGGTCATCGCCCGCTACGCGACCCGCGTGAACGGCCTGACCGACTTCTTCCTCACCAAGCTGGACGTCCTGACCGGCTGGGAGGAGATCCCGGTCTGCGTGGCGTACGAGATCGACGGCAAGCGCGTCGAGGAACTCCCGTACTCGCAGAGCGACTTCCACCACGCGAAGCCCATCTACGAGACCCTGCCCGGCTGGAGCGAGGACATCACGAAGGCGAAGACCTTCGCGGACCTCCCCAAGAACGCGCAGGCGTACGTGAAGGCACTGGAGGAGATGTCCGGCGCCCCGATCTCCGCGATCGGCGTCGGCCCCGGCCGTACGGAGACGATCGAGATCAACTCGTTCATCTAGAGCGGCGGTTGGCACAGCAGCCGACTGAGGTCCTTGGGCCGGTCTTGGGAATCCTTGACCGGCCCTTGGGCTGTCCGTGGTTACGCCGGTAACAGGCGGAGGCCAACATCTACGCGGGTAGCCCGCCGCGCCCCGCAAGCCACACCCGCCTTCCGCGCCCTCCCAGGAGTCCTGAATGCCCGTCAATCCCATGAATCGCCGTGAGTTCGTGCAGAAGTCCGCCGTCACCGGCGCTGTCGCGGCCGTCGCGGGAACGGCGGCGGTGACCCCGGCCGAGGCCGCCGACCGGCACCCCGAGCCGCACCCGCACCCGAAGCCGAACAAGACCTGGTCGTTCTCCATCCTGGGCACGACCGACCTGCACAGCCACGTCTTCGACTGGGACTACTACTCGGACAAGGCGTACTCGGACGCCAAGGGCAACTCCGTCGGCGTCGCCCGCGTCGCCACCCTCATCAAGCAGCAGCGCAAGGCGAAGGGCGAGGGGCACGTCCTCCTCGTCGACGCCGGTGACATCATCCAGGGCACCTCGCTGGGCTACTACTTCGCGCGCGTGGACCCCATCACCAGCGGCTCCAAGCACCCGATGGCCACCGCCATGAACCACATGCGCTACGACGCCGCCGCCCTCGGCAACCACGAGTTCAACTACGGCATCGACACCCTGCGCAAGTTCGAGCAGCAGTGCCACTTCCCGCTGCTCGGCGCCAACGCGCTGGACGCGAAGACCCTGCGCCCCGCGTTCGCCCCGTACACGGTGAAGAAGATCCGCGTCCCCGGCGCCCCCGACATCAAGGTCGGCATCCTCGGCCTCACCAACCCGGGCATCGCGCTGTGGGACAAGGACAACGTCAGCGGCAAGATGGTCTTCCCGGGCCTCGTCGAGCAGGCCAAGAAGTACGTCCCGCGCCTGCGCGCGCTCGGCTGCGACGTCGTCTTCCTCACCGACCACTCGGGCCTGGACGGCAGTTCGTCCTACGGCGACGAGCTCCCGTACGTCGAGAACGCCTCCAACCTCGTCGCCGAGCAGGTCCCCGGCATCGACGCGATCCTCGTCGGCCACACCCACGTGGAGGTCTCCTCCTACACGGTGAAGAATGAGGAGACCGGCGACGACGTCCTCCTCTCCGAGCCGTACTGCTGGGGCTACCGCCTGAGCGTCTTCGACTTCGAGCTCGAACTCGTCCGCGGCCAGTGGAAGATCACCAGCAAGACGGCGCAGACCCTCAACCCCAACACGGTGGACGAGGACCCGGAGATCAAGAAACTCCTCGAAGCCGACCACGAGTTGGTCGTGAAGTACGTCAACACGGCGGTCGGCACCTGCACCGAGGACCTCTCGGCGGCGGAGTCCTGCTGGAAGGACGTCCCGATCATGGACTTCATCCAGCAGGTGCAGATGGACTCGGTGAAGGCGGGCCTGTCGACGGCCGACGCGGCCCTCCCGCTGATCTCGGTCGCGGCCCCCTTCAGCCGCACGGCCGACATCCCCAAGGGCTCCGTCACCATCAAGGACATCGCCGGCCTCTACATCTACGACAACACCCTCTACGGCAAGAAGCTCACGGGCGCCCAGCTCAAGGACTACCTGGAGTACGCGGCGAAGTACTACCACCAGGTCCCGGCGGGCACGAAGGTCGACACCGCGACCCTCACCAACGCCAACAGCTTCTGGGACTACATGTACGACGTGGCCGCGGGGGTCTCCTACGACATCGACATCGCCCAGGCCGAGGGTTCGCGCGTCAAGAACCTCACGTACAACGGCACTTCGGTCACCGACGACCAGGTCTTCGTCGTCGCGGTCAACAACTACCGCGCGAACGGCGGCTCCGGTTACCCGCACATCGCCTCGGCGGAGACCGTCTACAGTGCCCCCGACCAGGTCCGCGACCTGATGATCGCCTACGTCACGGCCAAGGGCAGCCTGGACCCGGCGGACTTCGCCTCGGTCAACTGGAAGCTGACGCAGGCGGGGACGGCGGTCTTCTAGGCTCGTCTTCCAGACACCGGACCTGTCTTCCGCACCGAGCGTGAGGAGCACGGATGGCCATGGACGTCCTGGGGCGGGGTGAGGCCCGCACCGCCCTGGTCCTGGAGTCCGTGCTCAGCACGGCGGCAGTGGTGTGGTGGTCGTCCCTGCTGTGGGCGCACCGCGACGTCCGGTACGCCGACCCCGCCGCCGTGACGCTGATCCTCGTCGTCACGCTGTCGCTGCTGCTGACCTGGACCCTGTGGCTGCGGGCCGAAAGGCTTCGGGGCGTGATCCTGACGTCGGTCGCGGTGCGCGGGGTCGTCGTGCTGACGCTGTCCCTGTGGTTCTTTCAGGAGCGTTAGCCCAGGCCGTATTGGTACGTACTGAACATCACCCGCATATCAGGCATATCCTGACGTTGTCCACCCGCGCACGCCGACCAGGAGAAGGTGACTGCGATGCGCATGATGCTGAAGGCGTCCATGGACACCGAAAAGGGGAACGAGGCCATCCGTAACGGGACTCTCGGGAAGCTCATGGAGGAGTCCCTGGAGCAGATCAAGCCGGAGGCGGCCTACTTCACCGCGGACGGCGGGAAGCGGACCGCCTACCTGTTCTTCGATCTGCGGGACCCCTCCGACATTCCGTCGATCAGTGAGCCGTTCTTCCTCAATCTGGGTGCCGAGCTGACCTACACCCCGGTGATGAACGCGGAGGACGTCGCGAGCGGCCTCGCCAAGATTCGCTAGGCGCTCATTCCTGCGGTGTCCCCTGGATCTTGGCGAGGGTCAGGACGCCGCCACCGATGCCCCAACCCGCGTCGGCGACCTCCTCCACCAGGACGAGGGTGGTGGCGCGGGCGCCGTCGCCGAAGATCTCGGCGTACAGGTCCGTGGTGCGCGTGATGATCTGCTCCTTCTGCTCGGCGGTGAGGGCGCCGGCGGGGACCTTGAAGTTCGCGAAAGGCATGGTGTTCTCATTCCTCGTGGTGCTGGGTGGGTATGGGGCAACCCTCCGTCCCCGTCGGCCCCCCGGCCAGGGCTGAGCCCACCCAGGGGTTGGCAGCCCCTGGCTCGGACGCCTGAGAGAGGCGACGATGAGACGGTGAACCTTCCCGAGCTCGCGGCGTTCCTGAAGTCCCGGCGTGACCGGGTCCGGCCGGCCGATGTCGGGCTGCCCGTCGGGCCCCGGCGCCGGGTGCCCGGGCTGCGGCGCGAGGAGGTCGCGCAGCTGGCGGGGCTGTCCGCCGACTACTACACCGAGCTGGAGCGGGGGCGCGGCGCCCAGCCCTCGGCCCAGACCCTGTCCGCGCTCGCCCGCGCGCTGCGCCTCGGCGGTGACCAGCGCGACCACCTGTTCCACCTCGCCGACCGGCCGCTGCCCGAGTCGGCGCACGGCGTGGGCGCGCGGCACGTCCAGCCCGCCCTGCTCGGGCTGCTGGACCGGCTGGCCACCACCCCGGCCCAGGTCATCACCGACCTGCACGAGACCCTCGTACAGAACGAACTGGCCGCCGCGCTGCTCGGGCGGGCGCCGGAGCCGCGTGGCCCGGCGACCGGGTTCGCGTACCGCTGGTTCACCGATCCGGCGTCCCGCGCGGTCTACCCGGCCGAGGACCACCCGCACCACTCACGGGTCTTCGTCGCCGACCTCCAGGCCGTCGCCGCCCGGCGGAGCCGCGACAGCGAGGTCGCCGGGATGACGGCCGCGCTGCGGCGGCGCAGTGAGGAGTTCGCCGCGCTGTGGGACACCCATGACGTGGGGCTGCGCCGTACCGATCACAAGCGGATCGTGCACCCCACGCTGGGCGTCATCGAGCTGGACTGCCACAGCCTGTTCAGCGAGGACGGCCGCCAGCGCCTCCTGTGGTTCACCGCCCCGCCCGGCACCGAGGGCGCCGCGCAGCTCGAACTGCTCGGCGTCATCGGTACGCAGGACATGGCGGCGGACGAGAACACGTCGTCCCGCACGCGGCGTTAGCTGAACACGATCATCGAGCCCTGGGCCAGGCTCCGCGTCGCCGCCGCGTGCAGGCCCAGCCAGACGTGCCGCTCGCGGGCGAACGGGCTGGGGTCGTACGGTGCGGCCACGGCCGGTTCCTCCAACTCCGTGGGCGCGGCGGGGGGTTCGGGCGTCGCGGGCGGGTTCGCCGGGTCGATGCCGATCGTCGGGGCCACGAACTCCAGCTCGCGCAGCAGCGTTTGGGACGAGCCCAACGGGCCGCCGCCGGCGAGGAGTTCGTCGTTCGAGAGCGGGTGCGGGAAGTCGACCGGGACGTAGGCGCCCGCGTGGTCGTAGTGCCAGACCAGGTGGGACTGCTGGGCCGTGGTCTCGAACATCTCCAGGAGCTGTTCGTAGTCGCCGCCCAAGTCGTCGACCGGCGTCACCGGGAGACCGCAGACCTGGAGGAGATAGGCCCGGCGCAGGAAGTGCAGCGCGTCGTAGTCGAAGCCCGCGACCGGGGCGACCTCGCCGGACAGGCCCGGCATGTACTGGTACACCGGCACCGGGGGGAGCCCGGCCTCGGCCAACAGGGAGTTGTAGAGCGCGAGTTCCTCGGCGAACGGATTGTCGGGGGTGTGGCACAACACGTCGACGAGCGGGACCAGCCACAGGTCACAGGCCAAAAGGGGGCTCCTCGGTTACTCGCTGCGCATCGTGGATCTCGCATGGTGGTCAGGCAAGAGTAGGGGGAAGAGTAGTCGGTGCGGCCCGGGTCAGCTCCCCTCGTGCAGGTCCCATACCCACACGCCGTCCACCCACTTACCGGGTTTGCCGACCAGCTTTTCCACAGCTGTGCGGAGCTTGTCGTCGTTGGGCTGTGGGGCCACGACCAGCGCGCCCGCGTGCCAGTACGCGAAGTCGAGCTTGGCCTGCGCCTGCCAGTTCTTGCCGATGGTCGGGATGATCCCGGTGTAGCGGACGTCACGCAGCATGTTGGAGGTGTAGCGGGGCGAGGCGCCGTAGATGCCGATGCGGTCGTCGCCGTAGGGACCGTTGAAGTAGCCGCCCGGCATCTTGAAGCCGAGGCCGGACGCCGTCTGCCAGTGCAGGGGTTCCGCCGAGCCGGGGTCCGCGAGCGGGACCGGGACGATGGATTCGCCGGCGCGGACGTACGACTTGTAGGTGCCGTCCGTGAAGAAGGCCGGTACGGCGGCTCGGTCAACTGCCTTGAGGGGCGCGGGGATGATCGGGATCAGGGCCATGCACACGGCGAGCAGGCCCACGTACTGCGTGCCGATCTGGCGCGTCGCCGCCAGCTTCTCCACCGCGATCGCCAGCAGCATGCCCAGCGCCGGTGCGCAGATCATCGCCACCCGGCCCTCGATCACCGACTCGAAGAGCGGCTTGTGGGCGAGCAGGGCCCAGGGGCCCGGGTAGATCGTGTCCGTGAGCGGGACGCGGATCTTGGGGCCCATGGAGAGGATCGCGGCCGCGACCGCCGTGAACGCGAGGGCCTTGACGAGGGCGTGCTCCCACAGGCGTACGACGATCGCGAAGGCGAGGAGGACGAGCGGCCAGCCGTAGAAGGCGTTCTGCTCGGTGGGGTTGAGGGAGAGGGAGTTCGCGCGGACCTCGTTGCCCGCGATCAGGGAGCGTTCGGCGAAGGAGAGCAGGGCGAGGGGGCTGTTGCCGGCGTTGTCGCCGTGCAGGACGCTCTTGTAGCTCTGCGGGCCCATGAACTGGTAGTAGAGCGGGATCAGGATGATCGGCGCGCAGACCCCGGCCGCGATGCCCAGGCCCTTCAGCAGGGGGCGCCAGGACGCCTGGACGACATCCCTGTTGAGGACTCCGTACGACGCGGCGAACAGGACCATGCCGATCGACGCGAGGAGGAGCGGTTCCTCGCCGAGGAAGATCTGGTAGGCCGCCATCACGCCGAGCACGATGCCGTCGCGGACGACCCGGGTGCCCGCGCACAGGCGCAGGGCGCGGTCGATGATCAGCGGGATCATGAAGAGGATGACGAAGTTCGGGTGCGCGTTGGCGTGGCTGACCATCGGCGGGGCGAAGGCCGCCAGCGAGGCGCCGACGAAGGCCGCGGCCCGTTGCCGTACGACGCGCTTCACGATCAGCCAGTACCAGGCGGCGGCCGTGGCCGCGAGGCCGAGGGCCATGCAGACGCTGAGGGAGACCGCGGGGCCTGCCAGCAGGGTGAGGGGCGCGAAGGGCACCGACAGGCCCAGCATGACCGTGTTGGCCATGAGGTTCACGCCGTCGGGGAAGCCCTGGAGGTTCGAGAAGAACGGGTTGTGGAGGTGGGCCACGTTGTCGGCCGTGACCGCGAAGAACCACTCCCACTGGTTCTGGTCCTGGAGGGAGTCCTCCAGGTAGCGGTGGTTCGGGTCGAAGAGGCGGCCCGAGTAGAGGGCGACCGACATGAGGAGGAAGAGGACGACGACCAGGATGTCGACCGGGCGCAGGGAGCGGGCGCGGAGGCGGCCGAGTTCGGTGAGGACCTTGGCGTAGTCGAGGGGCCGTACCTTCGAGCCGGACTGGTGGGACCAGCGCACCGGGACCTCGGCGACCTCCCAGTCCGCGCGGCGGAAGTGCTGGAGGACCTCCACGTCGATGCCCCAGCCGTTGATCCGGGAGGCGGCGAAGGCCTCGCGGGCGCGGTCGCCCTCGAAGAGCTTGAAGCCGCACTGGGTGTCGCGTATGCCGGGCACCGCGGCCTGGCGTATGAGGAAGTTGCCCGCGCGGCCCAGGAGTTCGCGGACAGGATGCTGGTGGCTCTCTATCGTCGCGCCCGGTGCGGCCCGGGAGCCGATCGCGGCCGCGCGGCCCTCGCTCAGCTCCTTGTCGAGTTTCTCCAACTCCTCGATGGGCGCGGCCAGATCGGCGTCGGTGACCAGCACCCGGCGCCCGCGCGAGGCGGCGACCCCGAGGCGCAGGGCGTGGCCCTTGCCGCGGTTGCGGGGGCTGGTGACCACCTGCACGCGAGGATCGGCGCGGGAGGTGACGACCTCCCGGGTCCCGTCGTCGGAGCCGTCGTCGGCGACGATGATCTCCCAGTCGCCGAAGCGGCCCTCGTTGTCGCCGAGGTACGTGGTGATCGCGTCGAGGGTCGGCCCGAGCCGTTGCTCCTCGTTGTAGGCGGGCACGACGACACTGAGGTCCACGACGCCGACACTGGGGTCCACGGAGGAACTGGTGGGGTCCACGGAGGCACTGTCCACGGCCGGAGCGGCCCTTTCCGGTCCGGTCACCGGGCGGCCAGCCGCTCGATGAGGTCGAGGGAGTGCGTGTTGTACGCGAGGACGATCGAGCGCGCGGCCGGGGTGTCGCGGCGCGCCAGGGCATCGACCAGTTCGGTGTGCTCGGACCACAGGCGGCCGCGCAGATCGCTCAGCCGGCGCAGATGCTGCACGGTGCACACCCAGGACTGGACGCGCAGCCGGTGCAGGAAGTCGCCGAGGTAGGGGTTGCCGAACATGGCGCTCAACTCGCGCCAGAAGCGCAGGTCGTAGCCGATCAGCACGGTGAGGTCACCGGCGTCGGCGGCGCGCTGCGCCTCCTCGCCGCGGCGGCGGACACCGGCGAGCGCGGCGACCGTACGGGGGTCCTCCGTGCGGTCGAAGACGGGGTGGCCGCCGGCCAGGGCCAGGAACATGCCCTCGGTGACCAGGGCGCGGGCCTCGATCATCCCGCGGTGGTCGGCCACCGAGTACTCGTGGACGCGGAAGCCGCGGTGCTGGTCGGCTTCCAGGAGTCCCTGCGCGGAGAGGTCGACGAGCGCTTCCCGGACCGGAGTCGCGGAGACGCCGTACTGCTCGGCGATCTCCTTCACCGTGAACTCCTGACCGGGCTGGAGCCGGCCCGCCAGGACCTCGTCGCGCAACGCGTCGGCGATCTGCTGCCGCAGGGTGCTGCGGGTCACGGCGCCGCTGCCGCTGCTTCCTCCGGGCATCGTCGGGGCGTCTCCCTCGTCGCGTTCGATGGCGTACTCGTATATGTCTACGAGCACGCCACCTTACGCGTTCGGGTTCCCGTCCTGCCCGGATGCGGGCACCAGTTGAACGGACCCGCCCATTCCGGGTGCTAAGAGGTGTATTCGGCGCCGAATTGCACGCCGTTTTCACGCCGATCGCACGCCGTTCTACGCGGTGAACTCGTCCGCGACGGAGAGCGCCGTGTCGAGAGCCGCGAGCCCCTCCTTCAGTTCGGCCTCACTCACGTTGAGCGGCGGGACGACATGCGTCCGGTTCATGTTGACGAAGGGCCACAGCCCCTGCTGCTTGGCGGCGCCCCCGAAGGCGGCCATCGCCGCGTTCGCCTCACCGGCCGCGTTGTACGGCACCAGCGGCTCGCGCGTCTCCCGGTCCTTCACCAGCTCCAGCGCCCAGAACATCCCGACCCCGCGCACCTCGCCGACGCTCGGGTGCCGCTCGGCCAGCGCGCGGAGAGCGGGCTCGACGACCGTCGTACCAAGGGACTTCGCGTTCTCTACGACCCCCTCCTCGGCCATGACGTTGATCGTCGCGACGGCCGCCGCACAGGCCAACGGGTGCCCGGAGTACGTCAGCCCGCCCGGGTAGGCCCGCTTGCCGAAGGTGTCCGCGATCGCGCCGGAGATGGCGACCCCGCCGAGCGGCACATAGCCGGAGTTGACGCCCTTGGCGAAGGTCATCAGGTCCGGTACGACGTCGAACAGATCGGCCGCGAACCACTCACCGGTCCGCCCGAACCCGGCCATCACCTCGTCCAGGATGAAGACGATCCCGTACTTGTCGCAGATCTCACGGACCCCGGCGAGATAACCGGGCGGCGGCACCATGATCCCGGCGGTGCCCGGGACGGTCTCCAGGACGATCGCGGCGATGGTCGCGGGACCCTCGAAGGCGATCGTCGTCTCCAGGTGCTCCAGCGCGCGCTCGCACTCCTGCGCCTCGGTCTCGGCGTAGAAACGGGACCGGTACAGGAAGGGCGCCCAGAAGTGCACGACCCCGGCGGCGGCGCTGTCGCTGGCCCAACGGCGGGGATCGCCGGTGAGGTTGATCGCCTGCTGCGTACCGCCGTGGTACGAGCGGTAGGCGGACATCACCTTCGGCCGCCCGGTGTGCAGCCGGGCCATACGGGTCGCGTGCTCTACGGCATCGGCGCCACCGTTGGTGAAGAAGATCTTGTCCAGATCGCCGGGGGTCCGCTCGGCGATGAGCCGGGCCGCCTCGGACCGCGCCTCGATCGCGAACGCGGGCGCGAAGGTGGTGAGGGTCGCGGCCTGCTCCTGGATCGCGGCGACGACCTTCGGGTGCTGGTAGCCGATGTTTGTGTAGACGAGCCCGCTGGTGAAGTCCAGGTAGCGCTTGCCGTCGTAGTCCCAGAAGTACGACCCCTCCGCGCCGGCCACGGCGAGCGGGTCGATGAGCTCCTGCGCGGACCAGGAGTGGAACACGTGCGCACGGTCCGCGGCCTTCACGGCGGCGCCGGCCTGGGGGTTGGGCTGAGGGGTCATGCGGGTGAGCGTAAATGTCCGCGATGCGGAAGCGGTATCGGCGTCCTGTCTGTGGTCGCGGGGTTTCCGCGACAGGTTGTCCAGCGGGCTGTGGGGTGGGCCGGAGGCGTTGCGGGGTGGGTCATACGACAGTATGCTGTCAATAAAGCAGCATCCTGTCATTCCGTCATGGTGGCTGGAGGAGTCATGAGCAGCAGCAGTAGCGGCACCCGCAAGCCCGTGCATCTCGCCGTGTACGACACCCTCGCCGACTGGGAGACGGGTCATACGACCGCGCACCTCGCCCGCGCCGGGTACGGGATCCGGACGGTCGGGCCGACCCGTGGGCCGGTGGTGAGCATCGGCGGTCTGCGCGTGGAGCCGGACCTGGCGCTGGCCGACGTACGGCCGGAGGACAGTTCGCTGCTGATCCTCCCGGGCGCCGATCTGTGGGACACGGGGGACGACCTCGCCCCTTCGCCCGTACGGCACGGGAGTTCCTCGACGCCGGGGTCCCCGTCGCCGCGATCTGCGGGGCGACCGCCGGGCTCGCGCGCGAGGGGCTGCTGGAGGACCGGGACCACACCGGCGCGGTCTCCTTCTATCTGGCGGCCACCGGGTACGGCGGCGGCGAGCGGTACGTCGACGCGGACGCGGTGACCGACGGCAACCTGGTCACCGCCGGTCCCACCGAGCCCGTGGCCTTCGCGCGGGAGGTGTTCCGGCTGCTCGGGGTGTACGAGGGCGAGGTGCTCGACGCGTGGTACCGCCTGTTCCACGACTCGGACGCGGAGGCGTACGGGGTGTTGCAGAAGGCCGGCGTGCTGTGAGCCGTGAGCGTCAGGAACTGCTCAGCCGCAGCGCCCTCGGGGTCTTCCGGCTGAACGGTCAATTCCTCGCCGTGGCCGAGGAGTTGGCGCGTCCCGCCGGACTCACCGCCGCCTGGTGGCAGGTGCTCGGCGCGGTCCTCGGCGAGCCGCTGCCGGTCTCCGGGATCGCCCGCGCGATGGGCATCACCCGGCAGAGCGTCCAGCGCATCGCCGACCTGCTGGTGGAACGGGGCCTGGCCGAGTACCGGACCAACCCCGCCCACCGACGCGCCAAGCTGCTGGCACCCACGGCGGAGGGGCGGGCGGCGATCGCGCGGGTGAGCCCGGGGCATACGGCGTACGCGGACCGCCTGGCGGAGGCGTTCGGTGAGGCACGGCTCGCGGAGGCGGTGGGGGTGCTGGAGGGGTTGTCGGCGGTGCTGGAAGGGTTGTCGGCGGTGCCGGACGAACTCGGTCCGGCCGGTGACCAGGACGGCTCGGCCGTTGGTGACCAGGACGGCCTGGCCGTTACGGAACCGTAGACACCTCACCATCCGTCCCGTCGATTCCCCGCACTATTCTCGGGCTGTTCCCGGTCTGTCGCGGAGCACCAGCGCGTGACTGGGGCGTGACCGGGGGCGTGACCGGGGAATTCAGGGGAGGCGGCGCCGTCGTGGAGAAACTGGGGGCGGGCGATCCGCAGCGGATCGGGGCGTACCGGCTGTTGGCCAGGCTGGGCGCCGGTGGCATGGGGCACGTGTATCTGGCCCGGTCGGACCGGGGACGCACGGTCGCCGTGAAGCTGGTGCGGGAGGACCTCGCCGCGCAGGAGGAGTTCCGGGCGCGGTTCCGGCAGGAGGTGCGGGCCGCGCGGCGGGTCGGCGGCCACTGGACGGCACCCGTGCTGGACGCGGACACCGAGGCCGAGGTGCCGTGGGTGGCCACCGGGTACGTCGCCGGGCCGAGCCTGCAACAGGTCGTCGGGCGCGACCACGGCGCGCTGCCCGAGCGCTCGGTACGGATTCTCGCGGCCGGTCTCGCGCACGCGCTCCAGGACATCCACGCCGCCGGCATCGTCCACCGCGACCTCAAGCCGTCCAACGTGCTGGTGACCATCGACGGCCCCCGCGTCATCGACTTCGGCATAGCGCGGGCCCTGGAGACTCAGGCGGGCGACGGACTCACCCGCACCGGTTCGCTGGTCGGCTCGCCCGGTTTCATGGCGCCGGAACAAGTACGGGGCGACCGCATCACCCCGGCGTGCGACGTCTTCTGCCTCGGTTCCGTCCTCGCCTACGCCGCGACCGGCACCCTTCCCTTCGGCGCCGCCAACAGCGGTGTGCACGCCCTGATGTTCCGCATCGCCCAGGAGGAACCCGACCTGTCGGGCGTCCCCGAGGGCATCGCCGACCTCGTCCGCGACTGCCTCCGCAAGGACCCGGCCACCCGCCCCACCCTCCACCGCATCCTCGACCGCACGGGCGCGGAGGACACGGTCTCGGGGGGCCGGTCCCGCGACCCGTGGCTGCCGGGTGCGCTGGTCGCCCAACTCGGCCGCCACGCCGTGCAGTTGCTGGACACGGAGGACCCGGAGACGACGGAGCTGGAACGGGTGGATCCGGAGAAGGGGAAGCCGGGGGAGGGCCCGGGCGTGAAGGGTTCCGAGGCGGAGGGCGCGGGGGGTACGGAGGGTGCGGGGGGTTCGGAGGGCGCGGAGGCGGAAGGCGCGGCTGTGGTTCAGGGAGCCACGCCCGCGCCCACGCTCCCGCCCGCACCTACGCTCCCGCCTGGGTTCCCGCCCGCTCCCGCACCCACGCTCCCGCCCGCGCCCGGGTTCCCGCCCGCGCCCGCTCCCGTCCCCGTGCAGAAGCCGGACCTGTTCAGCAAGACCCCCGTTGCCCGCACCCCCCTCGCCCACCCACCCGCCACCGTCTCCGAAGCCTCCCCCGAGCACGCCCCCGCCTCCGACGACTCCTCCCCGACACCACCCGCACCCGCACCGGCGCCCGGTGCGGCGCAGGGCGACCACTCTCCGACGGTGGTCGCGGACCAGGCCGGAGCCACCCGGACACCGCCGCCCCCACAGCCCCCGCACCCGGCCTACGGCTACCCGCAACAGCACCCCCAGCCCGCCACCTACGCCGACCCGCAGCAGGCGTACCCCCAGCCCCCGCCCCGCCAACTCCTCGGCTGGGGCGGCCAGGTGCCGTACAACCCCTACCCGCACAACGGCGGCCTCGGCGCCACCCCGCCCTACGGCCCGGGCCCGGCCGGGATGGCCCCGGCGTACGGGGAACCCCAGCCGCCGCGCAGGAACGGCAGGTCGACCGCGTTCCTCGTCGTGGTCGCGCTGGTCGTCGCGCTGGGCGCCGGCGGTTCGGTGTACGCGTTGATGAAGGGCGGGAGCAACAGCGGCCGTACGAAGGCCGGTCCGGGCGGTCGGGCCACCAGCGCCGCGCCCTCGACCCCGGGGCCGAGCACGGGGGAGCCGACGCCGAGCCCCTCGCCCTCCGCCACCCCCACCGGCGACGGTGCCGTACCCAGCGGATACCTCGGCACCTGGAACGCGTCCATCGACAACGCCACGGGCCACAACACCCGCCAACTCACCATCCGGCAGGGGAAGGTGGGCTCTCCGGTGCTGACCCTGGTCGCGGACGGACCCGGCTACCACTGCGAGTTCACCGCGGACCTCGCCCAAGAGCCGGGCGGCGAGAGCCCGTTGGCGATCGGCGCGTCGACCGTCACCTCCGGGAAGCCGCTGTCGTCCTGCAACCCGGGTTCCGCCACCGAGATCACCCTGCTGTCGGACACCACGCTGGAGCGGGTGAGCACCAGCACCGGGGAGAAGCTGACGTACACGAAGGCGGGCTGAGCCTCTCGCGGACGGTGAGCTGAACTCCCTTCACGTCAGGGTCAGTTGAACGTCACGCGAACTTCGTTCGGAACCCCCTGCGTGTTGTCCGGTGCCGCTCGTACCGTGACCCCACGATCCGGCTGGGGAGCGGGGGCCCGCAGTGGAGTGGCTGAGCGCGGAGAACGTCGTCGCCGTGGGCACGGCGCTGCTCGGCATCGTCGCGTCCGGGGTGATGGTCTGGTACGAACGCCGGACGCCGCGCCGCAAACGCATCGGCTACCGCGTCCAGATGGACAACCCCATTGGCGACGACGTCCGTTCGGGCCGCGCCAACCGCCGCCTCGGCCTCTTCGACGAGGCCCCCGGCATGTCCGACGCCACCCTCGTCCTGCTGCGCATCGAGAACGACGGCTCGCAGAGCATCGCCGACAACGACTACACCGGACGCGAACTCCACGGCCTCACCGCGGTGTTCACCGACCGCACGATCCGCGGTGTCTCGGTCACCCAGCCGGTCGGCACCGACCATCTGATGGACCACTTCACCCCGGCGGCCGGCCTCGGCTACGACACCAACACCCTGCGCATCCCGCGCGTCCCGCTCAACCCCCGCGACCACTTCAAGCTGCTGGTGCTGCTGTCCGGCGGTGACGTCGGCTGCCCGATCCGGCTCATCGGCGGCATCCGCGACGGCGAGGTGCACCCCAACCGCAGCGCGACCCCGGACGACAAGGCGCCCCTGTTCAGCCGCGCCTCCCGGCTGATCACCATCATGCTCACGGTGTGCGTGGTGACCCTGGCCGCGATCGTCGTGGTCCGCGACGACAGCCCGCCCCCGATCGGCTGCGCGCGCGGCACCCTCACCGTCACCGGTTCGACCGCCTTCGCCCCGGTCGTGGAGGAGGTCGCGAAGAAGTACGAACGGGACTGCGAGGGCGCGGAGGTCGTGGTCGACCCGCACGGATCGACCGCGGGCGTAAGGGAGTTGGAAGCCACCGGGCTCGCGTCGGCGAAGGGCTCCCCGGCCGTCGTAGCCCTCTCGGACGGACCCAAGCCGAGCGACATGCCGCGACTGCGCGAGAACCGGGTCGCGATGTCGGTCTTCGCGATCGTCGTCAACGACGGCATTCATCTCGACAACCTGTCCACGGCGGACGTACGACGCCTGTACCGGGGCGAGATCAAGAACTGGCGGCAGCTCGGCGGGCCGAACCTCGCGGTGCATCTGGTCAGCAGGGACGCCAACTCCGGTACGCGACAGGTGTTCCAGCGCCGGGTGCTGCAGCGCGGCGAGATCGCCAACTCCTCTGTCGACTGCGTGCACAAGGACGACCCGACCGCGCCCGTCATCCGCTGTGAACTCGACTCCACGGACCAGGTGTTGACCCAGGTCGCCGAACTCCCCGGCGCGATCGGCTACAGCGAACTCACCCTCGCGTCCGGAGCCAAGGGTCTGCACACCCTCCGGCTGGACGGCCATCCGCCCTCCGTGGACGCCATCGAACACGGCACGAGCGCCTACCCGTACCGCGAGATCGAGTACGCCTACACCTACGGCCAGCCCCCGGCCGACTCCCTCGCGTCGAGCTTCCTGACGTATCTCTCGCGGGGCAACGGCCAGGACGTGATCCGCACCCACGGCCACATCCCGTGCTGGACGCCGGAGGGCCTGAAGCTCTGCGCGTAGCTCAGCGGGCGAATCGGCTCACCGGGGCGCGCGTCCTGGCGCGGCTTACCTGGCCGGGGTCGTATCTGCGCCGGGGTCGTACCCGCGCCGCACCCGCCCGCCCCGAGCCCCGCCCGCTCCGCCCGGCCCGCCTCACCGTGGTTCCGGCGGCCGCTGCCTCGGCATGTTCGGGCGGCTGCCGCCCCCGGGCCCGCCCGGCCCCGGCGGCTGCGGGAACCGGCCGTGGACGACGGTTCCCTCCTGCCTGCTCCCGGGGACCACCGCCGACTGGATGCCCAGCGGCCCCGCCCCGGTCCGGAACTCCACCATCCAGTCGGCGGTCTCCACCCGGACCAGTTCCGTCACGTCCTCGGAGAAGCGCCGGAGCACGGCCAGACACCGGTCCGCGGCCTCGCTCGCCGTACCCTCCGCGGGCCCCAGGAACTCCCGCACACCCTCCGACGCCCAGTCGAACTGGAGCACCTGGAGACGCCGCTGCACGGCCTGTGCCGTAGCGACGTCCCTCATCCAGCCGGAGGTCATCCCGAAGAACCGGTCCCCGGCCACGCACGCGGCCCCCAGCAGCAGCGCCAGATAGCCCCAGGCGGCCAGCCCGTCCACCACCCCGGTGAGGTCCAGCAGGGGCAGCGCGGCCCCCGCAAGCGCGCCCAGCGCCGCGCCCGCGCGCAGCACCCGCGCCCCGCGCCGCTTCCACACGCGGTCCGTGAGGTAGCGGGCCGCCGTCTCCAGCGCCCCGCGCTCGACCCACCGGTACAGCTCGTCCAGCCGGGCCGTCGGCTCGCCCCAGTCCCCGAGCGGAAACGTCCGCCCGGCCAGATCGCCGCCTTCGGGCTGAATCTCCGGCTGACCCACCCGGCACTCCCTTACGTCGTGTGACACCTGATGCTGATGTGCCGGACCCTTCCTACCGCGCCCCTTCCTACCGCCCAATGGGTGGCGAAGGATCTGGTTTCACCTCTTTTACGCCCGGAAGTGGGTCTTGATCAGGTATAGGACACGGTGAAGACTCACTCGAAAGAGTGCTGAAGCGATGACTGCCCGGAACACGTAGGCTCGTGCCAGGCGGGGGAAACCGCGCCCATCCAGCCGTATCCATGGCCGTTCCGCGGCCGTATCCATGACTGACAGCCGTACGAAACCAGGAGCTGATCGTGATTCCCGGTGGTGGCCAGCCCAATATGCAGCAGTTGTTGCAGCAGGCCCAGAAGATGCAGCAGGACCTGGCGGCCGCGCAGGAGGAGCTGGCGCGGACCGAGGTCGACGGACAGGCGGGCGGCGGGCTGGTCAAGGCCACCGTCACCGGCGCCGGCGAGCTCCGCGCGCTGAAGATCGACCCGAAGGCCGTCGACCCCGAGGACACCGAGACCCTCGCGGACCTGATCGTCGCGGCGGTCCAGGCGGCCAACGAGAACGCGCAGACCCTCCAGCAGCAGAAGCTCGGCCCGCTCGCGCAGGGCCTGGGCGGCGGCGGTAGCGGTATTCCGGGTCTGCCTTTCTAAGACAGGCCGCGGCCAACTACGGTACGTACGTGTCACGCGTACCGCATGACTCCACGGAAGGGCAGGCAATCCGTTGTACGAAGGCGTGGTCCAGGACCTCATCGACGAATTGGGGCGACTCCCCGGCGTCGGTCCCAAGAGCGCGCAGCGGATCGCCTTCCACATCCTGCAGGCGGAGCCGACGGACGTACGGCGGCTCGCGCAGTGCCTGATGGAGGTCAAGGCGAAGGTCCGCTTCTGCGCGACCTGCGGAAACGTCGCGCAGGAAGAACTGTGCGGGATCTGCCGCGACCCGCGCCGCGACCTCTCGGTGATCTGCGTGGTCGAGGAGCCGAAGGACGTCGTGGCGGTCGAGCGCACCCGCGAGTTCCGGGGCAAGTACCACGTCCTGGGCGGAGCGATCAGCCCGATCGAAGGTGTCGGACCCGACGACCTGCGTATACGAGAACTTCTCGCGCGGTTGGCCGACGGTACGGTCACGGAACTGATCCTTGCCACGGACCCCAATCTGGAAGGCGAGGCCACGGCCACGTACCTCGCCCGCATGATCAAGCCCATGGGCCTCAAGGTCACCCGCCTGGCCAGCGGCCTCCCGGTGGGCGGCGACCTGGAATACGCGGACGAGGTGACCCTCGGCCGCGCCTTCGAGGGGAGACGACTCCTAGATGTCTGACGCCACGCTGCACGCCACCGATCCGGACCCGGACGACTTCGCGGTCCAGATCGCGGACCAGGTGGAGAGCTTCCTGGTCGCGGTCTTCGAGGTAGCGAAGGGCGAGGACCCCGACTCGGCGGTCCCCTTCCTCCTCCTGGAGGTGTCCCAACTCCTCCTGGCGGGCGGCCGCTTGGGCGCGCACGAGGACATCCTCCCGGACGAGCGCTACGAGCCCGACCTGGGCCCGGAGCCGGACGTGGACGAGATCCGCGAGCGCTTCGCCGTGATGCTGGAGCCGATCGACGTCTACTCGGAGGTCTTCGACCCCTACGAGCCGCGCAAGGCCCCGGTCCCGGCCCGCATCTCCGACGACCTCGCCGACGTCATCACCGACCTCCGCCACGGCATGGCCCACTACCGCGCCGGCCGCACCACGGAGGCCCTGTGGTGGTGGCAGTTCTCCTACTTCTCCAACTGGGGCTCCACCGCCTCGGCCACCCTCCGCGCCCTCCAGTCCCTGGTCGCCCACGTCCGCCTCAACCAGCCCCTCCCGGAACTGGACGGCCTGGACACGGACGTGAGCATGGGCGACGAGACGCTGGAGTTCGAGGCGGGCGCGGTGATGGCGGAGGAGATCGCGGGGCCGCTGGGGATCAGGCCGGTGAAGTAGTCAACTGGCCTTCCTTTTCGACGGGTTGTGGGTGGGGCGCGGCGAGTACGCTGCGCCCCACAGTGCGTGTACGGCGAGGGTTGGCTTAGAGAGCGCCCTCCAACTCGTCGGCAACGGGACCAGGAGCAACGTCCGGAGCATGCTCAGGACATGCGTACAGAGTCACTCCGGGCCCGCTCGCCCGCTCAATATGGCCGTCGGCGGTCACGCCGCCGCCATCCTGGCAGTTTCGAAGGCGGAAGCGGGGAATG
The DNA here is from genome assembly GCF_033335955.1 of Streptomyces sp. N50. Lineage (GTDB taxonomy): Bacteria > Actinomycetota > Actinomycetes > Streptomycetales > Streptomycetaceae > Streptomyces. The sequence continues at coordinate 4,909,934 of NZ_CP137549.1, forward strand.
GTGCGCCCTCGTACGTGTAGGGGTAGTCCACGCCCATCGTGGCGAGCACGGCAGCTCGCCGCCGCTCGCGGCACAGGTGGAGTTCGAGGGCGGTTGCAGCCTGCTGTCGGAACAGTTCTTGGGCTTCCTCTTTGGTCGGTCCCGTCCACGGGCGGGACCACGGGCTGACCGGAGCGGTGGAGGCGGGGGTCGTCCCGCTGCGCTCGGCGAAGAACGCGGCGGAATGGCGTCCCGGTTTGGCTCGGCGGTTGCCGAGCAGTACGGACAGCACCAGGGCAAGGGCAGTGGCGATAGCATCGCGCATGGTCGTTCAGCTCCTAGACAGCTGATCGGCTGAGCCCCGACGGACCGGGCCTAATCGGTCTGTCGGGGCGTTCTCGTCTCCGACGGTAAAGCAACTCCTCTACCCTCGTCTACCTACGTATGGAAACGGGCCCAAGCGTGTCTGGTTGTCTACGCTCCCCCTATGAGTCAGAGCATCGACTACGAGGCCCCGACTCCGCCGTATCAGCAGATCGCCGCGGAGATCATCCGGGACATCGAGTCAGGCGTCCTCACGGTCGACCGTCCGATTCCTTCCGAATCCACCCTCATCCAGCGCTGGGGCGTGGCTCGGGACACGGCGCGGCGAGCGGTTCGGCATCTGCGGGAGCTCGGGTACGTCTACACCGTGCCGCAGCGGGGGACTTACGTGCGTGACCGTAGTGGTGACGAGGGCGGGCTCATGGCTTCCCGATGACGGCCGCTCAACCCCCGTAACGGGCAACGATGTAGGCACTCGGACCAACCAGCCTGCCTACCCCGGACCCGTTGGTGATCTCTACGACCTCGAAGCAGGAGAGGGTGGCGTACAGCTTCAGCTCGCACGGTCCGAGGACGCGTCGACGGATCACGTCACGGGCTTCGTCGCCTGAGTCGAACACCCAGTGTCGGCGCATGGTGTTGAGCTGTGTCCGCAGGTCCCACTCATAGCTGATGGTCACGTTGGCAGTGCCCAGCCGGGTCTCGACTCGGGCTTCCTGCGGGCCTGTGCGCTCGATCGGGGTCACTGGGCAGCACAGGACGAGCAGCGTCCCGGTGTGGGAGTGCGCGGCGAAGGTTCGGAAAACCGCCTGGATGTCCTGGTTGTCGTGCACATAGGCAAGCGAGTTGCCCAAGCAGGCCAGGACATCGGCGGTGCGGTCGAGTCGAACGGTGCGCATGTCGCCGACCCGGACATCGAGTTCGGGCCGCGTCCGGCGAGCGTAGTCGACCAGGCCGGGCTGGAGATCAACGCCGATACAGTCGAAGTGCTGTGCCAGTTGCTTCAGGTCCCTGCCGGTTCCGCAGCCGAAGTCCAGCAGGGTGCGGGCCTGTGGGGAGTGCCGGTTGATGAGCTCCCGGCAGATGCGCGCACTGTCGCTGTCGGACTGCACGTTGTCGTACAGGGCGGGATCTCGGTAGAAGAGGTTGGACGCTTCCAGGTGTTCCGGTCGCACGGTGTCCAGGTTGCTCATTCAAGGCTCCGGAGTCCGACTTCCAGGGCAAGTGTGTCGCACAGCAGATCGGGCACCACGGGGGCGCGCTCGGCGTGGTCGCGGGCCATGGCCAGGCCGTCCGGATCAACGTAGCCGAGGTCGATCAGCCGTGACTCTCGCAGCATGTCGTCCAGGAGCGGAAGTCCGTAGGCGCGCAGTCCCGACTCCATGACCGCGAGGAAGTTCTCCGGCTCGGTCGGAGCGGCGACGAACTCGGGCAGTCCCGCGCGTCGTAAGCGGTCGCGGAACATCATCTTGCCGCGCTTGTGCTGGTGCGGCAGTTGTTCCATGAAGCGGACCACCCGGGGGTGGACGAGCGGGGCGACAGGCCAGACGCCGAGCCGCAGGTACGCCGGATTGTGCAGGCCGAAGGCCATGAGGGTGGGCACAGGGAGGACAGGGACGGGGGCGAGATTCTCGTCCACCCGGGCCAGTGCCTCCGTGGCCTTCTCCCCGAGCCACGGAACCGGTTCAGACAGGGGAAGTTCGGCACTCGTGCGTGAGTGATGGGCGTTGACCTCGTCCCCGCCGCCACCGGTGAAGATCACCTCGCAGCCTCGGGCGGCCACGTGCGAGCGTACGACGTCGAAAGCCTCCTGGTAGAAGGCACCTGCCGGGTCGTGCGGCAACCTGCGTTCCCGTACTCCACCGGGTACGAACGGCGGGTGCCGCATGGCTGGGACGGCGGTGTCCCGCAAGCCGAGGTGATCCACCAGCGCGCGGCGCCGCTCCTGCTGAAGCAGGCCGATCCGGCCGCCCATGAGCAGCCCGAAAGTGTCCACGCGCACGAAGCCTGCTGCGGTGGTCGAGAGCGTCACGTTGCCTGAATCCGCCCCACCGGACACCTCGACCCCGACACGACTCGCCGTCGCACACCACTCGGCCACGACCTCGGTCAGCAGGGCGTCGAACGCGGACACGGGGTCAACTCCCGCGCGCAGGCGTCTGGGTTCCAGCACGTGCTGGGCGGCCTCGGGGTAGACGATGACGAGCCCTGCTGCTGTGTAGACCGCAGTCGCGCGTTCCGTGAGCCGGTACACCCCCGCGAAGAGGGTGTCCGCGCTGTAGCGGTGCTGTCGGTTCAGGGTGCGTGTCACCGCCCGCGGGTTGAGCCGGTCAGGTCTCAGGTGGGGCCGAAGGTCAGCCAGATCCCAGGATCCGTACAGGTCTTCTCCGACCGACACGAGGTACAGCGGCGCGGTCCCGAACACGCCGGCCGAGACCTGTACTTCGTCGCGGCGTACGCGCAGCGACGCGTAGTCAGCCTCTCCGCCTTTGTGTTCCCGCACCAGCACACAGACGTCGGTCGCCTGGCCGTGAGAGAGTTCCGCCTTCAGGACGGTTGTGTGAGCGGGCCGGATCCAGCTCTCCCCGTTCGTCCAACAGCCCGTGTCCCAGAGCCAGTTGTTGCTTTGAGTGTCCGCCAGCCGCACACGGAACGAGAGCACCGCGGTTCCCCTTCCTCCTGCGACGGAGGGGCAAAGCACCAGGCCCTGCCCCGCCGCCACTCTCATGGGCAGATCAGCTGCAGTGGTCGCCGTTGTTGTCGCCACCGCCCGGCATCTTGTCGAGCAGCGCCGCGTCCATGCTGGGAACGCCGGTCACCAGGTCTCCGGTGAACAGTTCGTCGATGTTCATGGTTGTTCCTCTCCTCCTGCGGAGTGGGTGGACGAGCCCCGCAGCTTGCGGGGCTTCGTGGCCGTGTCCCACAACGTCCAGAAAACCGGCATGCGTTGGCCCAGACCACGGCATCCATGAGGCAGTCCCGGGACACTCGTGGGACAGACGGGCGCCGCCGGGGTAGACACGGGGAGAAGCGTGGAAAGGGGGCGGTATGGGACTTGCGGAGCGGCGCAGGGCGCTGGGCTACAGTCAGGAAGGCCTCGCGCACGCCCTCGGTGTGGACCGACGTACGGTCGGGCGCTGGGAGACCCGCGAGACCACGCCGCAACCGCCACTCCGGTTACAGCTGGCCAAGCTGTTGCACCTCGACCTTGACGAACTCGACGCCTTGGTGGGGCAGTCACAAGCAGCCCGTGCGGGGTCGGCAGGGTCGCCGCCTCCCGACCGATACGGCTCAGGGGACCTCGACGACATGATCCGACGCCAGTTTCTGCGTGCCATAGCCGTCACCAGCGCCCTGGTGGCCCTTCCCGCCGACGGAAGCGCGGCTCTCGCCGAAGGAGCGCGGCGCGGGACGTCCGACGACTTCCTGCGCATGAACGATCACCTGTGGCAGGTCTACCAACTCGCCCGTGCCAAAGGCTCCGTGTACCCGGTCGTCCATGACCAGCTCGCCACCCTCAACGACACCTTGGACGGACAACCGGAAGGCGAAGCACGGTCTTTGTGCCGCGCGGCCGGTGACCTCTTCCAACTCGCCGGAGAACTGGCCTTCGACGGCAATCGCTACACCGATGCGGCCGCGTCCTACACGCTCGCCGCCTCCGCCAGCAAGGAAGCCAAGTCGTACGACCTATGGGCATGCGCTCTGGTCCGGCACGCATACGTCGACCTGAACGAACACCGCTACGCCGACGCCGCAGGCGCGCTCTCCGCCGCTCAGAGGGTGGCACGACGCGGAGACAGCTCCCTGTCGACCCGCCACTGGGTCGCCTCCGTCCAGGCCGAGGCGTACGCCGGCCTCGGAGACCTCTCCGCCTGCGAACGGTCCCTGGACGAGGCGGAGAAGGTGTCGGACCTGAACGGCCCCGCACAGAAAGGCGGTTGGCTGCGCTTCGACGGCTCCCGCCTCGCCGAGGAACGCGGTGCTCGCTATCTGCAACTGGGGCGTCTGGACCTTGCCGAGAAGGTGCTCAGCACCGCTCTCCGCCAGGACGTACTCGCCCCCGGTCAGTCCTTCCGGCGTCGCGGCGCGGTCCTGACCGACCTCGCGTCCATCGGCGCGAAGCGCCAGGACCCGGACCAGGTCATGGCCTACGGCCGCGAGGCGCTGCACCTCGCCCGAGCAACCTCCTCCGGCTACGTCGCCCGTAAACTCCAGAGGCTGCGAATCGAACTCGGTCCGCTCGCCCGCGATGCCCGGGTGGTCGAACTGGGCGCCGAGATCGACGCATTGCGCACACCATGACGAGAGGGGAAGGCATGTCGCAGACCGAGGGCGCACGAGTGTTCCGCGAGGCTTGGATCGCCGGTGTGCACAAGCACTTCCCGGGCGAGCCCAAGCCCGGCTACGTCACCCCCTGGGAAGAGACCCCGAGTGGGAGCGGCGGGCCGCCGGAGCCGTCCACGACCAGGTGCGCCAGTTCCTCGACCTCAGCGATCGCCACGCCTCACGCCTCACCCGCGAACAGAAGAGCCGCTTCGTCGCCACCTGCTGGACCGCCCAGATGTACCGCCACTTCGAGGACCCCAAGCCCGGCTATGTCGCCGACTGGCCCGACCTGCCCGACTGGCAGAAGGAGACTGACGCCGACATCTTCGAGGCCATCGAAGACACCTCGAAGTACTCGACGTAGTCGCGCATCCACCACAAGGGAGTTGGCCTCACAACCCCCAAACCCCCTTCCCCACCGCCGTAACCCCACCCGCCAACGCCAACCCCAACACCAGCCCCCGCGCCCGGGGTTCGGGTATCCGCCCCGCAAGCCCCCGCCCGATCACCCCGCCCACCACCATCGCCGCGCCAACGGCAACCCACTGCGCTGTCCGCAAGCTGGGCACCCCGTTCGCCGCGACCGAGAACGCGTTGACGACGACGCCGTAGAACTGGGCGTTGGGGACGAACTCCCGTACCGTCCAACCCGCGTTGACCGCGTACAGGGAGATCGGCGGCCCGCCGACGCCCGCCGCCGCGTTCATGAAACCGCCCGCCGCGCCCGCAGCCATCGCGCCCTTCGTGCCGCGCAGGGCGGGGACGCGGGCGCCGCGCATCACCAGGAGGACCGCGACAGTCACCAACCCGCCCATCACCAACAGGAGCACGGGCGGCGGGAGTTGGCGGGTCATCCACGCGCCCGCCGGTACCGTGCAGACCGCCGCCACGCACAGCGGGACCATCGCGCGCGCCCGTACCTGGCGCCAACCGCCCGCCAGGCCCACGACGCTGATCGCGCCGGCGGCGCAGTTCGCGAGGACTACCCCCTGTGCCGGGCCCAACAGCAGCACCAGGGCCGGGACGGCGACCAGGGCGAAGCCCATGCCGGTGAGCCACTGCACGGAGGAGCCGAGGAGAACGATCGCGGCCAGCAGTATGTCCCCCGTCATGGGGCAACATCATTCCCGCTGGGGGTGTAGCCCGCTACACCCCCACTTCGGGACCGCACTCCCTCGTCGCGGACCTGCGGAAACGGGATCGTTGAACACGTCAGCCGGTGAACGAGCCACCGGCTCCGAGATCCCAAGGATGCCCGTCATGAAGAACCTCCTCTCCTCCAAGCCCGTCCTCTGGTTCCTCTTCCTCTTCAACCTCGCCGTCGCCGCCATCGCACCCTTCGTGGTCGACGGAACGCAGGGCGTGATGACCTCCGTGGGGATGGGCGTCGTGTCTCTGGGAGCCGGGGTCAGCCTCGTCCGCGACCGTGGTCAGGCGGCCACAGCGCGTTAATTGGGTCGGTCCTGGCCGCCCCCTGTACGTCCGCTGCACGGGCGCTAACCGGCGGAAAGCGAGTCTGGAGTCATCCCAAAGAGCACCAGTACAGCTGGAGTTGAGATGACCCGCCGATCCATCAGCAAGCGCGCCGCCGTCGTCACCGTCACCACCGTCCTGGCCCTCGGTACCCTCGGCACCGTCGCCGCGACCGCCGGACCCCAGCACGAGACCAAGCCCACCAAGCACACCAAGAAGCAGATAGCCGCCCTCTTCGACGGCTGGAACGCCGCCCTGCAGACCGGCGACCCGAAGAAGGTCGCGGACCGGTACGCGCCGGACGCCGTGCTCCTGCCCACCGTCTCCAACGAGATCCGTACCGACCGCGCCGAGATCGTCGACTACTTCGAGCACTTCCTGCCGAACAAGCCGGTCGCGAAGAAGGTCGAGACGTACATCAACGTCCTCGACAGCAACTCGGCCATCGACGCCGGTGCCTACGACATCACGCTCACCGACCCGAAGACCGGCAAGAAGCGTGTCGTGGAAGCCCGTTACACCTACGAGTACGAGAAGCGCGGCGGCAAGTGGCTGATCGTCAACCACCACTCCTCGGTGATGCCCGAAGGGTGATGGCGACCAGCAGCCCTCCTCCCGGTGCGTCTCTGAGGGTCACCGTTCCGCCGTCGTCCGTCACCAACTGGCGTACGACGGCGAGGCCCAGCCCCGAACCCGTCCGCCCGGTGAGGCCCTGACCGCGCCAGAAGCGGTCGAAGGCACGGGACTTGTCCGGGTCGGACATCCCGGGGCCCTCGTCCGTCACCGTCAACTCGACCTCGTCGCCCCGCAGTTCCGACCGTACGGTGATCGTCGCGCCGTCCGGTGACACCTCCAGGGCGTTCGACAGCACGTTGTCCAGGACCTGTTCGAGATGACCGGGACTGGCCAGCACAAGCGGCCGGCCGTCGGCGACACTCCCCCTGAGCGCGATGTCCACTCCGCGCTCGTCGGCGGCCGGTCTCCACACCGAGAGGCGTTCGGCGACGATCTCCCGCAGCGGCAGCGGTTCCGCCGCCGTCACCTTCGCCTCCGCCCGTGCCAGCACCAGCAGGCCATTCACCAGGCGGCTCATCCGGACCACCTCCGCCGTCGCCTGTTCCACGTCCTCCCGTACGAACTCGTCGTCCACGCCGTCCGCGATGTTGTCCAGCGAGAGCCGCAACGCCGTGAGCGGGGTGCGGAGTTGGTGGGAGGCGTCGGCCACGAAGATGCGCTGCGAGGCGATGAGGGTGTCGAGGCGTTCGCCCGCCTGGTTCAACGTCCTGGCCAGCGTCTGCGTCTCGTGCGGGCCCGTCACGGGGGAGCGGGCCGTCAGGTCGCCGTCGCTGAACTTGCTTGCCATGTCGTTGAGTTGGCGCAGCGGGCGAGTCAGGCGGCGGGCGACCAGAGCGCCCAGTCCTGCCGCCACCGCCAGGACCGCCAACGCGAGGATCGCGCGGAAGCCCCAGATCTGCACCAGGCGCCGGGTCAGATCCGAGGTCGGGTACGTGATGCGTACGGCGCCTACCGTCCGGCCCTCGCGCTTCGCCGGTGCCGTCACCTCCAACTCCCCGTCGCCCCAGTGCGTCGCGGTCTTCGCCCGCGCGGCGGGGAGTACCTCGGCCGTGCCGGGGGTCTCCTGCGCGTACGCCACGATCATGCGGTCCAGCGCGGCCCGCGAGGCGGCGTCGCCGCTCAGCAGCAACGCCATCGTCTTCGCCTCGCGCTCCACCGACTGCTCGGTGTCGCCCCGGAGTTGGGCGGTCAGCGTGAAGGCGACGGGCACGGTGAAGGCCGTCAGGGCCACGGCCACGAGAAGGACGTAGCTGACGATCAGTTGCCGGATCATGACGCCGGAGGCCCGTCGCCGGACGCCGTGATCTCCAGGCGGAAACCGACCCCCCGTACCGCCTCGATCGTGATCGCGCCCGCCAACTTCCGCCGTAGCGCCGCCACATGGACGTCGAGCGTCTTCGTCGGGCCGAACCAGTTCGCGTCCCAGACCGCTTCCATGATCTGCTCGCGCGACATCAGCGCGCCGGGCTCCTCGGTGAGGAACGACAGCAGGTCGTACTCCTTGGGGGCGAGCGGGACTTCCTCGCCGTCCAGGCGGACGCGCGCGGCCTTGCGGTCGATGGTGAGGCGGGTGCCGTAGGCGTCGGGGCCGGCGGCCTCCGCGGCGGCGCGGGGCTGGGCTCGGCGCATCACCGCCCTTATGCGCGCGATGACCTCGCGGACCCCGAACGGCTTCGAGACGTAGTCGTCCGCGCCCAGCTCCAGGCCGACCACCCGGTCCGTCTCGTCGCTGCGCGCGCTGATCACGATGATCGGGATGTCGCCGCGGGCGCGCAGCGCCTTGCACACGTCGAGGCCGTCGGTGTCGGGCAGGCCGAGGTCGAGGAGGACGACGTCGTAGGGGGCGGAGTGGGCCAGGGCGGCGGCGCCCGTGGTGACCCAGTCGACCTCGAAGCCGTAGCGGATCAGTCCGCGTCGCAGGGATTCGGCGACCGGCTCATCGTCTTCCACCAGAAGTACGCGCACACGGCGCACCTTAATGCTTGAAACTTAATTCACAGGTGTGGCCTGTGACCCTTGGCACTTTTCCGGCACCCCTTAAGTGGGCATGCGCTGACCTGGGCGTCCGAATCTCACCATGCGATACCTGGGAAGGGAATTTCGGGCGCTCGTTAAACTGAGCCGACACACCAGGACTGAGCGAGGAGCGCACGTGGGCCTTGTCGTGCAGAAGTACGGAGGCTCCTCCGTAGCCGATGCCGAGGGCATCAAGCGCGTCGCCAAGCGAATCGTGGAAGCGAAGAAGAACGGCCACCAAGTGGTCGTCGTCGTTTCCGCGATGGGCGACACGACGGACGAGCTGATCGATCTCGCCGAGCAGGTATCTCCGATGCCCGCCGGGCGTGAGTTCGACATGCTGCTGACCGCCGGGGAGCGGATCTCCATGGCGCTGCTGGCCATGGCGATCAAAAACCTGGGGCATGAAGCCCAGTCGTTCACCGGGAGCCAGGCAGGCGTCATCACCGACTCGGTCCACAACAAAGCGCGGATCATCGACGTCACGCCGGGTCGGATCCGTACGGCGTTGGACGAGGGCAACATCGCCATCGTCGCCGGGTTCCAGGGTGTGAGCCAGGACAAGAAGGACATCACCACGCTGGGGCGGGGTGGGTCCGACACGACCGCCGTCGCTCTCGCCGCCGCGCTCGACGCCGAGGTGTGCGAGATCTACACGGACGTCGACGGTGTGTTCACCGCCGACCCGCGGGTGGTGCCGAAGGCGCGGAAGATCGACTGGATCGTCTTCGAGGACATGCTGGAGCTCGCCGCCTCCGGCTCCAAGGTGCTGCTCCACCGCTGTGTGGAGTACGCCCGCCGATACAACATCCCGATCCATGTGCGGTCCAGCTTCAGCGGACTTCAGGGCACATGGGTCAGTAGTGAGCCGATTGGGGACCAGAAGGTGGAGCAGGCCATCATCTCCGGTGTCGCGCACGACACCTCCGAGGCCAAGATCACGGTCGTCGGCGTGCCCGACAAGCCGGGCGAGGCCGCGGTGATCTTCCGGACGATCTCCGACGCGCAGGTCAACATCGACATGATCGTGCAGAACGTGTCGGCCGCCTCGACGGGTCTGACCGACATCTCCTTCACCCTTCCCAAGGCGGAGGGCCGCAAGGCCATCGACGCCCTGGAGAAGAACAAGGGCGGCATCGGCTTCGAGTCGCTGCGCTACGACGACCAGATCGGGAAGATCTCGCTGGTGGGCGCCGGGATGAAGACGAACCCGGGCGTCACCGCCGACTTCTTCACCGCCCTGTCCGACGCGGGCGTCAACATCGAGCTGATCTCGACCTCCGAGATCCGTATCTCGGTGGTCACCCGCGCCGACGACGTCAACGAGGCCGTCCGCGCCGTGCACACGGCGTTCGGCCTCGACTCCGACAGCGACGAAGCCGTCGTCTACGGAGGCACCGGCCGCTGATGGCCACCATCGGAGCGACCGTGCGTCCGACACTCGCCGTGGTCGGCGCGACCGGGGCCGTCGGCACGGTCATGCTCCAGATCCTGTCCCAGCACGCGGACATCTGGGGCGAGATCCGCCTGATCGCCTCTCCGCGCTCGGTCGGCCGCAAGCTGGCCGTGCGCGGGGAGCAGGTCGAGGTGGTGGCCCTGACGGAGGAGGCCTTCGACGGGGTCGACGTCGCGATGTTCGACGTCCCGGACGAGGTCTCCGCCCAGTGGGCGCCGATCGCCGCCGCCAAGGGCGTGGTCGTCGTCGACAACTCGGGCGCCTTCCGGATGGACCCGGAGGTGCCCCTGGTGGTCCCCGAGGTCAACCCGCACAAGGTGCGGCACCGGCCGCGCGGGATCATCGCCAACCCGAACTGCACGACCCTGTCGATGATCGTCGCCGTGGGCGCGCTGCACGCCGAGTTCGGGCTGCGCGAGCTGGTGGTGTCGTCGTACCAGGCGGTGAGCGGGGCCGGGCGGGCCGGGGTCGACACCCTGCGCCAGCAGCTGTCCCTCGTGGCCGGTACGGACCTGGGCACCAAGCCCGGTGACGTGCGGCGGGCCGTGGGCGACAACACCGGGCCGTTCCCGGAGCCGGTCGCGCTGAACGTCGTACCGTGGGCCGGTTCTCTGCGCGAGGACGGCTGGTCCTCGGAGGAGATGAAGGTGCGGGACGAGTCCCGCAAGATCCTCGGGCTGCCCGCGCTGCCGGTCGCCGTGACGTGTGTGCGTGTCCCGGTGGTCACCACGCATTCGCTCACAGTCCACGCGCGGTTCCAGGGCGAGGTCACCGTGGACGGGGCGCGCGAGATTCTCGCCACGGCCCCAGGGGTCGTCCTCTTCGACAATCCGGCCGCGGGGGAGTTCCCGACGCCCGCCGACGTGGTGGGCACCGACCCGACGTGGGTGGGGCGGCTGCGGCGGGCGCTGGACGACCCGACCGCGCTCGAACTCTTCGTCTGCGGCGACAATCTGCGCAAGGGAGCCGCCCTCAATACCGCGCAGATCGCCGAGCTGGTGGCACGCGAACTGGCCTGAGCCCGGGCCCAACTCCCCCTGCCCCGCCGTAAATCCGCTGGCCAGTGGCGCCCGGGTTTGTAGGATCAGGGTGCGCGATGTGGCCGGATTAATGGTTGGGAACCCTTGAATCCAGCCACCTCCGCATCCGAAGATTTCACTCCCCGCTTCCCGCAACCGCGCGGCGAGCGGGGAGCGTCTTTGCGAACGCCCTTCAGGTGGGCGCGTGGTGATGCGGTAAGGGACGTGGGGACGTCCCGGACTTTTCATGACACAGGGGAAGAGCGGGTAGGCATGAGGGTGTTCGACGCACTGCCGGTTGTGCTGCCTGACACCAGACGGGTGGGTGAGGACGCGAGACAGGTGGGCGGTCACAGAGGACAGGTGTGTGGACTGTCTGTTTCGTCTGACGTAAATGTGACGGCCGACGCGTACAACCCCCAAGGGGGGAAGCGTGTCCAACTGGCGTGGCTCAGGTACTCGACTTCACTGCGGCACGCGGCACGGCCCTCCGGCCTCCGCGTGGATCCCGTGCGCCCGGCGGCATGCCGGTGATCGCGCCGATGCCCGCAGCGCGGCCCGCCCGCATCCCGAACCAGCGTGACGGTGTCGACGACGCCGTCGCGGCCGGAACGACGGTCGACCATCTCACCGAGACCTACCGGGCGCACTACCGCTCGCTGCTCGGCCTGGCCGCACTCCTCCTCGACGACACCGCCTCCTGCGAGGACGTCGTCCAGGAGGCGTTCATCCGGGTCCACTCGGCGCGCAAACGTGTCCGTGACCCCGAGAAGACCCTGGCCTATCTGCGCCAGACGGTCGTCAACCTCTCCCGCTCGGCCCTGCGCCGCCGCATCCTCGGCCTCAAGCTCCTCTCGAAGCCGATGCCGGACATGGCCAGCGCGGAAGAGGGTGCCTACGACCTGCTGGAGCGCGACTCCCTCATCAAGGCCATGAAGGGACTCCAGCGCCGCCAGCGCGAGGTCCTGGTCCTGCGCTACTTCGCGGACATGACCGAGGCGCAGGTCGCCGAGTCGCTCGGCATATCGCTGGGCTCGGTGAAGGCGTACGGCTCGCGCGGGATCGCCGCCCTCCGGATCGCCATGGAGGCCACGGCATGAGCGACAGGCCCGAGGGAAACGGTTCGCGTGAACGGCGCGAGCCGGACGTCCGGCGCGGCCCGACCTGGGCGCGCAAGGATCCGCCGAACGAAACACATGCTGGGAACGGAACTGTGAACCACGGCCCCGACGAACAGAGCCCCACCGGGCCGAGCCTCGACGGGCAACACCCCGGAGGGGACACCCCCGAGAACCCTGAGAACCACGAGAACCCCGGGGGCACCCCTGACAGGGACACCCCTGATGGGGACAGCCTCGAAGGGTTCGACTCCGACGAGCTGGCGCTACGGCGGCTGCTGCACCAGGCGGTCCAGGAGGTGGAGCCGCGCGACGGCACGCTGGACCACCTGCGCAAGGCGGTACCGGCCCGCAGGGCCCGCAAGCGTCAGGCCCTCGTCGGCATGGCCGCCACCGTGCTCTTCTTCGGCACCGCCATTCCGGCCCTCGTGCACGTCTCGAACTCCACCGGTTCCGACGCCGACCCGTCCATCATGGGCAACAGCTCACAGGCGCAGGGCGGCACCAGCCAGGGCAAGGGCCCGGACGGCGGTTCCAGCACCTCCGGCGGTACCTCGGGGCGGGCCTCGCAGAACCCGGGCGGCCACAAGAACGACGGGACGGGCAAGACTCCCGGCCGCGGCACCGTGAGCGCGAACCCCTCGGCCAGCGCCGGGACGGCCGAGTCCGTCTGCACGGCCGAGCAGCTCGGCGCGTCCAACTCGACGGTGGACGCGGCCGATGCGGCGGGCGTCGTCTACGGCACGTTCAGCGTCACCAACACCTCCGGCACGAGCTGTACCGTCAGCGGCCCCGGCACGGTCGGCACCTACGCGATCGGTGCGGCCGACAGCACCAAGATCAACGTGGCGCAGCACAGCTCGGGGGACGCGGCGGCCGGCCTGCCCGACCCCTCGACGGAGGTCTCCCAACTGGTGCTCCAGGCGGGCGCCTCCTACGTGGTCAAGTTCGCCTGGGTGCCCTCCGAGACCTGCCCCACCACGGGCACCAGCACCGGCGGCACCACCACCGGCGGTTCGACGCCCACCCCGACGCCCACCGAGGACGCCAGCACCAGCAGCGGCTCCACGACCGGCGACACGGGCACGTCCACCCAGCTGCTCCGCACGGACGGCACGCTCGACGGCAGCGTCCAGGTCTCCCACACGGCGGAGGCGGGCTCCCCGACGGTCACGGCCACGGTGCCGAACGCGTGCGCGGGCACGGTCTACCGGACGGGCCTGCTGGCGGGGTCGTAGGAAGGTCGCCGGTCGCGGGGGACCGGCGTCATCCGGTGGGTGTCATCCGGTGGGTGTCGTACGAGGGTTGTCATACGACGGTGACGGGCGCCTGTTCCTGCTCTTCCTCAGGGACGATGCCCAGCTCCGCGTCGCGCGCGAACTCCACCTCGCGGCGCAGCAGCCGGAACCACATGAAGACGACGAAGCCCGCGAAGACGAACCACTCGCCGGTGTAGCCGAGGTTCTGGAAGGCCTTCAGGTCGAGGCCGGTGTTCGCGGGCGCGGTCGCCGGTACGGCCTTCATCCCCGAGTCGCCCTTGTCGAGGGTGATCCACGCGTCGTACAGGTGGTACGGCACGAGGTTGACGAGTGAGGCCGCGCTGATCGCGGCTGTCTGGCCGGACGGGAGACCGCCCTGGGCGCTCACTCCGTTGTCGCCGGGGGTCTCGGACGCCTGGAGGGAGCCGGTGACGGTGACCTCACCGGTCGGTGCGGCCGGTGCCTTCGCGGCGTCGGGCCTGCCGGGGATCCAGCCGCGGACCACGGGGAGGGCCTTGCCGTCGTCGGTGCGCAGCAGGGTCAGGACGTAGAAGCCGTTCTTCCCGTCCAACTGGCGGTCGGGGACGAGGAGTTGCTTGCCGTAGCGGCCGGTCGCGGTGGTCTGCCGGCCCGAGGTGCTCTGGTCGACGGGGAGCAGTGAGGCGAGGGGGCGGGCGGCCTCCGTGCGGTCGGTCTCGACCTGCTTGGTGGCTTGATGACTGCTGTCCACGCGCGCCTGGAACCGGCTCAGCTGCCACGACCCCATGAAGACGCAGAAGGGGATGGCGAGCAGTACGAAGACGTTGATGCCCCACCAGCGCGATGTCAGCAGAAACCGGTACACGCCTTCCACGGTACGGGGCTGTCGTGGGGCCCTTGGCCCGGGGGTCGGCCCGGAGGTTCACCGGGCGTCGGCAATGCTCCGACCGGGACTTGGTCGAAGTTATCCACAGGCTGAGGATCCGACCAGTGCAATGTCTGTGTGGGCGGGCAGTATGGGGCCATGACTGAGAGCAACGGGTCCGAGAACACACCGGACTGGGAGAAGCGCTTCCGGGCGCCCCGCGTGTCCCTGCCCGACTGGGCGGAGGACGCACCCGACCGTTCCCTGTTCGTGTCGAACGCGACAGGGACGTATGAGCTGTACGCCTGGGACCGGGCGACGGGCGAGCAACGCCAGGTCACGGACCGGCCGAACGGCACGACGGACGGTGTGCTCTCCCCGGACGGGGAGTGGATCTGGTGGTTCGACGACAAGGACGGCGACGAGTTCGGCGTCTGGCGCCGCCAGCCCTTCAAGGGCGGCCCGGACGAACCGGCCGTCCCCGGCCTGGAGCCGTCCTATCCGGCCGGGGTCGCCCTCGCCCGCGACGGCAGAACCGCCGTGGTCGGCCGCTCGACGGACGAGGACGGTACGACGATCCACCTCGCCCGCACCGGTGACGAGACCACGCTGATCTACCGCCACCGCGAGTCGGCGGGCGTCGGCGACCTCTCGCACGACGGCTCGCTGATCGCCATCGAGCACACGGAGCACGGCGACGCGATGCACTCCGCGCTGCGCGTCCTGCGCCCGGACGGCACGGCGGTCGCCGACCTGGACGACACCAAGGGCGGCACCGAGGAGCTGGGCCTTGAGGTCCTCGGCTTCGCACCGGTCGACGGCGACACCCGTCTCCTCATCGGCCACCAGCGGCGGGGTCGTTGGGAGCCGTTGGTGTGGGACGTGGTGAAGGGCGGCGAGACGGACCTGTCCCTGGACCTGCCCGGCGACGTGAGCGCCGAGTGGTACCCGGACGGCTCGGCCCTCCTCATCGCGCACAGCTTCGAGGCCCGCAGCGAGGTCTTCCGCTACGACCTCGCCTCGGGCGGACTGGAGAAGGTGCCGACACCGACCGGTTCGGTCTCGGGCGCCACGGCCCGCCCCGACGGCAGCGTCGAGTACCTCTGGTCGTCGTCCGCCGAGCCGTCCGCCGTGCGCTCGACGACGGGCGAGGTCGTCCTGGACCCGCCCGGCCTGAAGTCACCGGGCTCGGTCCCGGTGGAGGACGTGTGGGTGGAGGGCCCGGGCGGCCGCATCCACGCCCTGGTCCAGAAGCCGGCGGGCGCGACCGGCCCCCTCCCCACGGTCTTCGACATCCACGGCGGCCCGACCTGGCACGACAGCGACTCCTTCGCGGCGGGCCCGGCGGCCTGGGTGGACCACGGGTACGCGGTCGTCCGGGTCAACTACCGCGGCTCGACCGGCTACGGCCGCGCGTGGACCGACGCCCTGAAGCACCGGGTCGGTCTCATCGAGCTGGAGGACATCGCGGCGGTCCGGGAGTGGGCGATCACCTCCGGCCTCGCCGACCCCGCCCGCCTGATCCTCACCGGCGGTTCCTGGGGCGGCTATCTCACCCTCCTCGGCATCGGCACCCAGCCCGACGCGTGGACCCTGGGCATCGCGGCGGTCCCGGTCGCCGACTACGTCACGGCGTACCACGACGAGATGGAAGCCCTGAAGGCCATGGACCGCACGCTGCTGGGCGGCACCCCCGAGGAGGTCCCGGCCCGCTTCGAGGCGTCCTCCCCGCTGACGTACGTCGACAAGGTCACGGCCCCGGTCTACATCTCGGCCGGCGTCAACGACCCGCGCTGCCCGATCCGCCAGATCGACAACTACGTGAAGCGGCTCGAGTCGCGGGGCGCGGTGCACGAGGTGTACCGGTACGACGCGGGGCACGGGTCGTTGGTGGTGGACGAGCGGATCAAGCAGGTGAAGCTGGAACTGGACTTCGCGGCAAGGCATTTGGGGGGCTGACCGGGATTTTCCCCGCGCCCGCTGCTACCCGTCCCATCCCTTGGGCTGCGCCCCAACCCCCTGCTCCGGCCCTGAACGGGGCTTGTCCTCAAACGCCGGACGGGCTGACATCCAGCCGGTCCGGCGTTTGAGGAGCGGGAGACCGGGGGTCAGATGAGGCGGTGTTCCCAACGGAGGGACTGCCGGTCGCCGATCCAGTAGGTGTGTGCCTGCTCGGTGATGTGGAGGCGGACGTTCGCGATGTCGGGGCTCCCGGCGTCCTGCCAGGCGGTCAGCGTCTCCTCGACGGCGTCCCACAGGGCCACCGGGCCGCCCTGGCGGACCGTCCAGCCCGAGGCGTCCTCCGTGAACGCGGCGAACGACTCCCGCTCGGCGTCGAACAGATACAGAATCCGCGTACCGTCGCCGACCATGGCGCGAACGAACTGCGCGCCGGGGGCGGTGAGCTGGGCCAGGAAGGCAGGCATCCACTCGTTCAGGAGGACTGGCGGGATCTTGGCGGGGCGTTCGGTGTCCGCGTAGGCGGTGCGGGCGGAGAGATCCCCGGCCAGCGGGACGAGGGCTTGCGCACGGGCGTGCATGAAGGAGGACCGGCCGATGATCCGGCCCTCGGCGAAGCCGTCGTCGTTCACCGTGACCTTGGCCAGGCCCGTGCCGTACGGCCAGGAGCCCACCGTGGCGAGGACGATGCCGCCGGGCTTTGTCTGACGGATCCACGTGTACGGGACGCGGCGTACGGCGCAGGTGGCGATGACGCGGTCATAGGGTGCACGGGCGGGGTGGCCAAGGAGTCCGTCGCCGGTCACGGTCCAGGTGGAGTGTCCGGCGGCTTCGAGGGCGGCATCGGCGCGCGCGGCCACCTGGGGGTCGACCTCAACGGTAGTGACGTTGTCCTCGCCGAGGCGCTGGCACATGAGGCCGGTGGAGTAGCCGGTGCCGGTGCCGATTTCGAGGACTGTGTGACCATCGGCGACATCGAGCTGTTCGAGCATGTCGACGACGGTGGTGGGGGTGGTGGAGGACGACGTGGGCACGCCGGTCACGGGGGCGTCCGCCGCGTCGGCGGTGAGGTGCCCGTCGAGCTGAGTGGCCAGCGACTCGTCGCGGTAGACGATCTGTGTCCACTCCTCCGGGGGCGTGCCGAGGGCGGTCACCGGCTGCCATCGTCCCCCGTCGACCGGAAGGAACACCCCGGGGTGCAGGAACAGTTCGCGTGGCACGGCCTCGACCGCCGACCGCCAAGGCGAGTCCTGGCGCAGGACTCCGGACGCGGTCAGTCGACCGGCGAGCGCACGGCGTTCAGGGGCGGTGTCCATCGACTTCTCCTTGGATCAGCAGCTCTGCGATTGCGGCGGACATCGCCAGGCCGGTCTCTTCTTCCAGCCAACCCCATTGGCCGTTCGGGTTCAGTTCCAACCAGTGGTATTCACCTGCGCCGTCCAGGGCAAGGTCGAAGGACCCCGAGACGAGGCCGAAGTGGTCCAGGACGCCGTGCAAGGACTTCACCAGGCGCTCGGGGAGGTCGACGACGCTGTACGAGAGAGCGTCGTAGTCCGTGCGCCAGTCCAACAGGGCGGAGTGGATCCGGACGGCGAAGACCCGACGGCCGACGATCAACACGCGCAGGTCGGCGACCTTGTCGACGCGGGCCTGGAACAGATGCGGGGAGGCGCGGAGGGTGTCGTCGATCTCGTCAGCGGCAACCGGTTCGGCCCATGAGGTCATGGGGACGCCATCACGTTCGTACGGTGTCCATCGCAGCGTCTTGGCGATGACCGGGCCGTGGGCAGCGGTGAACTGGCGGGCCTTGTCAGGGTCGTTGGTGACCAGGGTGGGCGGCACTGTCAGCCCGAGGCGCTGGGCGACGGCGAGTTGGGCGGGCTTGTAGTCGGCGGCGGCGTCACGGAGGGGGTGGTTCACCCAGAGGGGGCCGTCGAGGGCGTAGAGGATGCCGCCGAGTCCGTAGCGGACCTGCGCGGCGGCGTAACGGGCGTCGTCCGCCCCAAGGTGCTCGAAGGCCGGCCAGACGGGACGGCGCCAGTACACCGCTCGGACGTGTTCCAGGCCGGTGGTTCTCGACGAGGTCCGGAGCTGCCCGACCACGGGGGTCGGGCAGACACCGAACCGGGCCGAGACGACCAGGTCCGTACCGATGTCGGCGGGGTTGAAGCGGACCACCGGAGCGCCTTTGCGGTTCAGCTCGGTGATCACCAGGTCGGCGGTCAGGTCGAGAGGTTCGGTGGCCACGAGGACAGGCCTGTCGGTCCCGGTCATGCGCGTCAGTCCTGCTGCGAGTCCTGGTCGGACCCCTGATCGTTCTTCGAGTCCAGGTTGGTGGTGGTCGTCGTGGAGGTGGCAGAGCTGGTGCCGTGCTTGCCCATCTCGACCACGTGGCCGTCCGGGGCGCGGAAGACACCGACTTGCGTGTCCGGGTCGACCGCGACCGTGGTGAACGGCAGCTTCACCGTGGCCGGGTACGGCCCGAGTCGGCGAAGGCCCCAAGGGCGAGGTGCTTCTGTCCGCGGTGCGGTCTGCATGGTGCTCCTCCTGTACGTAGCGAGTGGTGCTGTAGGTGGCGACGGGGACCCGTCGGGAACGTCGTCCCGACATGCGGTCATTCCGTCGCAGGGCCGTCGGCAGCCGCAGCCTCACGACGGCTGCTCGACGCGTAATTCGGCCCAGACCAATTTCCCCTGGTCGTGCCGGTCGGCACCCCATCTCCAGCTGAGGGCCTCGATCAGCACCAGGCCGCGACCCTGCTCGGCGTCGGCAGCGGGTGTGCCCAGCTCAGGAAGGACGCGGGAACGGTCGGCCACACCGAGGCGAACCATGCCGGGGGAGGGGCGGGAGAGCACGACGCGCAGGAGACGACAGGGCGTGTGGTCGATCGAGTTCGCGACGAGTTCGGAGACGATCAACGTGGCTGCTTCGATCAGTTCGTCCAGGTCCCACCCGCGCAGGGTGAGCGAGACCAGGTGCCGGGCGGCCCGCGCCGACTCCGGTACGGAGGGCAGGCTCCTGCTGAGGCCGGGCGGGTTGACGGCGGTGGGGGTGGTCGTGACGGTCACCGTGTCTCCTCGGGAGCGGATGGTCTCGGCGGCTGATGACCAGTCAACGTCTCGGGGGGAGTTCGGGGAGACTCCGAGTGGTGACCCCAAGACGGAGTCACCACGTGTGCGCGAGCGGTAGCGTCAGCTGGAACGCGTTGGTTGGGGGACGCATGGACCGGCAGACGCAGGACCCGCGTGAGGTCGTCGCGGGGTTGCTCGACGACTCGCGGTTCCTCGGCACCTGTTCGGAGCGGGACATGGGCGCCATGTTCCGGATGCTCAACCATCGTGGGATCAGCACGCGGCGGATCGCGGCGGCCGTCGACATCACCCAAGGCCGTCTCTACGACTACATGAACGGCAAAAGCCGAGTTGAGAAGCTGACTCTGTTCGAGCAGATCGCAGATGCCTTCCATATCTCCGGTCACTTGCTCGGGCTCGCTCGCCGATCGTGGGAGCCTGCCGTCGACTCACAGCCGCACCAGCCCCAACCGCCGCCGGACGGCGATGACTTGACAGCCATGGACGCCTTCCGTCTCGCCGACCGACAGACTGGTGGGGGACGTCTGTACGGCGCAGTCGTCCAACATCTCCGAGACCGCGTTGCCCCGCGCCTGGTGGATCTCTCCGACGGGGGCGGGGTGTTCGCCGCCGCAGCGGCCTTGACCGAGATGGCGGGGTGGATGGCGCACGACGGTGGGCGGGACGGTGACGCGGTGGGGCACTTCGGCCGTGCTCTCGCACTCGCACAGACTGGCGGGGATCTTCCGTTGGCCGCACACGTCGCCGCGTCTCTCTCCCATCTCGTCCTTCAGGGCGACGACGCACCGGGGGCGGCGCGTTGGGCGCGGACGGGACTCGACCTCGCCGGCCGGGGTCCTCGGATTCCCGCTCTCGCCTCTCGGCTGCACACGATGCAGGCGCGTGCCATGGCGGCGGCCGACCAGCGCAGAGCCGCCCACGACTCCCTCGACCAGGCCCGCCGCGACCTCGACGCGTCCGCCGGAACCGCACACCCGTGGCTCTCGCCCTTCGATCACGGTCGCCTGGCGAGCGAGGCCGCGTTGGTCCTGGTCGACCTCGACGAGTACGACGAGGCCCTGGCCGCCGCCGAAGAGGCCGTGGCGCTGCGGGACGCGGGGCGGGCGCGGTCCCTCGCCCTGGCCCGGATCACCCTCGCCGACATCCATGTCCGCCGGGGCGACCTCGACGCCGCTCTCGACGTCGGCCATGACCTGCTCGCCACGAGCCCGACCCTCGGCTCCGTCCGTGTCGTCCAGCAACTCGACGACTTCCGGGCCCTTCTGGAGCCGCACAGGAGCTATGGGCCAGTACACGAGTACCTGGTGCGATTCGGCGACGCGCGAAGAGCCAGAATGTTCCTTCTCGCAGATCTCATCCCGTCCCCGGGAGGCCCTCGCCGATGACTCCGGAGCCCGCCCCCACACCTGCCGATCCCGACGCCTGGAACGCGTACCTCGCCGAGGGGAACGCCAAGCAGGCTCGCAAGCGTGTAGCGGCGGATGTACTTCTCCGCGACCACTCGGGACGGGTGCTGTTGGTGAACCCGACCTACAAGCCCGGTTGGGACCTTCCCGGCGGGATGGCTGAGGCGAACGAGCCGCCGGAGCAGACGGTGGTACGGGAGTTGCACGAGGAACTGGGCCTGGACGTCGTCGTGCGCGGGCTCTTGGTCGTCGACTGGGTGGCGCCGCATGGGCCGTGGGACGACCAGATCGCCTTCGTCTTCGACGGCGGTGTCCTCGATCTCGACAAGGCTCTGCGCCCTCACGACGAGGAACTGTCGGAGGCAAGGTTCGTCGCATTCGACGAGGCGACCGGGATGCTGCGTGACCGGATGCGGAGGCGGCTCACGGAGGCCATGCGCGCGCAGCGCGAGGGACGGACGGTGTATCTGCACGACGGGCACCCGGTCGGCTGACGTGGGGCGAACACCGCAGTTCCCTAGGTCCCGGCCCGGTCCCGAGGCCTACGCCCCAGCAACTCCGCCAACCCCCGCCGGGTCGCCGCCAGCACGACCCGGTCCGAGCCGGCCAGGACATACGAGTCGGGCAGGTCCCACACCAGCCCCGACCGCCGTACGTCCTCGGAGGCGTCCCGCGTAGCCGTGTCCAGCGCAAGCACCCGCCACGACCCGGCCCGGAACGCCTCGGCGATCGTCTTCCCCTCCAGCTGGGGATGCCCGCCCACGGTCATCGCCGCGAACAGCAGCACCCGCCGCTCGACAGGGATCGCGCCCAGGATCTGCCGCCCCATCATCGCCCCGGCGAACGCGGGCGCGGCCAGATGGGACACACTCCGGCTGCGGGTCAGGGCACCGGGGTGGGCGGCCCGCAGGGTCCGGTACACGGCGGTGGCGAAGTCGTCGTCGTACAGCCGGAGCACGACCCGTAGATCAGGCCGCACGGACCGGGCGTACAGCACCGCTTCGAGGTTCGTCGTGTCGGAGCTGGTGACCGCGAGGAGGGCGTGGGCGCGGTTGACCTTGGCGGATTCCAGGACGCCCTCCTGGGTGACGTCACCGAGGATCACCGGCACCCGCAGCCGGCGCGCGACCGCCAGGCCACGCGCCTCGGGGTCGGCCTCGACGCACACCACGGGGATGTTGAGTTCGCGCAGCCGGGTCAGCACCCGGGTGCCGATCTTGCCGAGCCCGAGCAGCACGACATGCCCGCCGAGTCCGCGAGGCGGCTTGCGCAACGCGGACGCCGTACGGAAGGTGCCCAGCGCTTCCAGCACCGCGGCCAGCAGCACCGGCAGCATCAGCAACCCGACGAGCCCGGACAGGAGTTGAAGGATCTGCCGCCCCAACGGCGCCCCGATCGCGGGGTCGTCGATCGCGAAGAGATCGAGCAGCGTCAGATAGAAGGCGGTCAGCGGATGGATCTGCGTCACCAGCCACAGCGACACGGCGAGCGCGATCACACACGCCACCATGCCCGCCAGCGACCACCGCAGCCGCCGCGAGAAGAGCGAGGACCACGCCGGGACGACCCCGCCCCTGCGCCCGACCGGCAACTGCGGCCCGGCGTACGACACTTGCTCCAGGACGACGGTTCCGCGCCCGGTGGCGGAGGCGACGGCCGCCGCGTCGGGCAGCAGGCGCGGACCCTGTTCGCCCATGCCCTCGGAGCCGTCCGCACCGGCCGGGTCGCTGCTGGTCGCCGAGAGCAGGGCGAGCGTGGCAAGGCCCGGGTCGGCCACCTCCCCGGGTGCCGGTGGCGGCCGTTCCACCGCGCGCAGCAGCAGTCCGTCGGTCTGGACGACCTTGCTGGTACCGGCGAGCGCGGTCGCGGCCAGCGCGGGCGCGGCGGTGTCCGCGTCGGAGAGGACGGTGGTGGACGCGTCGAACCCGGTACCGGACCCGCCGCCCGCTCCGTCACCGGTCGCCAACGCGGCGGCCTGGTCGAGGAGTTCCTCGATGTGCTGGCCCAGCCGCCGGTTGTAGAGGCGGATCACCAGCCTGATACGGGGGTTGAGGCGGCGGGCGGTGAGGGCGGCGCGGATGTTCGTCTCGTCGTCGTCATAGACGAGGGCCAGCGCGGTCGCCCGGTCCACACCCGCCTCGGCGAACACGGCCTCGGTCAGCTCGGCGACCTCCAACACCCGCTCCCCGCGCGGGGGTTCGGGGGCGACGGGTGCGGTGCCGCCGGCGCCGCCATTGCCGTTGGCCCGGCCCACCGCCGCGTTGACCCGGTCGAGCAGCGCGGCCGAGGCGGCACGGGCGCGGCCGACGACGGGCGGCCGGGCGGTGGCCTCGGAGAGCGGGACGACGAGGGTGATCTGCTCGCCGTAGACACTGCGGAGTTCGACGGCGAGCCGGTGCGCGAGCGCGTCGTCGCCGCACACCACCATGTGCGCACGGGCACTGCCCGGAGGGGTCTGATTCGGAACGCTGCTCGCCACGAGGGGAAAGACTGCCCCAAGGAGGCGGGTGGTTCCAGTATTGCGCTGAACACCCGTGCCCCTGCTGCCGTATGCAGAGACAGGGAGCAAAACTCGCGAAACCAGGCGTCTGCCGGAGGTATCTCACCCGTGGCCATCACCACCGAACCAGCCGCGCCGACCACGGAGACGCCGCCGACCACGGAGACGCCACCGAGCGCGGAAACACCCTCGGAGCCGTCCGTACCGGCCAAGGACGGCTGGCAGTTCAACTCGCCGCTCGTGCTGACCATGGTGCTGCTCGTGGTGGTGCTGGCGCAGAGCCCGATCCGTCAGGCGCTGTCCGCGCCCGTGATGCAGAGCTGGATGACGGTCTTCGTGGCCGTGGTCGTACAGGCGCTGCCCTTCCTGGTGCTGGGCGTGCTGCTGTCGGCCGGGATAGCGGTGTTCGTCCCGGCGACGTTCTTCGCCCGCGCCCTCCCCAACAACCCTGTCCTGGCCGTGCCGATCGCCGGGATGGCCGGCGCGATCCTCCCCGGCTGCGAGTGCGCGTCGGTGCCGGTGGCCGGGGCGCTGGTGCGGCGGGGCGTCACCCCGGCGGCGGCGATCGCGTTCCTGCTCTCCGCCCCCGCGATCAACCCGATCGTGCTGACGGCGACGGCGGTGGCGTTCCCGCGCAACCCGGAGATGGTGCTCGCCCGGTTCGCGGGCAGCCTGCTCGTGGCCTGCGTGATGGGCTGGCTGTGGACGCGGCTCGGCCGTACCGACTGGCTGCGCCTGCCCGCCCACGAACCGCACGAGGGGGAGACCAAGGGGGCCGCGTTCTGGGGCTCGGTCCGGCACGACGTGATGCAGGCCGGCGGGTTCCTCGTCCTCGGCGCGATGTCGGCGGCCACGCTCAAGGCGGTCGCACCGGCGAGCTGGCTGCGCACGGCCGCCGACAACCCGGTGGTCGCGATCCTCGCCCTCTCGATCCTCGCCGTGCTGCTGTCGATCTGCTCGGAGGCGGACGCGTTCGTCGCCGCGTCGCTCACCCAGTTCTCGCTGACGGCCAAACTCGCGTTCCTGGTGGTGGGACCCATGATCGACCTGAAGCTGTTCGCCATGCAGGCGGGCACGTTCGGCCGCGGCTTCGCGCTGCGCTTCGCGCCGGCCACCTTCGTCCTGGCCATCGCGGGCGCGGTCGTCACCGGGGCGGTGCTCCTGTGAACCGGCAGGCACAGGCGGCGGTCCTGTTCCTCGTCGGCGCGGCCCTCCTGCACGCGGGCTTCACCAACCTCTACCTGCGCTACGTCAAGGCGGGCCTCCAGCCGCTCCTCCTGCTCTCCGGCGTGGTCCTCATCGTGACGGCACTGGCGACGGCCTGGTACGAGTGGCGCCGGACGCGGAGGGAGAAGGCCCAAGCGGAAGCCCACGCGGAAGCGCACGCGGAGGCCCACACCGCGACCGAGGGCCACGACGAGCACACCCCCGAGGTTGCTCACCAGGGCCACGTCCACCGCGAACCCCGTATCTCCTGGCTCCTGGTCCTCCCCCTCTTCGCCCTGATCCTGGTCGCCCCGCCGGCCCTCGGCTCCTACAGCGCGGTCCGCACCGGCACGGCCATCCAGCAGCCGTACGGCCTGCTCAAGCTCCCCGACAGCAACCCGCTCACCATCGGTCTGGTCGACTATGCGAGCCGCGCGGTCTACGACCACGGACACTCCCTGGGCACCCGGCAGTTGAAGGTCACCGGCTTCGTCGCGCTGGACAAGTCGGGGTCGCCGTTCCTGGTCCGCATGGCCCTCAACTGCTGTGCCGCGGACGCCCAGCCGGTCAAGATCGCGCTGACCGGCAAGATCCCGCCGGTACTTCAGCCCGACACTTGGCTGGAGATCACCGGCACCTACAGCCCCAAGCAGACCAAGGACCCCATCAACAACCGGCCGATCCCCTACTTCCAGGTCACGCAGGCCAAGCCGGTGCCGACGCCGAAGGATCCGTACGACGAGAGCTGGAACCAGTAACTGACCTGGTTTCAGACCAGGTTGGCGATGGCGGCGGCCATGATCGGCTCGGCCGCCTCCTCGGTCAGCTCCGGCGGTACGACCAGCAGGTCCCACCGCCCCCGCCCCGGCGCGAGCAGGACGACGGTGTTCGGGGCGTGCACGGCGGTGGTCCGGTGCAGCCGTACGACCTGGTTGGCGACGAGCATCCGGCCGGGGGCGGTCGACCAGACCCGGCCGTTCACCATCACGCTGACGATGTGCCCCCAGGTCCGGGGCAGCCCGGCGAGCAGGCGCGGCACCTCGGTGAGCACGTCGTAGGAGTGCGGCCACCAGGCTCCGTCGAGGCGGCGCGGTACGGAGGTGTGCGCGGCGAGGCGCAGCCGGAGAGCGGGCGGGGCACTCTGCTCGACGTCTGGCGAAGAACCGGCGGTGTCCTCGGCGGGCGAACTGTGGGTGTCCGTGGGCGCGTTCATGTCGCGGTCCCTGTCCCCGGCCGTCCGTCGTGCGGAGGTCCGGTGCCGTGGTGCACTGGGAACGACGACGGCGCCAGAGCCGAGGTGCGGAGAACTCCCGGTACCGCTCACCGTACTCCCGCCCCGCGCGGGCCGGTCCGCGCCGGAGGCGCTCCGAGCCCCTCCGCGCCCCGCGGGCGTACCGTGAAAGGACCGAGGATTTCTCGTGCACCGGATCGCGCCGGTGCCGTTCTCGGCGAACCACGACGCCGGGGCGGACCCGTTCCGCGCCCGGGGCAGGGCTCAGCCCATGACCGTGAATGTGCCCGGTCGGCCGGTGACCGCGGACGCGCCCGCTGCCCCTGCCGGACACGGCGGTGCCGGTACGGCGGGCTGGGAGAGGACATGGTCCACGACCGGAGACGAACCCCACACGTCCAACCGCGAGCGCGGCCCGTCCCCCTGGGAAGGCGACCGCGTCCGCCCGCTCAGCCGCCGCCAGATCGAGGACCGCTTCCAGGACCTGGGCGTCCTGTACGAGGAGACCTGCGGCGGGACCCGCAGGGGCAACCGTTCCCGAACCGCCTTCCTGCGGCGGCTGGCCGGTGACGTCCGGCGCCCGGGTTTCACCCTGCTGATCGCCGAGAACACGACCCTGACGGCCTGCGCCTACGGCTTCCCCGTGCGCGTCGGCGACCCCTGGTGGCAGGGCCACGACACCCGGTTGCCCCGGCTGCTGCACGGGCTCGCGGTCACCGGCGGACTCTTCGCGGTCTCCGGGATCGTCGTCCCGCCCCGCGTGCGCACCCACTACCAGGACCGGGACTGGAACCTCGCCCGGCGCCTGCAGCGCCGGCTGCTCGCCGATCACACGCCGGCCCTCGGCGTCACCCTGGTGCCCCGCACCGACACCGAGACCCTGACGGCGTACCGGGCCTGGGGCTGGCAGGACGTCGCGGGAGCCCCGCCGGACCCCGCGAGAGCACCCGAACGGGGCTCCCTGCGGGGCTCCGACGGCCTTGATCCACGGGTTCCGGGCGCCTGTCGGGTGCTGGTTCTGGCCCCCTGAGGGCGTCAACCGGTGTGAGGACATCTGTGCTCGCCGCGACAGAGTTTCCCCGGGTGCGACTAGAGTTCCCGTACGGGGGAACCAGCTCCCCCGGCGGCACGCCGTCCCTCCCCGGTGGCCGCAGGAAAGGTGTACATGCCCGCAGAAAGCCAGCAGCCCGCGGCCGACCGGCTCGACGACGACGACTACCCCGCCTACACCATGGGCCGGGCCGCCGAGCTGATCTCCTCCACCCCCGGATTCCTCCGGTCACTGGGTGAGGCCGGGCTGATCACCCCGAAGCGGTCGGACGGCGGCCACCGCCGCTACTCGCGCCGGCAGCTCCGTACGGCCTCCCGGGCGCGCGAGCTGGTCGACCAGGGGACGCCCATCGAGGCCGCGTGCCGCATCATCAGCCTGGAGGACCGGCTGGACGAGGCGCTGCGCGTCAACGAGGAGCTGCGCGGCTCGTCCCATCGGTAGAAAATCTGCTGCGCCCGAAACAGAAATTCACCGTTTCCGGGCCGCGCTTTTCCCGCCCAATTCCCCCGCCCCGTAAATGGGTTCCGTGCTAGGCTGACTTCAGTTGCAGTTGTGGTTGCCAATTTTGAACCGGTTCTCCGGACAGGTGATCATCACGGCGATGGAGGAGATTCGTAAAGTGCGGATCTCGTGCACTGCCTAGGAGTTAAGACATGGCCACCGGTACCGTGAAGTGGTTCAACGCGGAAAAGGGCTTCGGCTTCATCGAGCAGGACGGCGGCGGCGCTGACGTCTTCGCCCACTACTCGAACATCGCCACCCAGGGCTTCCGCGAGCTGCAGGAAGGTCAGAAGGTGACCTTCGACATCACGCAGGGCCAGAAGGGCCCGCAGGCGGAGAACATCGTTCCCGCCTAAGCACGCGAAGCTGCGAAACAGGGGCCCGCACCTTGGGTGCGGGTCCCTTTTCGTATCTGCTCATTTACCTGCCGTTCCCCCGCCGTTCTCGGCTTCCCCGGCATCCCCGGCTTTCCCCGAGGAGAAATCCTCCCCTCTCCTCCCGCTCGAAACCCCTTGGTGAGGCACCATGCGCTGCGTGATCGCCCGTTACCCCTTCGATCTGACGAAGAGCGAGGTGGAGGAGATGCTCAAGGGCATTCGCCCGGAGCAGCCCGTCACCGGTCAGTGCGCCGTCATCAGCCGCAAGCTGTACCCGGTCAAGCAGGTCGGCGAGGTCATCACCAAGCAGGACCGCCGTGACTTCACCGCCTTCGAGGTGACCAGGGCGCTGACCCGGCTCGGTTTCACCTGCCACGAGACGCCGCCCGCGCCCGCCACCCCGGCGCCCGCACCGGCCCCCGCCACGGAGAACCCCACGGACTCCGGCCCGGAATCGACCTCGTACATCGGCACCACCCTGGGCTGACGCCTCCGCCCGCACGTCCCCGCACACCCCGAGCGACCACGCCGCCGAAGATCCATCCGGGCGCGAGGTCGCTCTTTGCGTACCGGCCATCACCGGCGGAACAGCTCCGCCGTCACAGCTCCGGCCGGCGTCACAGCTCCTTGTCGGGCCAGTCCAGCAGGCGGGCCCCGATGACCGCCGTCTGCAGCGTGTACCGCTGGCCGGGGTCCGCCGGATCCGCGCCGGTCAGCTGGTGGATGCGCTCCAGCCGGTACGTCAGCGCGCGCACGCTCAGCGAGAGCCGGCGCGCGGACTCCGCCGCCACGCAACCGGAGTCGAAGTACGTCGACAGGGTGTCCAGCAGCGGGCGCGCACCGCCGCGCGCCCTGGTCAGCGGGCCCAGCGCGTCGAGGACCAGGTCCGCCATCGCCTGCCGGTCGCGCGTGAGCACCGGGTAGACCAGCAGGTCGGCGGCGCGCAGGAGCGGGCCCTCCAGGTCGAGCCGCTCGGCCAGTTCGAGGGTGTTCAGGGCCTCCTCGTACGACTGGACGATCCCGCCCGCGCCCGGCTGCGGCCGGCCGATCGCCGCGCGGGTACCCTCCGCGGCGGCGTACGACTGCTTCGCGAAGTGGGCGAGGATGTCGTCCTGGTCGCCGGGCGCGACGCACAGCATCCGGCCGGCCTTCGTGGTGAGCAGGATGTTGCGGTCACCGAAACGGCTGATCATCGCGCGCTCCACCTGACGCGGCACCGGCGCGCTCTCGTCGTACGGCGTCGGGCCCTGGACCACGGCGACCGCGTGCGTGTGGGAGAGGCGCAGGCCGAAGCGCTCGGCGCGTTCCGCGAGCCGGCCCAGATCGCTGCGGCCGTAGAGCAGGTCGTCGATGAACTCCCGCCGCGCCGCCTCTTCCTGGCGTACGGCGAGACGCTGGGCGCGTTCGTAGCCCTCGGCGAAGGCGTCGACGGCCTGCTGCATCGCGGCAAGTGTGCAGTCGGCGGCACCGGGGATCCGCGGCCAGGCGGTGCGGGTGGCGGTGAGATGGGCGTTGACCAGGGCGCGCAGTCCGTGACCGGCCTCGGCCGCCTGCTCGCCCAGGGTGCGGCGGGCCGCCAACTCGGCCCGGGTCAGGCGGCGTCCGGTGTCGGCGACCTCCGCCAGGAGCCGCGCGTACCCCGCCAGATAGTGCTCAGGTATGTCGCGCTCCGGCAACTCCGCCCCCGTTTTCCTTGACGCCCTGGTGACGCTTTCTTAGCGCGTCACCGGCATCAAGACCCTAATGAACACTGCCGGGTTCCGGCAATGCGCGGGCGCGCACCCCGCGTGCACCATGGCGCCAGGGGAGCACCGCGGAAGGTTCCGGTGCCGGACACCGGCAGGTGTCCTGCACCGGGGCCGCGATCCGCGCGTCCCCGAAGTCTTGACGCGTTGTGTATGCGGATACAGCGGACAGCGGACAGCGGACAGGGAACGGGGGGCCGGGATCATGGGGGCGTTCTTCGCTGCCGCGACCGGTTTTCCCACCGTCGTCTTCACCGCCGCGCTCACCGTGGTCGTCCTGTTCTGGCTGCTGGTCGCGCTGGGCGCGGCGGACGCCCACGGACACGCCCACGTTCACCTCAACTCCCGCGCACACGGCGACGGTTGGGGTCTCGGCGGGGTCCCGGTGACCCTCGCCTTCTCGCTGTTCACCGCCGTCGGCTGGCTGATCAGCTACTGCGCGAGCGTGCTGTTCGTCCCCTCCGGCCCGGTCGGGGTCCTGGTCGGGGCGGGCGTGCTGACCGGCACGGTGTACGTCTCCTGGCGGGCGACCAAGCTGTTCGTACGGCCCCTGCACCGCCTGTTCCCCGACGAACACGGGCCGTCCCGGCTGGACTTCGTCGGGCTGACCTGCACGATCCGCACCGGGCGGGTCGACGCCGGGTTCGGCCAGGCGGAGGTCAGGTCGGCGGACGGCTCGGCCGCGGTGGTCCAGGTCCGGCAGACGGGCAACGACGCCCTGGCCGGCGGCAGCACCGGACTGCTCTACGCCTACGACGAGACCGGCGAGTTCTTCTGGGTCGCGCCCTACGACAGCGCGCTGGACCCGAGGACCGGCCCCGGCACGACGGGATAGGCCGCCAACTCAGGCCACCCGCACGCTCGTTGATCTCCGCCCGCTGATCCCGGCCTGCTCGTCGACGACCCCGCTCACCCCTCTCATCCCTTGAGGACCCATGTCATGAACGCCATCACCGTCGGCATCGGTGTGTTCGTCGCCGTTGTCCTGCTCATCGCGCTCACCCTGCTCCTGGTGGTCGGACGGCTCTTCCGGAAGGTGGAGCAGGGGCGGGCGCTGATCGTCTCCAAGACGAAGAAGGTCGACGTCACCTTCACCGGGGCGGTCGTCCTGCCGGTGCTGCACAAGGCCGAGTTCATGGACATCTCGGTGAAGACCATCGAGATCCGGCGCACCGGGCGCGAGGGCCTGATCTGCCAGGACAACATCCGCGCCGACATCCACATCAGCTTCTTCGTGCGGGTCAACAAGACCGTCGAGGACGTCATCAAGGTCGCGCAGGCCATCGGCACCCAGACGGCGAGCGACCCGGCGGCGATCCAGGACTTCTTCGCGGCGAAGTTCTCCGAGGCGCTCAAGACCGTGGGGAAGCAGCTGGACTTCGTCGATCTCTACACCAAGCGCGAGGAATTCCGGGACCGGATCATCCAGGTCATCGGCACCGACCTCAACGGCTACCACCTCGACGACGCGGCCATCGACTTCCTTGAGCAGACGCCGATGACGCAGCTCGACAACCAGAACATCCTGGACGCGCAGGGCATCCGGAAGATCACCGAGCTGACGACGATCGAGCACGTCCGCACCAACGAGTTCCAGCGCACCGAGCAGAAGGAGATCACCCGGCAGAACGTCGACGCCCGGGAGACCATCCTGGAGCTGGAGCGCCGGCAGGCCGAGGCGGAGATCAAGCAGCGCCGTGAGGTGGAGGTCCTGCGGGCGCGTGAGGAGTCCGCCACCGCGAAGGTGCAGGAGGAGGAACGGCTGGGCGCGCAGGCCGCGTTCCTGCGCACCGAGGAGCAACTCGGCGTCCAGCGCGAGAACCAGGCCCGCGAGATCGCCGTCGCCCAGAAGAACCGCGAGCGGGTCATCGCCGTCGAGAACGAGCGCATCGAGAAGGACCGCCTCCTCGAAGTCATCGCGCGCGAACGGGAGACCTCGCTGTCCGGGATCGCCCGCGACAAGGAGGTCGAGGCGGAGCGGCGTGAGGTCGCGGACGTGGTCCGGGAGCGGATCGCCGTGGACCGTACGGTCGCCGAGCAGGAGGAGGCCATCAAGAAGCTGCGGGTGGTCGAGGAGGCCGAGCGCACCCGGCAGGCCGTGATCATCGCCGCCGAGGCGGAGGCGCAGGAGAAGCTGGTCAAGGACATCAAGGGGGCCGAGGCCGCGGAGGCCGCCGCTAGGCACCGGGCAGGTGAGCAACTCACCCTGGCCGAGGCCCGGTTGAAGTCCGCCGACCTCGACGCCCGCGCCAAGCTCCGGCTCGCCGAGGGCATCCAGGCGGAGGCCGCGGCGGCCGGACTCGCCGAGGTCCAGGTCCGCGACAAGGAGGCCGAGGTCACCGTGAAGGCGGGCCGCGCCGAGGCCGAGGCCACGGGGGCCCGGCTGCGCGCGGAGGCGGAAGGCACCGAGGCCCGGCTGCGGGCGGAGGCCGAGGGCACCCGGGCGCAGGTGCTCGCGCAGGCGGAGGGCGTGCGGGCGAACGCGCTTGCGGAGGCCGAAGGTGCGCAGGCGAAGGTGCTCGCGCAGGCGGAGGGTGTGCGGGCGAACGCGCTTGCGGAGGCTGAGGGTGCGCAGGCGAAGGTGCTCGCGCAGGCCGAGGGCGTCCGGGCGAACGCGCTGGCGGAGGCCACCGGCATCGGCGAGAAGCTCAAGGCCGAGGCGGAGGGCCTCACGGAGAAGGCCGCCGCGATGGCCGCCCTCGACGACGCCTCGCGCGGCCATGAGGAGTACCGGCTGCGGCTGCAGGCCGAGAAGGAGATCCGGCTGGCCGGGCTCGACGTGCAACGGCAGGTCGCGGAGGCGCAGGCCACGGTGCTCGCGACCGGTCTGGAGAACGCCGACATCGACATCGTCGGCGGCGACTCGGTCTTCTTCGACCGGCTGATCTCGTCGATCTCGTTCGGCCGGAGCGTCGACGGTTTCGTCTCCAACTCCCAGACGGCGCAGGCCTTGGCGCGTCCCTGGCTGGACGGCACCTCGAACATCGCCGACGACCTCGGCCGCGTCCTCGGCTCCGTCTCCACGGCCGACGTGCAGAACCTCACCGTGTCCGCGCTGCTGATGAAGCTGATGACCTCGGACACGGCGAACGCCGGTCAGCTGCGGCAACTGCTGGACAAGGCCGGTGAGTTGGGCCTGGCGGACACCCCGCTGGCCGCGCTCAACGGGCACCCGGCGAAGGCCTGACCCCCCATACGGTCCGGAACTGCCGCACAGGGGACGGCAGTTCCGGACCCACCTCCCCCGAGATCCTGAGAGGGACCCATGACCACCGGCCTGGACACCGGCACCTACGAGGTCCTGCGCGACCGCCTCGCCGCACAGGCCGCCGAACTCGCCCGCCGCGCGGAGACGCTCAACGCCCGCCGCACCGAGGAGTTCGGCTCCACCCGCCTCGAACTCACCGGCACCGAACGCCTCGACACCGACCACCCGGCCGCGCCGCGCGACCTCGTCGCCGTAGGAGACACGCTCCTCTTCGGCCGCCAGGTCGCCCTCGGCGTCACCCGGGAGACGACGGTCGCCGACGTCCTCGCCCCGCACGACCGCCACGACCTGCGCAGGCTGCCCGAGGACGCCGTACCCGGACTCCTCGACGACCCGGACTTCGTACGGGAGTTCACCGCACTGCACCGGTACTACCGCCAGGCCCGTCTTCTCCAACTCCGCCGCCTCGACGGCAAGTTGCTCGCCGTCTTCCGCACCGGCGAGAAGGCCGACGACATCCGGGTGCTGCGCTGGGCACTCGCGGACGACGACGGGTCGGCGACCTTCCTGGACGCGCACGGCGAACGCGATCACGTCTTCCCGCCGCCGTACGACTTCGTCTGGACGGCGACGACCCGCGAGGACCTTGTCCCCGGCCGGCACCCGCACGTCCGGATCCAGGACGGGCTGTACGTCGGCACGGTCGGCGGGACCCTCATCGTCAAGGTGGAGGACAACACCGAGACGGGGGAGGGGATCTACTCCGAGCCGGTGGACGAGCCGCTGCAGTCGGCGGCCGACGCGGAGATCGCGTATGCGCAGGTGGGGGCGCTGGTGCTGCTGCGTGT
Source organism: Streptomyces sp. N50 (assembly GCF_033335955.1). GTDB lineage: Bacteria > Actinomycetota > Actinomycetes > Streptomycetales > Streptomycetaceae > Streptomyces. The sequence continues at coordinate 4,943,451 of NZ_CP137549.1, forward strand.
GCGGCCCTACAAGGAGGAGAGCCGCCGGTACCTGGTCTTCAACACGCTCACGAAGTCCGTCGTACGGCTCGACGGGATCGGGCTGTCGTGTCAGCGGTTGCCGGAGGAGCAGGGGATCGTGTTCCCGGGCGGGTACTGCCTGGCCACGGGGGCGTGGAAGACCTTTGAAGTGGACACCGCCGGGCTGGAGTTGGAGCGCGTGGTGCGCTCGCCCAACGGCGAGGACGTGCTGTTCGCGTACCGGGCGCGGGTGCCCGGGCGGAGCCTGCTGCTGCCGTACAACATGATCCGCAAGGAGGTCGCCAACCCGCTGTCCTGCCAGGGCTGGGCGCTCTTCGGGGACGGCACGCTGATGGTGCTGCGCGCGGGTGCGGAGGGGGAGGCCGCTCGCGTTCACCCCTTGCGGGTGTGGCGGACCCCGTACGTCTCGGACACGTACGCCGCCGCTCAACTCGTCGGCTCCGGGCCGCTGTTCCGGGTGGGGAACGCCGATCTCGTGCGGGGGATCTCCGACTGTCTGTCCCTCGCGGGGGCGGTGGCCGGGATGGAGCCCACGGCGGAGGTGTACGAGGCGCTGGTCGGCGCGTGCGTCCGGGCGGCGGACTCGTACCACTGGCTCGGGGATCCCGAACTCGGGGATCTGGGCGGCCCGTTGGCGGACGTCCGGGTCACGGCGGAACAGGTCCTGGCCGAGTTCGAGACCGTCCGGACGCTCACCGCCCGTGCGGCCGACGCCCTTGACGATGCCACCGGCCGGCTCACCGGGCTCGTACGGCGGTTGCGGGGCGAGGCGCCCAGGGACGCGGCGGGGTGGGTCGCCGGGCTGACCGAACTCCGGCGGGCACAGGGGCACTTGCTGACGCTGAAGGAGATGCGGTACGCGGACACCGCGCGGATCGACGAGTCGGCGGCCGGGGCCGAGGCGGAGCTCGGGGCGTTCGGGCAGCGGGCGGTCGCGTTCCTGGCGGGGGAGGGCGCGTTCGCCGGGCACCATGAGCTGATCGGCGGGCTGATCGCGGCGGCGGGGGAGCTGGCCACGGTCGCCGAGTCGGCACCGGTGGCCGCCCGGCTCGACGAACTCACCGACGGGCTGCGGACGGTGACCGAGGTCATCGCCGGGCTGGACATCGGTGACGCCACGGTCCGTACGTCGATCCTGGAGCGGATCGCCGAGGTGCTCGGCGGGGTCAACCGGGCCCGCGCCACGCTGGACGCCCGGCGCAGGGAGCTTCAGGACCGGGAGGGCCGGGCGGAGTTCGCGGCCGAGTTCGCGCTGCTGGGCCAGGCGGTGACCGGTGCGCTCGCCGACGCGGCGACACCGGAGGCGTGCGACGACCAACTCGCCCGGCTGCTGGTGCGGTTGGAGAACCTGGAAGCCCGTTTCGCGGACTTCGACGACTTCCTCGCCGAACTGACCGGCAGACGCGCCGAGATCTACGAGACCTTCTCCGCCCGCAAGCAGACCCTGGCCGACGAACGGGCGCGCGGGGCCGAGCGGTTGGCGGTCTCGGCGAACCGCGTCCTGGAGACGGTGGTCCGGCGGGCGGCCACCCTCGCCGACGCCGACGCGGTCAGTACGTACTTCGCCTCCGACCCGATGGTGACGAAGGTCCGTCGCACCGCCGGCCAACTCCGGGAACTGGGCGACCAGGTGCGGGCGGAGGAGCTGACCGGCTGGCTGGCCTCGGCCCGCGAGGAGGCGGCCCGCGCCCTGCGCGACCGCACCGACCTGTACGCGGACGGCGGCCGGACCCTGCGCCTGGGCCGCCACCGTTTCGCCGTGAACACCGAGCCTCTCGACCTCACCCTGGTCCCCTCCGGCGACGGCCTCGCCTTCGCCCTCACCGGCACGGACTACCGAACCCCGGTCACGGACCCGGAGTTCGCGGCCACGCGCGCGTTCTGGGACCGTCCGCTGCCCTCCGAATCGCCGCGGGTCTACCGCGCCGAACACCTCGCCGCCCGCCTCCTCGACGAACACGGCGCCCAGGCCCTCGCCCAGGAACCCGACCTCGCCGCCCTGGTCCGCCGGGCCGCGCGGGAGTCGTACGACGAAGGCTACGAACGCGGTGTGCACGACCACGACGCGACCGCGATCCTGGCCGCGCTGCTCCGCCGGTACGAGGGCGCGGGCCTGCTGCGGCACGAACCAGGCGCCCGGGCACGGGCGTTGCTGTTCTGGACGCACGGCACGAGCCCGGAGGAGCGGGCCGGCTGGACGCGCCGGGCGCGGTCGCTCGCGCGGGCCCGTGACACCTTCGGACCGACCCCGGCCGTCGCCGAGTTCCTCACCGAACTGGCCGAGCGGACCGGCGAGTCCGCCGCCGCGTACCTCTTCGACGAACTGACCACCGGCCCCGAGGGCTTCGTGATCAGCGCCGCCGCACGCACCCTCCTCGACAAGTTCCGCCGCGCGGTGGGGAGTTCGGCCTACGACGACGATGTGCTCGCCGTCGGTGAACTGGCCGCCCGCCGCCAGCTGGTGGAGGCCTGGCTGACGGCGTACACGACGGCGTCCGGCACCGAGGCCGACCCGGGGGACCTCGCGGAGGCGGTGGCGGCCGAACTCTGCCCGGACGCGCCGCGGTACGAGTCGGACGCCCGGCTCACGGAGACGGTCGGGGGGCTGCTGGGGACCCACCCGCGCGTCGAGGCGGGGTCGTTGGTGCTCAGGGTCGATGAACTCCTCGCCCGCACGCGGGAGTTCAGGGCGACGGACGTGCCCGGTCATCGCGCGTACCAGCGTCGCCGTACGGCCCTGGTCGCGGCGGAGCGGGCCCGGTTGCGGCTCGACGAGTACCGGCCGCGGGTGATGTCGTCCTTCGTGCGGGGGCGCTTGGTCGACGAGGTGTATCTCCCGCTGGTCGGCGACAGCCTGGCCCGGCAGATCGGGACGGCGGGGGAGGGGCTGCGGACCGACACGGGCGGCCTGCTGCTGCTCATCTCGCCGCCGGGGTACGGCAAGACGACCCTCATGGAGTACGTCGCCGACCGGCTCGGGCTGGTGCTGGTCAAGGTCGGCGGGCCCGCCCTCGGGCGCGGGGTCACCTCCCTCGACCCGGCCGAGGCGCCGAACGCGACCGCCCGGCAGGAGGTGGAGAAGGTCAACTTCGCGCTCGCGGCGGGCAACAACGTGCTGCTGCACCTCGACGACATCCAGCACACCTCGCCCGAACTCCTGGAGAAATTCATCCCGTTGTGCGACGCGACGCGGCGGGTGGAGGGCGTGTGGGAGGGCGTACCGCGTACATACGACCTACGGGGGAAACGGTTCGCCGTCTGCATGACCGGCAACCCCTACACCGAGTCGGGCGGGCGTTTCCGGGTCCCCGACATGCTGGCCAACCGTGCCGACGTGTGGAACCTCGGCGATGTCCTGACCGGCAAGGAGGCGGTGTTCGCGCTGAGTTTCCTGGAGAACGCGCTGACCTCCAACCCGGTGCTCGCCCCGCTGGCCGGCCGCGACCGGTCCGACCTGGACCTGCTGATCCGGCTGGCGGAGGGCGACGCGACCGCCCACGCGGACCAGCTGTCCTACGCCTGCGAACCCGCCGAACTCGCCCGTACGGTCGCGGTGTTGGGGCATCTGCTCGCCGCCCGCGACACCGTGCTCGCGGTCAACTCCGCGTACATGGCGTCGGCGGCGATGACGGACGCGGCCCGCACGGAACCGCCGTTCCGGCTCCAGGGGTCGTACCGCACCATGAACCGCGTCGCCCAGCGCATCGAGCCGGTGATGAACTCCCTTGAGCTGGCTGCCGTGTTGGACGATCACTACACCGCCGAGGCACAGACCCTGGGGACGGGTGCCGAGGCGAACCTGCTGAAGCTGGGGGAGTTGCGCGGCACGCTGAGCGACGAACAGGCCCTGCGCTGGGGCGAGTTGAAGGCGGCGTACGTGCGGTCGCGAGGCATGGCGGAGGGCGACCCGTTGAGCCACGCGGTGGCGGCTCTCGGGGTGCTGGCCGAGCGGATCGGGGCGGTGGAGTCGGCGATCACGCGGGCGGGCGGCGGCCTGGGACGACGGCCACCGACCTCGCGGTGAGGCCTCCCCGCACACCCAACTGCTAGAGCTGGAGCAGGCGTTGGGTGATCTCGCGGTACTGCCGCAGCGCGTTGCGGGGTTCGTCGGACTGGGCCTCCGGGTCCTCGTCGGCCCAGCTGGCGCGGAGGAGTTCACGGCGGGCCGCGAGGGCGGCGACGAGCTGGGCGGTGGCCTCGTCGTAGGCGCTCTCCGCCTCCGTCAGGGCGTCGCGCGGGGTGTCGGCGAAGGTGTTGAGGGCGTGCCGCAGCCGCTGGAGGACCTTGTCCCGCTCGCTCGACGGGAGCAGCGGCTCCGGGCCGGGGGTGCGGCGTTCGGAGGGGACCCGGTTCTGGCCCGCGGGTTGTTGGGCGCGTGTCTGGTCGTACATCATCGGGAGTCGCTTCCGTCCCGCCCGAAGGCGTTATTGGGATCGTCCGTGCACCGGCCACTGCCCTGCGCCGTGCTGCCAGTCAACGTGCGGCGACGGTTCGTGTCAACGCGGCGGTCACGCGCTCCCGGCCACCGCGTTCCGGCGCGGGCCGGAGTACCGTGGAAGGACCGAGGCCTTCGCGTGCCGATGTCCCGTTCCGGCGCCGTGTCCTCGCGTTTCCCTCCACAGGGGCAGCCCGTGACCCCGGCCGCGCCATCCGCAGCGAGGCCGAGGAGTCCCGGCATGTCGACCATCTCCACCCCGTCCACGACGGGGATCCCGGCGGGCACCGACCCGCCGCCGCCCGCCCCCTACGACGGCACCTCCCCCTTCCCGCCCGACGAGAGTCCCGCGCCGGTGCGGGACAGCGGGGACCGGATCTACGTCGGCGTCACCGCGGCGATCGTCGTCCTGCCGTTCGTGGGGCTCGGCCTGGCCGGCTGGCTGCTGTGGGGGCGGCTGATCCACCCCGTCGACATCGTGCTCGCGGTCGTCCTCTACACGATCACGGGTCTCGGCGTCACGGTCGGCTTCCACCGCGGACTCACCCACGGCTCGTACCGCGCGATCCGGCCCGTGCGCGTCGCGCTCGCGGTGGCCGGGTCGATGAGCTTCCAGGGCGATGTCATCGGCTGGGTCGCCACCCACCGCCGCCACCACGCCTTCACCGACCGGCCCGGCGACCCGCACTCGCCGTACCGCTACGGCACGCACCTGCGCGGCCAGCTGCACGGGCTGTTCGACGCCCATGTCGGCTGGCTGTTCCGCAACGAGCAGACACCGCCCGAGCGTTACGCCCCCGACCTCGTCGCCGACCCCGACATCCGGGCCGTCTCCCGCGCCTTCCCGTGGCTGTGCCTGCTCACCCTCGCGCTGCCGTTCGGCCTCGGCTGGGCGATCGGCGGCAGCTGGCTGTACGGGGTAACGGGCCTGCTGTGGGCGGGACTTGTGCGGATCGCGCTGCTCCACCACGTCACCTGGAGCGTCAACTCGCTGTGCCACATGATCGGTGAGCGGCCGTTCCGCACCCGGCGCCACGACCGCGCCACCAACCTGTGGCCGCTGGCCCTGCTCTCCTTCGGCGAGAGCTGGCACAACCTCCACCACGCCGACCCCACCAGCGCCCGGCACGGCGTCGACCGCGGCCAGATCGACCCGTCGGCCGCCGTCATCCGCCTGATGGAGCGCGCCGGTTGGGCCTACGACGTGCACTGGCCGACCGCGGACCGGGTCGCCGCCCGGCGCGCGTGAGCTGGGCTACGACGGCCGCGGCGGCGGGATGATCCGGGTGTCGAAGTCGCCCTCGATGATCTGCGCCGCGAGGTCCGACAGGCGCAGATGGCGGGCACGGGCGTAGGACCGGAAGGCGGCGAAGGCGTCGTCGACGGACGTGTTCCAGCGCTCCGCCAGCACGCCCTTGACCTGCTCGACGAGGATGCGGCTGGTCAGCGCGTTCTGCAGCTGGCTGTTCTCGACGTGCGACTGCTCCAGGGTGCGCTGCTGGAGTACGGCGATGGTGGCCACGTCGGCGAGGGCCTGGGCGAGGGCGATGTCGTCGTCGCCCAGGCGGTGCGGGGTGGTCTGGAAGAGGTTGAGCGCGCCGACGACGCGGTTGCGCAGCCGGAGCGGGATGGCGTGCGTGGTGACGTAGCCCGTCGCGCGGGCCTGCGCCGCGAAGCGCGGCCAGGCCGCGGTCACCTCCGCCCGCGTCAGGTCGATGTTGGTGCGGGCGGCGCCGGTGCGGTAGCACTCGACGCACGGGCCCTGGTCGTGCTGGAGCGCGAGGAGCTCCAGCAGGCGGGTGTGCTCGTCCGAGGCGGCGATGATCTGTAGTTCGCCGTGCGCGTCGACGAGGAGAATCCCGGCCGCCGACACGTCGAGCAGCTCGACGCAGCGCGAGGACAGCCGGTGCAGCAGGTCGATGACGTCGAAGTCCTCGACCAGGGAGTCCGCGACCTCCACGAAGATCTCGGCCAGACGTCGTTCGCGGGCCATGGCGATCATCCCTTTCCAGTGTCGGGCGAATACGGCCCGCTCTTATCGTCGTCCCATTCGTCGTCCCATTCGCCCCCGAAGCGGAGCCGGCGCGCGACCACGTCCGCCGCGACTTCCCCCAGGGGGCGTTCACTGCCGTAGGCGTGGGCCCGCAGGCGCAACAGCGCCTCCTGCATGGGCACGCCCAGCTGGACGCTGATCATTCCGGTGGCCTGGTGCACGACGGGGCGGTTGAGCCCGGTCGGCCAGTCCGGCATCGCGGCCGGGCCCGGGGCGATGCCCTTCGCGTGCCCGTTCCCGTTCAGGAACGTGCCGGTCAGCGCGGCCGTGAGGGAGGTGGCGTCGGCGTACTGCTGCTCGCTGACCCGTCTGTCCCCGGCGCACAGCACGGTCAGGACGCCGACCCGGATCGCGCCGAAGCCCAGCGGGAACCCGCACACGCCCTGGACGCCCAGGTCGCGCGCGGCCGGCAGCAGCACCGGCCAGCGCTCGGGGCGTACCCGGTCCAGGTCCGGCTCCAGCACGGGCGAACCGGTGCGGACGGCCTCCGGGCCCGGGCCCTCGCCCAGCGTGAACTGGAGCTCCTCGAAACGGGCGCTCAGCTCGGGATGGCACCACAGGGGTTCGGCCGTGCGGTCGGCGCCGACCAGCAGCGACAGCGCGACGCCCTCGGCACCCAGCGCCCGGGCGCAGGCCTGCGCCGGATCGCCGCCCTCACCGAGGCGCAGCGACCGCAGGACTTCGGCCATGCCGTCGCTGATCACCGTGCTCCGTTCCGCGGCCGCCGGGACGCTTCGAGACGACGCGCCGACCGACGTCTGCCGTACCCTACGTGGCCCGGCGCTCCGACGCGCCGTCGGCGAGCACGCCCTCGCGGGCGTCCCGCACACTCGCGTACCGCGGAAACCGCCCCACCAGACCGGCGGCCCGGAACACCAGCGACCCCGGCCGGGAGTGCACGACGCGCAGCCACCCGAGCCGCCCACGGCACTCCTCCCAGGCCGCGCTCAGCGGGTCCAGAACACTGCCGTCCATGAAGGTCACGTCGAGCAGATCGACGACGAGGAAGAGCCGCCCCGTGCCGTGCCGGGCTTCCTTGAGCTCCTGTGCGAAAGCCGGAACGGTCACCAGATCGAGCTCACCGCTCGCCCGGACCACCCGTAGTTCGTCGATCAGCTCAGGACGCAGGCCCATGTGCCCCCATCTCCCCTGTAAGAGAGTGGCTTTCGCCTTCTTGCGCAGGGCCTCTGTTGCGCGGAACGAGACTGCACGGAGAGGGCCGGGGTCCGGGGCTGCCGTAGGACGAGCGTACTGCCGGGGACGGGGACGCCGGGAGCCGTTTCCGGCTAATGAGCACCGATTTCGGCCTTGTGCCCGCGTCAGTCGGCCTGATGCGGTACCCACTCGCTGTCGTCGAGGGAATAGCCGTAGCGCGGCCGCCCGCTCATCCCGCTGGTGTGGAACGGTTTCCCCTGGTCGTCGATGCGCAGCACCCCGTGCCGGGTCCCGCTCGTCCACGCCAGCTCCATGTACCAGCGCACATCGTGCGAGGCCGCGCCGGCGGTGATGTACAGGACCTCGGGGTCACTCTCGCTCACCTTGTACGGCAGCCCGGTCTGCCCGGACTTCGGCGTGGCCACCGGCCGCGTCGCGTCCAGCCCGACGTCGAAGGAGTGCGTGGGCACCCCGCCGCCGCAGCCGACCCCGACATACCCCATGGTGTACGCGTTCCAGGCGAGCGGCGTCCCGCTCTGCACGACGCGCACGTTCAGCGACTGGAGTACGACGGTCTCCTCCCCGGTCCCCTGAACGGTCAGCTCAAGATACTGACTGTCCGCGGAGACCGCCCCCAGCGCGCTCACCCAGCTCGGGGCGTCCTGCTCGGTGGGCGGCGGCGGCACCTTCGCCGCGTCCTCGTCGACCAGGTAGGTCTGACTGCACGGACTCTCCCAGGCGTACGGCCGTGAGGTGACCGTCAGCGGGACGGCGGCGGTTGCCGCGCCGCCGCCGGCCTTGTCGCCCGGGGTGGCGGACGTGCCGGTCTTCGCGGTGGCGGAGTGGGAGGGCTTGGCGCTGTCGGAGGGCGAGGTGGAGGGGGAGGGGGAGGAGGTCGCCGTCGACTTCGACGACGGGGAGGGGCCGGAGCTGCCGTTTCCGGTGGAGGTCACGGAACCGGCTTCCTGCTTGCGGTCGCCGCTGTTGTCGTCGCCGGAGAGGAGACGGGGGACGAGGGCGGTGGCGGCGAGGACCACGGCTACGGCGGCGGCTGTGAGGAGGGTGGTGCGGCGGCGGGTGCGGGTGCGGGTGTCGTTGCGGGGGGTGGGGTCGGGGGTGGGGTGGCTTGCCGTCGGGGGATTCGGGCCGGGTGGGGGCGGGGTGGCGGGGCTTGCCTCGGGGGTGGGGATGGGTGTGGTGGGGGGCTCGGTGTCGGGGGGAGTGAAGGCGGAGGGGATGGCGGGGGCGGGGGCGGGGGTGTTCGTGTTGGTCGCTGAGGTCGCTGAGGTCGCTGAGGTCGCTGAGGTCGCTGAGGTCGCTGAGGTCGCTGAGGTCGCTGAGGTCGCTGAGGTCGCTGAGGTCGCCGGGGTTGCCGCAGCGGCTGGGGCTGTCGTAGCGGCCGGGACTGTCGCTGTGGCTGCCCCGGCTGCCGCGGCCTTCCGCTCCCGCTGGCGTGCCCCGTCGGCCAGGATCCACCGGCGGTGTGCCTCGACGAGCTCGTCCGGGGTCGCCTTGCAGAGCCGGGCGAACCGCTCCACGGGGGCGTACTCGGTGGGTACGGCATCGCCGTTGCAGTACCGGTGCAACGTCGACGTACTCATGTGCAGCCGCTTCGCGAGCACGCCGTAGCTCAGCCCCGAACGGTCCTTGAGCTCCCGTATCAGCGCCGCGAAATCGGCGGTCTCCTCAGGCCCTGCCACCCTGCCCCCATTCCAGTCGAGCGTTCCAGGGGGTCACTGTTCCCCCAGGTAAGAGCCGGTGCGAACGTTCCAGGTTCCCGTAGATCCCGGCTGTCGTAGCGGGTGGGACGGAAGGCGGCACAAGCTGCGGTCATCAAAGCACGCCGCCCGCCGACCGGTTGGGCGACGGCGACTTCCCTCCTTCCGAAAGGCACACCAGCCATGTCCGCGTTCACCGCCCGTCCCCGCACCCGCCTCTTCGCCGCCGCCACGGTCGCCCTCGCCGCGCTCTCGCTCACCGCCTGCAACGACAAGCTGGGAGTACAGGACGAGGGCGCGGCCAACCCGACGTCCTCCACGGTGACGACGCCGGCACCGTCCGGGACGAAGGCGGGGGGTTCGACGGGTTCGACCGGCTCGACGGGTTCGACGGGCTCGACGGGTTCGACGGGCTCGACGGGTTCGACGGGTTCGACGTCGGGCGGTACGTCGACGGGCAGCGGCACGGGCTCGGGCGGCAGCAAGGCGGGCGGGGGCGCGGGATCGGGCTCCGGCTCAGGTTCCGCATCGGGCTCGGGCTCCGGTTCGGGCTCGGACTCCGGTTCGGACACGACCGCCAGCAGGGTCCCGTGCAGCGGCGCCAACACCAAGGTCACCGCCCAGACGGTCTCACGCCCCATCAACCACATGCTGCTCACCGTCACCAACACGGGTTCCAAGACCTGCGACCTCTACTACTACCCGGCCGTCAACTTCGACGACGCCCAGTCGGTACCCCCGGTCATCAAGGACTCCCAGCCCCAGGCGGTGACCACCCTCGCCCCGGGCGAGTCGGGCTACGCCGGCGTAGCCCTCGCCGGCGGAGACAACGGCTCCGGCACCAACGGCCGCACCGCCAAGTCCCTCTCCGTCTACTTCTTCGACCGCGACAACAACAGCATCAGCCCGGCGGCGACTCCGGCACTGCTGGCGAAGGGGGTGTACGTGGATGACTCGCTGAAGGTGACTTACTGGGTGGCGGATGCGCAGGATGCGTTGATGTACTGAGGGGGAGGGGAGCCGAGAACGTCAGCGGGCCGGTACTGGGATCAGTACCGGCCCGCTGGACTGCTATCTGGCTGTCGGGGGGCGGGATTTGAACCCATGGCCTCTTCGTCCTGAAGCAACTTGAGTGGGCGCCCTACCTTGGGCCGGTGCGGTTGTCACCTGCGTTGATGGTCCGCAGCCGTTCGCGCTCGTCCGCCGTTGTTCGCTGGCGTTGTCACGCAGTTAGAAACTCACCCCGTATCGCTGACCCATCTTCTCGCGGCGCTTGCGTGCCCTCTTGTTCAGCTCGGCGCGGCCGCGTTTCGGCCCACTTGCCTTGATGGAGGTAACAGCGTGCCGTGCCCTTCAGCGCCTTGTTCCGGCAGCGACGTCCGGTGGTGGGCGTAGGAGCTAGATCGCCATTTTTCGCTGAATCGCCCGTGATGATGGCACGGACCTGGCAGCCTATGAATGGCAACGAAAGGATCCGAAATGCCCATTCTCTTCTTCGCCGCTGCTGGTGCCCTCGTGGCAGGCGGAACCGGCGGAGGTTGGTACATGTGGAAGCGTGGTCAGCAGGAAGCGGCCAAGCGGCTGCAGCATGAGGACGCCGAGGCCGCCAAGCAGGCGCTTAGGGATGCCATCGACCTTGCTGACCTGCGTAGCGAGGCGAAAGCGGCAGGCTTGGACCCGGATGAGGTCGTTGCCGGATACGAGAAGTTGCGAGACTCACAGCTGTCGACTGAGGACGTACTCAAAAAGCTCGGCCGTGCTGCCATCACCGGCTGAACAACTCTTCCCCATCTGGGCCTGACTGCAGGTCCTTGGCCAGCAAATTGAAACTTAGAGGGTGTGCACACGACTCCGGAGGGTCCTTCGGTTCTCCGCGTTCCACCTGGTCACGGCCGTACGGCCAGTAAGTTGATCGAGACCTGTCCACGAATGGTCCGCAGGTCCGGAGGCTGACTTTTGGTACAGCATGTAGAGACGCAAGCTGGCTGTCACCCTTCACTCAAGAAGGATCTCTTCGGGGCGACGACTGGTGATTGGCACGCCCTGGGCATAGAGGATGTGGTTCAAGCAAGCCGCAAGGTCGTTGCCGTGATCGTCGCGGGCCATACTGCGCAGCTCACGGGCGAGATCCATCCCGCTGACGAGGACGATGGGGTACTGGTCTTCCACCATCTCGAGTTGGGCTGGCTCCGAGAAGGCTCCAGTGGTGACGTATATGCCGATCCAGCCGCGGCGTAGGCGTGCAACGACGCGTGCGATCTGTTCAGCAGACACCAGGCTGTCAGGGCGAATGCACTTGGCTTGACCGAGCACGACGAGGCTGGTGCCAGCGAGGCCTGACCCAAGGTCGATGCGCCCGACGAAATCCGCACCGCCGTCTCCAGAGCGCCGGGTGATCCATCCCTCGCGGTAGTTGTGCCCCGAGCCCCTCAGTACCCGGGCGGCGACCGCAGAGGCGACAGCCTCGAAATCGTGCTTGCGCTTGTCGAACTGCTCATAGATGAACCGCAGGTCGCTATCCCGCTGGCTGCCAGGTACAGGTCGCTGATCGCGCACCTTTGTGACCTGTGCCCGAGCTACGCGCCGGCGGACCCGCGGCAGAGCGGAGTGCCCCCGCTTGACCCACTCCCGCCAGGCGCGGGGCGCCTTGGTAAGGGCTTCCTGTTCAGAGACCGACGAACTACGCCGCGCGGTGACCCAGTCCCAGTCGACCTGATCGTTCTCAGCGGCTAGATCGATCAGGGCAATGTCGTAAACGTAGTTGGTGAACGTGGTGTGCTCGTGTCCCGCCCACTGAACGATCCGTTCGGCCCGCTCTATGACCCCGAGTCCACAGAACTCGACGAACCCCTTGACCTTGCCATTGCGTGACACCGCGCGGAACAGCAGCAGAGGGGCTGCGCCGGCTCGTTCCTCCGGTGTCGGTGCCTGATGCTCGGTAAAGGCGTCGAGAAGGGCGGCGTTTCCGGTGGTGGTTCCAGGGGGCTTGATGAGCCCGGCCTTGTGGTCCCCGAAGTAGCGCACGTGGCCGTTGTCCATGTCGAACACGTCGTGCCACGGCGTCTGTTCGCTGCCAGCCTTCCACGGGCTAGAACGGATCAGGATCGCCGGCCGTCGCTGCCGCCCGCTCACCGAGACCTTCGCCATGCCATTGATGCCGGACTCGAGAAGTGCCTTCTTGTGACCATGAGCATCTGTCACGTAGTGGAAGTTCGCGTACCCGTTGAGCACGGGTTCGGTTGGATCCTTGGCACTGGAGTAGCGCAGCACCTGTCCGACCCGCAGCATCTCTCCCATGGCAACCCTCCCCAAGACCCTCGAGTGATCATTACACGTCGTGGCAGGGGCGAACGCTCGCAAGGCACCTGGTGCCTGCGCCACATCAGCCTTCACGGAAGCTGAGCGCGAGACAACTCGTGCCAAGAGCCTCCATGTGAAGCTTGTCCGCTGCGCTCGTCGGGCACTCAGGTACCGCGGTGACCGAGGAGGTCTACCGGAAGCAGATCCGACCCGTGATCCAGACCGGTGCCGTTGTGATGGACAGCATCTTCACTACGGACTGACGTCATCGGTAGTCCTACAGGGTGGAAACCGTCTCACCGCGGGTTCCACCCTTCTCTGTGCCAAGGGGGGCTGTGCTCACCAAGTTTCGAAGTGCCGCACAGCGACTGCCCGCCTACATGTCCTGCCGTGGTGAAGGCTGAGCATCGGTCCCTCGTTGTGTCTGTCTTGGCGTTCCTCGCCGCTGCTTGGGCCATGAAATACGCACGGTCACAAGCACGCTCGGCCGAGGGACAGCTTGAAGTTGCCCGACGAGTGCATCGTGAGCAGAACGAGCCCTACGTCATCGTGGACATCCAGCTTCACGAAGCTGGATCCCTCCTGTTGGGGCTCATCATTCAGAACGTGGGTCCCACTCTTGCTCGCAACGTCAGAATAGCTGTGACTCCGGATCTGACATCAACCCAAGGGGACGACGTGGGTGAGGCGCTGGCGCAGGTGATCGCCCGCCCGATCGCGATGATGCCTCCTGGTCGGAGGCTGGTGTACTTCTTCGATTCTGCCGTCCGGAGGTTCGAGTCGGATCTTCCGATGTTGTTCGAGTTCACCGTCCACGGTGACGGCCCTATGGGACCGGTGGAAGAGCTTAAGTACACCGTTGATCTTGAGGTATTGAGCGAAACCTTGGTCGGGCAGCGTGCCACCAAGCCACTCGAAGATCGTCTCGACAAGGTGAGCAAAGGGCTGCGGGACCTTACCGGCTACTACCAAGAGGCCAACCAGCAGGCCATCGCAGCGACACGATCCCGTCGGATGGAGGAAGTCAGGCAGCGCAGGGAGGCCCACCAGCAGAACCATGGTGCTGGATCGGCTGATGGTTCCTGCGAACCTGGTGGCGACGCATAGTCACGCAGTTAGACACGCAGCAACGCCAGAGGGCCCTCACCGAATCGGTGAGGGCCCTCTGAACTGCTATTTGGCTGTCGGGGTGGCGGGATTTGAACCCACGACCTCTTCGTCCCGAACGAAGCGCGCTGCCAAGCTGCGCTACACCCCGATGTCGCCACTCATCTTGCCAGTGTTGCTGCTCATCGCGGCGACGTCGTTTACTTTAGCCCACCGGTGGCTGGAGACGAAATCCGGTTTTGGCGCGGTGGCGGATGGGGTTCGGGCGGGCGTGGTCGAGGGCCACGAGGAGGACGGAGAGGGCGTAGAAGGCGAGGCCGAGGAGGAGGGCGTTGCCCAGGACGCTCTTGTAGCCGTGCCGTTCGACGTCCAGGAACGAGTAGAGGTAGCGGCCCGGTGTACCGGGGAGGATCAGCTCGCCCCGGCCCAACGACACCGCCAGGTACGTCATCGGGTACAGCAGCCACGTCGCCGCCATCCGCAGATGCAGCCGGCCGGGGGCGGTCAGGAACAGCCAGTCGACCACCGCCGCGATCGGGATCGCCGTGTGCAGGACCTGGTTCGTCACCGCCTGCCAGCCGCTGACGGTTCCGCCCGTCATCGCGAACGGGCTCGACGCGTGCGCCAGGATCAGGTGGTACACCAGGCCGGTGATCGTGATGTACAGCAGTGCCGCGCCCGTGACCAGGGGGGAGACGGGGCGACGGGCCGTCCAGGCGCGGCGGGCCGTGGCGATCATGACCAGGGCCAGCAGGATGTTGCTCTGGATCGTGAAGTACGTCAGCACCCGGATCGGGCTGCCGAGGAACAGGTCGACGGTCACCGCCGCTGCCGCCACGAGCGCGACCAGCAGTCGGTACGCCGCCGCCAGCGGGCGACGGTACGGGGCCACCACCGCGGTGGCGGGAACGGGTGAGGCGAACAGCGCGGGCATACCGGGTACCGCGGGGAGGTCCGGGATGTCCCTGGGTATCGGGGCGGTCATGCCCTCACGCTAGGCAGTGGGGACGAATCGGGCGATACGGGTGAGCTGGACGAGCTACCCCGGCGACCGCGACTCCACGAGGACCCCGCAGAAGCCCCCGTCCACTCCGGCCCCCTGGAACCCCCGGCACCCCCACCGGAACCATCAGCCCCCTGGAAACCCCGGCCCCGCCCGGCATCCCTCCCGGCACCCCCAGCCCCCCTGGAACCCCCGGTCCCCGGCACCCCCAGCCCCCCTCGACACCCCCAGCCTCCCCAGGAACCCCCAGCCTCCCCAGGAACCCCCGGCCCCCCAGCCCTCCCAGAAACCCCCAACTCCCCCCGCGCCCCCACCCACCCCCGACTACCTACTCCCGCCCCACCAACGTCAACAACGTCGCCTCCGGCGGACAAGCGAACCGCACCGGCGTATACCGATTGGTCCCGCACCCCGCCGACACATGGAGATACGACGTCCGCCCCTCCGCCGTGTGCCGGGACAGCCCCTTCACCCGGTCCGTGTCCAGGTCGCAGTTCGTGACCA